>CAYJIG010000061.1:0-12490 GCA_964370165.1 uncultured Oscillospiraceae bacterium
GCATAACCGCCACAAACACGGTATATGGTTTTTTCACACTCAATTTTGAAAGCATCTTTATATCTCTTTTCTTTATATATTATATTAAAATACACTCAATTCAGCCTATTTACTTAGGCGCAAAAATCGCTTATTAATTTTACACATAAAATGCGTCAGAATTATGTAAAAACAATGCGAATTTAGAATTTTTTCAAAAAAAACAGCCTCGGAGCAGTCTCCAAGGCTATTATACAAATCACACTTACACTATATTTTTATTTTTCATAGCTTGAAAACTCAAGCAAGTTTCCATCAGGATCTCTGACATACACCGAACTCATTTTCCCTCTAACGCCGGTGCGCGCCACCACGCCTTGCTCTATCTCAACACCTTTTTCTTCCAGCATTTGTTTGAAATTTTGGGCCGCTCCTTCAATCTCAAAACAAAAATCCGCACTACCACTTTGCACATTTTGCGCATGTGGCGACAACTCGCTACCAAGAGTGTGCACGTTTATCTTAAAGTCGCCTGCAAAAAGCTCGCATCGACCCTCACTAACTTTAGAGGTGAACCCAAGCTTTTCGTAAAACCGCAAGCACACATCCACATGTGCCGTAGTAATAACAACATGGTCTAGTTTCTTGATCATTCGAAATCCCCCTCAAACTCACATCACGCTAAAAATACATATATAACTGACACGGTAACATGCCATTATACACCTTCCTGCGTTTATCTGCTTTTTTACCAAAGTGTGCTTCAAATTCGGTGTCGCCGGATATGATACCTGCCATTTTAGGCGGGTTTTTTCTCACAGCTTTGCCCAGTATCAGTGCCAATTTCGCCGCATCTTCTATGTTCATCAGGCGCTCGCCGTATGGTGGGTTTGTCAAAAGCAACGCCTCGGTGTTGGGCGTGTAATCTGCCACGTCACCTTTCGTGAACTGACAGCAGTCCCCCACACCTGCAAGTTTCGCGTTTGCTCTTGCCAACGATACCATAGCCGGATCGATGTCTGTACCAAGCCCCATAAAATCTGCATCATGTTTTATTTCTGATTTTGCTTTTTCACGTGCCATCTCAAACACATTTTCCGGCAAAAACTCATAGTATTCTGCCGCAAACGTCCGTCCAAGGCCGGGTGCTATATTTTTAGCTTTCAGCGCTGATTCGATGATTAACGTGCCGCTACCGCAAAACGGGTCTTCCACTTTAGATTCTCTGCGCACACGACAAAAATCGGCCATGGCGGCCGCCAACGTTTCCTTCAGCGGTGCCGCGCCGGCAACACGCCTATATCCACGTTTGTGTAGGCCGTCACCACTGGTATCCAAAAACACCTCGGCCATATCTTTGCGCAGTGAAAAACGTATACGATAATCTTTGCCACGCTCGGGCAAAAACTGCACCTTATGCCCCTTACGCAGGCGCTCCACCACTGCTTTTTTTACAATACTCTGACATGCCGGCACACTGGTCAACGTGCTGGACAAGCTAGAGCCTTTCACCGGAAACTTGGCCGTTTTCGGGATATAATCCTCCCATGCGATTTCTGACACGCCGTCAAAAAGCTGATCGAATGTTTTCGCCGGAAAGCTACCCAACAGTAAAAGTACACGCTCGGCACATCGGCTGTTCAAGTTTGCCGCCGCCAAAACATGCTCGTCACCCGTAAACCGAATACGCCCGTCACTCACTTTAATATCTTTTGCACCTATCCTCTTAAAATCAAACACTGCCGCTTTTTCAAGACCAAAATAGCACGGCGCCACAAACTCAAATTGCATTTTTTATCCTTCCACTTGCACAGCATACACGCTGCATTTTGCTTTTACCACGGTACCTTAATTCGCACATAATACCGCACATCTTTTCCCTCGCCAAAATTAGCATCAATACAATAAACATACGTACCTACAACATTTGGCACCAGCAAATTTCCGCTTATCTCTTCAAAAGGCCCTTCGTTTGAAGAAAGTGTCACATGTACTTCTTGTGGACTTATGTCAAATCCCAGTGCCAACTGGGTATTCCCTTGTAACTCTGCCGGGATAATTTCCCGCCATATTTCAAGGTCCTGCCCGCCACCTTGTCTGTTCCAGAATAAAAACTGCCAGCTGTATGTATCACGCTGAACATGAGACAGTGGAAGCTGCAGGTTATTTTCAGTCCCGCTATAATACACGCTTAGTTGCGGAAGCGCATTTTCAGGATATTGCGCCGATATAGCGTTCAAAATCACAATAGCAATCATTATCGAAACCGCAATAAGCACAACGCCCAAAGCCACTTTCAATAGCTGCCTTTTTTGCAAACTCATCCCGTTCCTCCGAAATACATTTTTCTGCCAGAAAACGTTTGTTTTACTGATTTGTCCTTTATTATACTCTAAATCACAGTTATTTGCCATATACTTTTATATACTTGTCAATTTAATATGTCGCAAAGCGTAAAAATATGGTACAGTAAAATAAGAGACTCACTGCGCCACAATTCTTAATAAGGAGACTGCATATGAATCATGTTATAGGTATAAAGTGTATAGACTGTGATAAACACCACCACTCACATCCCAGCATCACAACCTGCACCGACTGCGGTGGTGTTTTAGAGGTAATTTATGACTATGATCTCATTTCATCACAAGTAAATAAAAAAACTATTTCAAAGCGTCGCGACAACACAATGTGGCGATATAAAGAATTCTTACCAATTTCAGAAAACGCCGACACAAGCGGCCTCCATGTAGGTGGCTCACCTTTATACCACGCAAAAAATTTAGGCGCGCAGCTGGGTATTTCGCAGCTATACATAAAAGATGACGGCCTAAACCCAACCCAAAGCTTAAAAGACCGTGCCTCTGCCATGGCTGTAGTAAAAGCAATTGAAGCAGGCGCCAGCACCATTGCTTGTTCATCTACAGGAAATGCAGCATCCTCACTTGCCGGAAACGCCGCCGCCAAAGGACTTTCTACATATATTTTTGTTCCGCAAAGAGCCCCCAAAGGAAAGCTTGCTCAGCTGATGATTTTCGGTGCGAATGTTATCAGTGTGAAAGGTAACTACGAAGATACTTTTCGCCTGTCTGCCCAGGCTATTGACCGCTTTGGATGGTATAACCGCAACGCCGCCATAAACCCTTACCTTTCCGAGGGCAAAAAAACCGTATCGTTTGAAATAGCCGAGCAACTGAACTGGAAATCTCCCGACTATGTAGCAGTATCTGTGGGCGATGGATGCACCATTGCCGGCGTATGGAAAGGTTTTTGCGATTTATATCACACCGGTTTCATTTCAAAACTTCCTCGTCTTATCAGCGTACAAGCAAGCGGTTGTCGCCCTATAAACAACGCCATAGAAACCAAAAACAACGTTCTTGAGCCGATGGAAGAAAACACTATCGCCGACAGTATTGCCGTTGGCGTACCACGCAACTTCAAAAAAGCTTTGCGCGCCATTCGTAGCTCAAACGGTATTACCGTAAACGTCACCGACGATGAAATATTAGCGGCTATGGCCCTGCTTGGGAAAACCACCGGTGTTTTTGGCGAGCCTGCAGGTGTAACCGCCACCGCCGGCATAATGAAACTGGTTGCAGATAAAAAAATCCCGTCAGATGCCCTTGTTGTCAGCATCGTGACAGGAAACGGCCTGAAAGATATCTCGAACGCCACCAACGCAACCTCACAGCCGATGTCTGTGTCCCCTAACATGGACGATTTGCTTTCAGCCTTTGCAGATTGTGGTGGTATCGAATAATTGCCAATTTTCTATAGTGGCACTTCACAAAACTTTCCTTTATATCGTACTATCATGCTATTAAAGCCTGCTTTTCGTAAAAGTTCTTCAGACTCGTCGTAATAAAAGTCAAGGCTATCGCTAGAGTGACTGTCCCCGGTGATTATCATCGGGGTTTTTCTTTGCGCGGCATGCTCTAGCAAGAAAAATGACGGGTACGGGTCGGTGCGCCAACCACGCGATATTGCACCCGTGTTCACTTCTATAATACCATCATAACTTTTCACAACATCAATCACCGCATCAAAAATTTGGAGTGCGAAATCTTTATATTCCTTTTTATCTTCAGCGAATATATCACATTTTTGATTAAACTTTTTCACCAGATCGAAATGCCCTACTATCGTCGGTTTGTCACGCTGAACACCCATTAGCAAAAGCTGATAGTAGTCTCTTATCATCTCGTGCGAGTTTCCGTTATAAATATCCCTTACCGCATTTTGCAAAATAATCGGCTCGGCATCCACCGCGATATATTTCCCGTCTATTTCCGGCAAACAATGATTCGAGCCAATTATATAATCATAATCTTTTTCGATAACAGGTACATGCGTATCTTGCTCTATTCCACAAGCTATGTGTATTTTTTCTCTGTATTCTTTTTGCAAACCTCGAATTTCTTTTATATATTCTTTCTCACTTTTTACGCCTGGGCAGGTAGGCTCAAACCAAGTAGGTGAATGGGAAGAAAAGCCCAGATCGCTAAATCCCAGCTTTATTGCCGCTTCTATCATTTCTCTTGGTGTGTTTTTTCCATCACACAAAGTACAATGTGTGTGAACATTCGACCTCATACAGCAAACTGCCACCCTTCTTTATATCGTCAGCTTATTTAGCCACAATTTCTCTCACAGCCTGCAAAAAAACATCCATTTCTTCTTTTGTCCCAATGGTAATTCGAAGATAGTTTTCAATACGTGGCAAGTCCCACCTGCGCACTAGTATGTTTTTTTCTCGCAACGCATCGTATATTTCTTTGCCTTTGTGTTTTGTATGCTCCACAAATATGAAGTTTGTTTTACTCTCAGTACCCTTAAATCCCATACCTAAAAGTTCTTTCATCACTTCTTTGCGAGTGGCCATGATTTTTTGACGGCAATCGTCAAAATATTCTTTATCCTCTACAGCAACTTTTGCCGCTGCCGCACTCATTCGGTTCAGATTATATGGGTTAAAGCTATATTTCACGGTGTTAAGATCGGCTATCAGCTCACGGCTGCCAATGGCATACCCAACCCTGGCACCTGCCATGGACCGCGACTTTGAAAACGTGCCCACCACCAGCAGGTTGTCATATTTTTTGAGTAGTGGCACACTGCTTTCTGCGCCAAAGTCCACATATGCCTCGTCTATTATCACAAGGTTTTTATCGTTTGCTTGTAAAATTTCTTCCACATCACCGAGCGACAACGCCAAGCCCGTGGGTGCATTCGGGTTTGCCAGCACCACTGTCTTGTTTATGCCGCAGTAGTCCTTCACATCTATAGAAAAGTCCTTGCGTAAAGGTATCACCGTTTCTTTAATGTTATAAAGCCCTGCATACACTGGATAAAACCCATATGTAATATCGGCAAAAGCCACCCCACCATCACAAAACGCCTGAAAACAAAACGCCAATACCTCGTCGCTACCGTTACACAGAAAGACTTGCTCGCTTTCCACACCGAAAAACTTTGCCAGCGCCTCTGTCGGTGCTTGACTTTGCGGGTCAGGATAAAGCCTAAGGTTTTCTACCGCTTCCTTCACAGCTTTTTCCACACCCGGTGCCGGTGGATAGGGGTTTTCGTTGGTATTAAGCTTTATAAGCTTCATTTTCTTGGGCTGTTCACCCGGAGTATACGGTTCTAAAGACTGTAGCCGCTCGCTTAAAAAACGTGACATATATTCACCACTTGTAGTTTATTTTTTCTTCATGCGCACTTTAACGCTATTTGCATGTGCAAAAAGACCTTCCTTTGTTGCAAACGAGTGCACATCATCGCCCACCTCTTGCAGGGCTTCTTCTGAATAATATAAGTAACTGCTTTTTTTCACAAAGTCATCCACCGAAAGTGGCGAATAAAACCGTGCCGTGCCGGCAGTTGGCAATGTATGATTCGGCCCTGCGAAATAATCTCCCAGCGCCTCGGGGGTATTATTGCCCAAAAATACACTACCGGCATTTTTCACCATAGGCAATGCGCCAAATGGGTCTTTCACGCAAAGTTCTAGATGCTCCGGTGCCAGCTCATTAGCAATCTTCAACCCTTCTTCCAAACTTTCCACCAGTAAAATCTTACCGTTATTAAGTATCGATTGCCGGGCTATCTCTTTCCGCTCTGTGTTTTCTATCTGACGCTCCAGCTCAGCCTGCACTTTTTTTGCAACGTCTTCACTGGTGCTCACCAGCACCGCCGAGGCCAAAACATCGTGCTCTGCTTGTGCCAGCATGTCGGCGGCAATATACTCAGGGTTTGCCGTGTCGTCCGTCACCACCAGCACATCGCTGGGTCCGGCTATCATGTCGATATCCACCATGCCATATACCATCTTTTTAGCCGTGGCAACATATAAGTTTCCCGGCCCTACAATTTTATCCACGCGTGGAATGCTTTTTGTGCCGTAGCACAGCGCCGCTATAGCCTGTGCGCCTCCCACTTTATAGATATCCTTCACCCCGGCCACAGACGCCGCCGCTAATATGGCAGGATGCACTCGCCCATCTTCACTTGGCGGCGTCACCATAACCACCTGCTCCACTCCTGCAATTTTTGCGGGAATTGCGTCCATTAACACCGTGCTGGGATATGCCGCCGTGCCACCGGGCACGTAAAGCCCCACTTTTTGTAGCGGTATAATGCGCTGACCCATCACCACGCCGGGCTTATCTGCCATCACAAAGCCTTGCCTCACCTGCTTTTGATGATACGCATGTATATTTTCGGCCGCCTTACGAAGTATCGACAAAAACTCTTCGCCCACTTCTTTTTCGGCTTCATCTATCTCTTCTTGGCTCACTTTCATGTCATTCAAAATCACGCCGTCAAACTTCTGGGTATATCCCATCACAATAGGATCTCCCCCCTGTTTCACCGCTTGTAAAATCTCGCCAACAGCCACACTTACGTCCGGAGCATCTTCCCTGTTTTCTTTTGCCAAGTCCTCCAAAGACATAGTCTTCATATCAATGATATCTATCATATATACCACCACTTCTATTATTTCTCGTTCATTTATAGCCTATTATACCAATATTCAAATCATCGTTCATCTGCTTTATTCTTTATGGTTATTTTTATATTCTATATATTTCTTGCCCCAATCGCACATTGCATCTAATACAGGCGTAAACTGCCTGCCGATGGGACTTAATATATATTCCACTTTCGGCGGAACCTGCTGATAGTCTATTCTCTCCACCAAGCCCGACTGCTCCAGCATTTTCAGCTGCCGTGAAAGAGATGTGTGTGTCATCTCTTCCGGCATCCTTCTTTGCATCTCGTTAAACCTCAGTGGGTTTTCAGACAGCAATAGCAAAATGTAAATAGACCATTTTCCCGACAGTAATTTTTGCACAGTAAGATATGGACATTTTCCAAACAAATCTTCTTTCATAATTCGCTCCCATCAGAATTCACAGTAGCATATTTGATAGTAGTACCAAAAACTATCGTACTTGTTTTTTCATTCATACAACTATACAATATCACATATGCTACAGTTTTTCAATAAATTCTATTGTTTTTGAGAGTGTACTATACACAACATTTCACTTTGCAAAGCATCTATTCTGCTCAGCGATTATTTGTCAAATCTTGCCTATTCAGCAAATCTTTCAGCTCGTCCATAAATGTGTTTACGTCACTAAACTGACGATATACTGAAGCAAACCTCACATAAGCCACTTCATCCACCTGCTGAAGTTCTTTCATGGCAAGCTCGCCTATTTGCATAGATGTTATTTCTTTTTCGTAATTGCTCAGCAGTTTTTGCTCGATATTATTTACCATATCTTCCATCACACGATAGGAAATAGGCCTTTTATATCCGGCACGTAGCAAGCCTTGTAGCAGTTTTTCTCGGTCAAACGCTTCCCTGCTTTTGTCTTTTTTCACCACCATCAGTGGAACAGTTTCCACAATCTCATATGTAGTGAATCGTTTTTCGCATTCTAAGCATTCACGCCTGCGACGGATACGTGCCGAGTCATCTGCCGGACGTGAGTCTATCACCTTTGAGTTGCTGGTACCACAATACGGACACTTCACTTTGATTTTCCTCCTTTTAGCCTATTAACAACATTCTGCATAACCTTTATTCTTTTTATTTATTATCTCACATTTACTTCTTCATTGCAAAGTTATATATTTCCCATTTTTTTATTATAAACAACTTTTTAATACATATTTCTCATAAGCTTTATTTTAATATATTCTTTATGATGTAGGCAACGTCTTATTGTGTTTGCTTTACAAATTCACAGCATAGACATATAATATTAACATATATGTAAACAATCTTAATTATGAACTCAACGAAAAGAGGTAAAAATCCCATGAAAAAATCTATTTTATTTCTAAGCACGTTGCTAGTATTCGCCCTATTATTTAGCGCTTGTGCTGCACCCGCAGCTTCACAATCAGAAACATCCACAGCTTCACAATCAGAGGCAACCGCAGAGGCCGATACCGATAAAGAAGTATTACGTGTTGGGATGGATTTGAAATTTCCTCCTTTTTCGTATATAGACGACAATGGCGATCCTACCGGGCTTGAGCCTTTAATTGCCGAAGCATTTGCAGAATATATGGGCATGGAGCTTGAAATTGTAAACACTGATTTCTCTTTGCTGATTCCGGCTTTACAAACAGGTGATGTGGACATATTAATCCCCGACATGGCCGAAACTGAAGAACGTGCACAAAACGCCGATTTTTCCGACACATACAGATACACTCAGTCTCTTGCACTTGTGAACAAGGAATTTGCCGAGGCAAACAATATCACCGACGACATGCCCCCTGAAGAATTTTTCAACCTTACCGGCCAAAGCTTCGTCGGCTTATCCGGAACATTTGGTGTGCTTGTCCCGCAGGAATACGGCGCCGAAGTAGTAGAAGTCACCGAAATTGGCCTGGGTATCCTTGAAGTGTCCAACGGACAGTCCACCGCTCTTGTCGCTTCAAATGAAGTGCATCAATTCCATGCAGAAAACAAAGAAACCACCATTGTATACAGCAACATTGGTAACTGGTCAGGCTCCAGCTTTGTTGTGGCAAAGGGCGATACCGAAATGCTTGAAAAATCCAATGAGTTCATTGCTACCATGTATGAAGAAGGTGGATTATTTGATCAAATCAGGGAAGAATATGACATCATAATCTCTGAATTTTTACAAAACGACGAATTTGGCCTAGATTATATTGTTCAAAAGCCGGACGAATGGACCTAATAATATGAAGAAAAAAATTGTCGTCATACAGTACGTGCTTGTTATTTTACTTTTTGTCATTGGCATTTACTTTGCACTTTTTTATTCCACAAGTACCGAGCCGCAATACGACATGATTCTTCAGCATGGCAATTTATTAGTAGAAGCCTTTTTCGGCACAATTTATGTCAGCGTTCTCACGTTGTTGTTTTCTCTTGTGCTGGGCTTCATTCTTTTCATGATGATGCGCTCAAAAATCGTCATTTTGCGTGCTTTTTCTAATGTCTTCAACGAAATCATAATGGGCACACCTTTGCTTGTAATGATATTTCTTATTGTTTATGTGTTTGGCGCTGTAATAAATTATAACGACAAACTTGTGCTGGGGATTTTTGCGCTGGTGCTGTACAACGGCCCATATATTGCCAACGCATATGAAACCACCGCAGCCGTGGTGGATGCCGACCAGTATACCGTTATGGACTTGTATCAGTTTAAATGGTATCAAAGGTATATATATATCATCATCCCCCAAATGATAAAGCCGTTTATTCCTTCTCTTATCAACAATCTTTCAAGCGCCATTAAAAGTTCGTCTTTGCTAAATATCATTTCCATCACTGAAATAACATACGTCATCACTGTTATCGCCCAGCGAAACTTCGCCTTTATCGAAGGGTACTATGTGATGTGGTTGATGTATTTGACCGTCACCATTCCGCTATCTTTAATCGCAAAACACATCGGAAAGAAGGTGACAACATAATGGATATTGATATTCGAAGTCTCACTAAATCATATGGCGGAGAAGTTATTTTAAACGACATTGATTTCAGCGCAAAAAATTGTAGCTCCATCGGTATTATAGGCGAGTCCGGATGTGGAAAATCTACATTACTTCGTCAGCTTTCCGGTATTGAAATCCCCGACAGTGGCGAAATCACCATAAACGGGCTTTCCCCCATAAACGACAATTCTACTTTCTTGAACAAAATAGCCATTGTTTTCCAAAAGCACAATTTGTTTCCGCATTTAACTTTGAAAAAAAATATCACATTGATTTTACACAAAATCAAAAAATATGACAAAGTAAAAGCAAATGCAAAGGCGGACGAGCTTTTAAAAATGTTGTTTATCGAACCCGAGGCAGATAAAAAACCTCATGAAGTGTCCGGTGGTCAGGCGCAAAGGGGATCTATCGCCAGAGCACTCGCCACTGATCCTGAGTTTGTTTTTTTGGACGAGCCCACAGCGGCGCTTGACCCAATATTGACAGACGAGGTATTAAAAGCAGTCACCCAGCTTAAAAATGACGGACGTAATTTTATTTTTGTCACTCATGAAATCTCTTTTTTGAAAAGTTTCGCCGATTACATCATATTTATGAAAGACGGCAAGATTCTAGAACATGGAGATGTTTCTCTTTTACAAGACCCAAAAACACAAGAATTACGCGAATTTCTAAAAATTCATTAATATCTTTACTGCAAAATAAGGGCCGTGACACCGTAATGTCACAGCCCTTGTTTTATTTTTTTGATAACTTACACATTGATACCCATGCATACCATCCACACATACATACATGTTTTCGGCAGCATCAGCATTCCGACCATAGGGTATTTCTGATAAAACAACACAACAGGGATATAAAACAAAAAGCTGATAATAATAGCTAGCCACATCCATTCAAACGACTGCGGCAAATCTTGCCTGTATACTGCAAAAAACACAGCTACAACAAGCCCTAAAATCACAAAAGGAATGTTTCTGTATATATTAAACTTATTATCCTTCGATGGGTTTTTCCAGTTGTTTTGTGGCATAAGGCACATTATTATCCTCACCATAGCCATCACAATTACCACGCTTGCTACAGCCACATTCATCTGCCCCAAATACATACACCCAACATACCAAATCATCACATAAAACACCGTCATTGTGATGGATGTGACCTGCTTGCCAATATTCATCAGTGGAATATACTTGTCTTTTCTTGATATCAAAAAAGACATACGTGGAAACAAATGAACTGTATCCCCCATACACAAAGTCATGGTGACTGCCACCCACCAATATGTAATCGCATTTTGAGCATTCACCATCATATATACAGCTATTACAACCAGGCTGGTCAAATAAGCAATATCAAAAACAACTTCAAAGTACCCTGCATATTTTGGACTTTTATTTGAAGTCATACTCACCTAATATCCTTATATATATTTCAAAACATTTACAATTGTATTGTCGTCGTTTGATATTTTCACTTACGGTGCCGGTGGATATTCATTACAAAGTAAACGATAAGGTGGCTCGTCCTCTTCAATGCTGGGGAATCTTCCTACACCTTCGTGAAACCTGTTGTCGGTGTTGTCATCGTTACACATGCTTACCTCACCAATAAGCACATCTCCTGTTCCTTCCTTCACATCAAAATCGTGATATTGATGCGGCCATAAAGTTATGCTTTCACCCGGACACAGCTCCACTCCGGTACCAGCTTTCACATAATAGCTTCGGCCGTCTGTGTTCACCAACACATCGTCTGTGCCCAGCTCGCCGTCATCATCGTTGTACACATGAATGATAAGCGTGCCTCCACCACGATTTATAATATCTTCGCTCTTGCTCCAATGAAAGTGCATCGGAGAGTGCTGGCCTTCTTTTAGCATCAGTAGCTTTTCCGCATAAGATTTTTTGTATTTTGGGTTTTTCAGGTTGCCGTTCCTAATGGTGATCAGCGCAAATCCTGTTTTTTCAAAGTCACCAAGTCCGTAGTCGGTAATATCCCATCCCAGCATGTTATCACGAATTTCATCATATTCACTGCTTTTATTCGCCCATTCTTCCGGAGTGAAATTGCAAAACGGCGGAAGTGCAAATTTGTATTCGTTTATCAAATTTTCCATATATTTTATAGCGTTGTTTATTTCTGATCTTTTCATAATTAACCCCTTCTGAAAAAATATTACACTACTCGAGCTTTAAATCATTTTATGTTGTTCACAAAATAATCTTGATTGGTTAATTATATTTTAACATTCATTCCCATTCTCGTCCATAGGTAAACAAAAAAAATACACTGAAACCAATAAAAATCGATTTCAGTGTATTAATGGCTCCCCAAGTTGGACTTGAACCAACGACCCTGCGGTTAACAGCCGCATGCTCTACCGACTGAGCTATTGAGGATTATATTGTAGTCGGACTTGAGAGCTTCTAACGTTTTTTCGAAAAACGAAGAATCTCTAGATACCGACTGAGCTACCACGGATTATATTGTAGTCGGACTT
>CAYJIG010000062.1:0-11524 GCA_964370165.1 uncultured Oscillospiraceae bacterium
AGGATTCCCATCGCCTGCTCCAGCAGCGTGATAGTATGCCCCCTTGGGTACGCTGGACCCAATCGGGCACCGAGTGAAGCTCGGTGTTTTTTTTATATAATAGTGATTTTAAAAAAAAAGACCGCCTGAAAAGGCGGTTTTTTGATAGTGTGATGTGGCTCAAAGTGTGGCTACTTGTAATCTGAAAAAATCTCGTCTAAATCCGACAACATTTCATTATATTCATTGGGAAATGCGGTTAAAATAACATCATCGGCATTGCTGTAATATATTGTTATCGAAAACGACGAGTGCACATCTGTGGCGAACTCTTCATCTTGTGGCGTGGTGGCGGCCTCGCTACTTGCCAAACCTGAAATATCATACTTTTCAATCCAGCCTAAAATATCACTTTTCAATATTTCGAATTCTTCAGGGCTTATTTTGGTTTCTTTGTCGATGACATCCTCGCTTGCGTATCCCCAAAGCTCTAAAACAACTTTGCCGGAAGACAGATAATAATATCGGCTATCGCCAAGGCCTTCGTCCATATCGTTTTTGTATGAGTTGTTGAAAGAAAAAGCACGAAACTCGCCGGTGGTGCTATCGGGCATTTCTATTTGCGATGCTGAAACAGCAGACGGCTTTTTCACTATGTTGAAGATGAAAAAAGCAGTCAAAACTATCAAAGCGAGTATGACAATAAATATAATGATGATAAAAATTGATTTCATGACGCACCTCGGATGTTTTTTACTACCTTGTTCATTGTTTATTAATGAAAGTACACTATATAGATGTTTTTCTTATGATACTATAATATTATATCACAAATATGACAAGTTTTGAAAGCGTATAAATCAAGAAGACAGGGGATGTTTTTTTATGGTATAAATGCATAATTTGACTACGAATATCGCGTGTGAATAAGTGAACATTCATAAGAAAAAGTATTTTGATAAAAATTTCACAAAGAAGTATTGACAAATGATTGAAAGTGTGGCATAGTTCTATAAAGCGTATATGTTAAATTTTTAACGATTAGAATTTAACGGCTTTTTACCAGCTGAAACGGAAGAGAATTTGTGTATAACACAGAGATATGAACTATGGAAAGGAAGAGGTATAGTATGGACGAAGCAAAAGTGTGTAAAGTAGAGACAGTGGACGATTTGGTAGCGAAGATTGCCGCAGTGAGAAAGGCTCAGGAGTTGTTTGCCACATATTCGCAAGAAAAAGTGAATGAGATATTTAAAGCGGCGGCAACAGCGGCAAACACCCAGCGGATTCCGCTTGCAAAAATGGCCGTGGCGGAAACAGGCATGGGCGTGGTGGAAGACAAGGTGATTAAAAACCACTATGCCGCAGAGTATATATATAATAAGTATAAAGACACAAAAACGTGCGGGGTGATATCTCGTGATGACGCGTTTGGCACAAGGGTGATTGCTGAGCCTATTGGCGTGATTGCGGCCGTTATACCCACTACTAACCCTACATCTACTGCTATTTTTAAGGCGCTGATAGCCCTGAAAACACGTAACGGCATCATCTTTAGTCCGCACCCAAAGGCGAAAAACTGTACCATTGCAGCCGCTAAAACCGTGCTTGATGCAGCGGTGAAAGCAGGCGCACCTGAAGAAATCATCGGCTGGATTGACGCGCCGTCTTTGGAGCTGACAAACGAAGTGATGAAAAATACCGACATGATATTGGCCACAGGCGGACCCGGAATGGTGCGTAGTGCTTATTCTTCGGGCAAGCCGGCAATTGGTGTTGGCGCAGGTAACGTGCCGGCAATATTCCATAAAACATGCGATGTGAAAATGGCGGTGGCCTCGGTTGTTGTCTCCAAAACCTTCGATAACGGCATGATATGTGCCAGCGAACAGTCTGTGATTGTGGACAAAAGCATATACGCCGAAGTGAAAGACGAGTTTGTTAAAAGCGGGTGTTATATCCTAAAGCCGAAAGAAATAGAAAAAGTGCGCAAGACTATTATCATCAACGGCGCGCTGAACGCAAAAATCGTGGGCCAGACAGCGCATACTATTGCAAAGCTTGCCGGAGTGGATGTGCCTGAAAAAACCAAGATACTGATTGGTGAAGTTACCAGCGTTGATATCTCGGAAGAGTTTGCACACGAGAAGCTTTCGCCGGTGTTGGCAATGTATAAATACACGAAGTTTGAAGAAGCTGTGGAAAAAGCAGACACGCTGGTAAAAGACGGTGGATACGGACACACAGCGTCTATGTTTATCGACACAGCTACAGCTAAAGAAGACCTTACAACGTTTGAAAATACCATGAAAGCATGCCGTATTGTGATAAATACACCGGCGGCTCACGGCGGTATAGGCGATCTTTACAACTTTGCATTGGCACCTTCCTTGACGCTTGGATGTGGATCTTACGGCGGCAACTCCGTTTCGGAAAATGTTGGCGTGAAACATCTTATCAACACAAAAACCGTTGCCGAGAGGAGAGAAAACATGTTGTGGTTGCGTACCCCGGAAAAAGTATACTTTAAAAGAGGCTCTTTGGCCATTGCTATGCAAGAGCTGAAAGATGTGTATGATAAAAAACGTGTGTTTATTGTTACCGATGAGTTTCTTTATAAAAACGGCAACTCTAAAGTGGTGGAAGAGCTGCTTGACGGCATGAATATCTCGCACACAACATTCTATGAAGTGGAGCCTGACCCCACATTGGATTGCGCAAAAAAAGGCGCAGACGCTATGCAAAGCTTTGAGCCTGATTGCATCATAGCTTTTGGTGGTGGTAGCGCAATGGACGCCGCAAAAATTATGTGGACGTTGTATGAGCATCCCGATGCTGACTTTTATGATCTTGCCATGCGCTTTATGGATATTAGAAAACGTATCCAAGGCTTCCCGAAACTTGGCGCGAAGGCAAACTTTGTGGCTATTCCCACCACGGCAGGTACAGGCAGTGAGGCGACACCGTTCGCCGTTATCACCGACGAGACCACAGGGGTGAAATATCCTTTGGCCGACTATGAGCTGATGCCGTCTATGGCTATTGTGGACGCCGATTTGATGATGCATATGCCGAAATCGCTGACGGCCGCCTCCGGTATAGACGTTTTGACACACTCCCTTGAAGCGTATGCTTCCATGCTGGCCAGCGAATACACCGACGGCTTTGCGTTGAAAGCCACAAAGCTGGTGTTTGAAAACTTGCCCTCGGCATACGCGAACGGCGCAGCCGACCCGTTGGCACGTGAGAAAATGGCAGATGCTTCCGCCTTGGCAGGCATGGCGTTCGCAAACGCATTCCTTGGAATATGCCACTCCATGGCTCACAAGCTGGGCGCCTTCCATCACCTGCCTCACGGCATAGCAAATGCACTTTTGATTTGCGAAGTTATCAAGTTTAACATGGACGATTGTCCCACAAAAATGGGTGCGTTCTCGCAGTATAAATATCCGCATGCAGCCGAAAGATATGCCGAGCTTGCGTCCTTTATCGGCCTGAGAGGCAAAGACGACAAAGAACTTTGCCAAAAGCTGATAGATGAAATTGACAAACTGAAAGCAAAACTGGATATCAAACCGTGCATTAAAGACTATGGCATAGATGAAAAAGACTTTATGGATCGCCTGGACGAGATGGTAGAGCAGGCGTTTGACGACCAGTGCACCGGCGCAAACCCACGCTACCCGCTGATGAGCGAAATGCGTGAGATGTATATTCGTGTATACCATGGAAAAAAGGAGGCTAAATAATGGATATCATTGCAAAACGTAAGAATAAAACCATCTATCGTGACGGCGATAATATCATTAAAATGTTTGATGAAAGCTTTAAAACTTCGGCTATTTTGAACGAGTCTCTGAACCAAGCAAGGGTTATTGAAGCAGGCATTAAAGTTCCGCATCTTGTGGAAGTGAAGAAAATCGACGGTAAATGGGCGATTGTCAGCAAGTTTATCGAAGGCGAAACACTGGCCGCTTTGATGGAGAAAAATCCCGATAAGATGGATGAGTACCTGTCGTTGTTCGTGGATATACAGATGTCTATACACGCAAAAAGTGAGCCACTGCTGAACAAGCTGATCGACAAAATGAGCATGAAAATCTCACAGACGGCGTTTGACGCCACCATACGGTATGAGCTGATGATGCGCCTTGAGTCTATGCCAAGGCATAAAAAAATCTGCCATGGTGACTTCAACCCTGAGAATATTATTATTGATGCAAACGGCGACTATCATGTTATCGACTGGTCGCACGTGACACAGGGCAACGCCTCGGCCGACGTGGCAAGAACATATCTGCTTTTCTATCTTGAAGGCAAAAAAGATCTGGGCGAAAAGTATATGAAACTGTTCTGCAGTAAAAGCGATACTGCACGCCAATACGTGGAAAAATGGATACCGATTGTGGCCGCCAGCCAAAGCGTGAAAGGCATGGAAGAACAAGCAAAACTACTGGAGCATCTTGTGGACGTAGTGGAGTACGAGTAAAACATAGCATAAATAAAAGCTCCCAACCTTTAAATAGGTGGGAGCTTTTGTTTATCTTGACTTAATATATGAAGGAAAGTGATGTTAGGTGACGGGTGCTTTTGAGGTGATGAATGAGACAAAAGTTTGTATTTCCGCTTGGGTAGCAAAGCAGGTAGTGGGGATGATATATGCTTGCACAGAATTGAAATAGACGTATATTGCATTATCTGTGGTGTATATTTTTTTTATACTTGTATATGGAGTTTTACTCTCGGTTATAGAGTTTACATCATTTATGAAGTTATCGTCAAAAATAAGTGTGCCTTGTGGTGAATAGGGCAAATTACCTTCTTTTTGTATATTTCTGATGTTTTTTTCGACGGATTTCAGAAAAGATCTTTTGGAAAAGATTATCCAAAAGGTTGAGAAAACAATGGTAAATAGTATGAGCGGCAGTATAGACGAAACGTCTTTTGTGACCACGGTAATAAGTGAAGAAATCACAACTAGAAAAATGGGAGCTATCCACCTATATAGAAGTAGTTGTTTTTTTCCGCTGGGAGACATTAGAGCATGGTGTTTATTGAAGTTTAAATAATCATTGTCAGTAAGTGTGTAATGAATTTCAAACATCTTATGAATGACCTCGTATTCGTTGATTTTTGACGTCTGTATGGCCACGGATGTAAGGAAAATGCACCCCTTTACCAAGGTAAAAGGGTGCGTTTGTTTAGGTTTATTATTAGAAAATAATGTCGTTAGGGTTTGCAACCGGAATGGAAGGAATTGGAATAGAGGACTCAGGCTGCACTGTAGGCGCAGGCTCTGTAAAGTTGTTGTCGATATACGGAGTGTGTGAGGCGGCCTCTATGGCGATAGGTCTTGAGACGCCACGCAGCTTGAACTGACCAACAAGGCCTTTCAAGATGCCTGCTTGGCCCGACATCTCTTCGCTGACGGCGGCGCTTTCTTCAGATGTGGCAGAGTTTGCCTGAACTACGCCGGAGATTTGGCCGATGCCATCGCTGATTTGGTTCAGAGCCTTGGTTTGCTCGTCTGTGGCGGTGGCAATTTGTGTGATGGAATCTACAATAGTTTCGGTGCTTTCCACTATGGTGGCCAGCGACTGAGCAGTTTCTTCTGCCAGAGCAGTGCCGTTGTTTACAGACTGGATAGAGTTGCCGATAAGCACGTTGGTATTGCTGGCGGCCTCGGCAGACTTGCTGGCGAGGTTTCGTACTTCTTCGGCAACCACAGCAAAGCCTTTACCGGCGGTGCCTGCACGCGCAGCCTCTACAGCAGCATTCAAAGCAAGGATGTTTGTTTGGAAAGCAATATCGTCAATGGTCTTGATGATTTTGCTGATGTCTTGTGAAGATGTTTTGATCTCGCCCATTGCGGCATTAAGCTGTTCCATTTGTGTGTTGCACTCTTGGATTCTTGCGCCGGTGTTTGAGATGGCCTCAGAGGTGGAGTTTGACAAAACAGAGTTGGTGCTTACCTTGTCGGCAACCTCGGCGATGGTGGCGGAAAGCTCTTCGATGCTGGAGGCTTGCTCGGTAGAACCCTGAGCCAAAGACTGCGAGCCGTTTGCCACTTGTTCGGAACCGGTGGCCACTTGATCGGAAACATTACTGATGCTGTGGATGGTGTCGGACAGTTTCAAAATAGTGGCTTCCATGTTTTGACGAAGAGAAAGGAACCCGCCGGGATAATCGTCAAGAGACAGCTGAGACTCGGCGGTGAAGTCGCCATCACTAAGTGCTTTAAGGCCACCGTTCAAGTCGCCAATGATGGAAGAAATACGATAGGTGAGGGCGCGAATACTATCGGACAAGCTACCCATTTCGTCTTTGGACTGGTATGTGATTTCAACGTCAATGTTACCGCTTACTATTTCTTTGGCAACGGTTTCAATCTCACGTAAAGGCTTGGTGATGTTTTTGACAGTGATGATGCACATCACAACACCGATAGCCACGCTCACAGCGCCTAAAATAATCATTAAAAGCCCCATGTATTGTGCCGAGAGGTCTGTGGCTTTGACTAGCTCGGTGCTACGGTTGCCCAAAAGTGCTATCAGCTCGTCAGACTTTGCCTCGGCTTCTTCCCACAGCGGGGTGCTGTTTTCGGCAAGATATGTGAGGGCTTCATCTGTTTGGCCTGCAAAAGCCATATTTCCCACAGTTTCAGAATGGGTGGATACAGTGGTGTATATATCCATCAGATCGTTAGCCAGCGCAGTGGCTTCTTCTGAGGATGCCACACCTGCTTGGATGGCCGTTAAATGCTCTAATATGTCGGTGTCGGTGGCAGCAATGTCGGCAAAGGCCATCTCTTTGTCAGCTATCTCGGGATAAGCTATGGCCTGAAGCATGCCTTTTTGCTGTTCTTCAAAAAGGCTTAGAGCCTCTATAGACAGCGCCCTGGTAACATAGGGGCCTTCGTAGTAGCTGTTAAGGTCAGCTCGGATACCGTCTAAACTAATGACAGAGAAAAAGATGGCTAAAACGAAAATCGCAAGGACTAAGCCAAAAGAAATTGCCAGTTTTAGGCTTACTTTCAGGTTCTTCATTGGATGTGCCTCCTAAATTTTGATATCTAGTATAAATTAACGTTAAAAATATGTAGAAAACTGCTAAAATTGTACCGTTATTATAATAACTATATCACATGAATATGTCAAGAAAATATATAATAAAAAAACATTAAAATTCTATAGCGGTAAATGACATAACATATATTCTTTAATGGCACTTTTGATATCGCCGTCGGGATCTTTCCAAAAAGCTTCGATATGCTCGGCGTCTTCGACCAAAATCAGCTTTTTTTCCTTGCATGCAACAGCGTCATATATGCATTTTGCCATGTGTGGAGGAACAAATGTGTCACGTAGGCCGTGGATGATAATGGTGGGGATGTGGATGTTTTCGGCTTTTTTGTCTACACGGACATCTGAAAGGCGGTACCCTGCGCAAACACTACAGAAAATATCGGCCAAAGGTAAAAAAGGAAAGCCTGGTAAGCCGAAATCGTTTGAAAGCTGAAAGGCGAGCTCTTCGTATGCGTTGCTGAAACAGCAGTCTTCTATTAAAAGCTTCACCTGCGGCGCAGGGTCCTCGCCGGCGGCAAGCACACAAGTGGCGCCGCCCATGGAAATGCCGTGTAGGGCGATTTTGCAGTTTTCTCCATGTAGGGACGTCAGCCACTCGCACCACTGGTGTATGTCAAAGCGTTCCGGCCAGCCCATGCCGATGTACCTGCCCTCACTTTCGCCGTGGGCGCGTGCGTCGGGCATTAAAACATTCACGCCGTAAGTTTCCCGCCACCACAAGGCGTATTCCACCATTTGCAAAGCTTGCCAGCTGTAGCCATGAGCCAAAAGAACACAGCGGGTTTCGTCTTTGTTTTTCGAGGGCAGATAAATGCCGTGCAGGCGCAGGCCATCTTTTGATGTAATGAATACATCTTTTGGATCTAAATGAGAAATAAGCTTTCTTTTTTGTAAAACAAAGCTTTTCATGGCGGATATTTTTTTGCGCCGAAAGCGTGCATGGAACCGAGGACGGGTATATCTGCCTTTTGGCCGCCAAAGGCTGAAATGTAGCATGACAAAACTGAACAGGCATACCAAACAAAACACAAAAAATATGCCCAGTGGTAAGCCAAGCCAGCCGAAAAGCAAACAAAATAACACAAGAATAAACAAAAACATCAAGATCATAAAAGGAAAAAACACATGCCTTATGACTTGCTTCATATTCGATAGCCCTTTTTATGCTAGTTTAATATAATGTATAATATAATTATAAATTAACAAGGAAGCATTGCGCAACCATGGAATTTGTATAAAAAATTAAATTTGTAATAATATAATGTAAAAACATCCTTGATTTTTTTGAAATAATTGGTATTATTATATAGTAAGAAATAAAAATTACTCATTTTGGGATATGTGATTTTTTATAAGAGACTACAGTAGGAGGTGGTATATAGTGATAGAAAAGAAAATTAAGATGAATAGTATTGATGATGTGAAGTTGTTTGTGTCGGCTGCGACAAAGGCACCGTTTAACATTGAACTGAAAGCAGACGAGTATGTTGTGGATGCGAAGAGTATTCTTGGGATTTTCAGCTTGAACTTGGCAAATGTGATTACTTTGCAAATGCATGAGGACGATGAGGCTTTAACAGAAGGCTTTTTGCAGGATATTTCTGCATATTTGATATAATACTTAAAATACGCATTTGAATTTTGCGGCACTGGAGAAGTGCTGTTTTTTTTATCTGTATACGCGACAAAGGTGGAAAAATGAAACTGGTATTTTTGGCGCTGGGTGCACAGTATATGCACACCAACCTTGCCGCACGTAGCCTTGCCGCAGTGGCAAAAACGGCGCATGGGGTAGATGTGAAGTT
Source organism: uncultured Oscillospiraceae bacterium (assembly GCA_964370165.1). Taxonomy (GTDB): domain Bacteria; phylum Bacillota; class Clostridia; order Oscillospirales; family Ruminococcaceae; genus JAAYCI01. The sequence continues at coordinate 8,870 of CAYJIG010000062.1, forward strand.
GCTGGAATACACCATAAACCATAAAAGCGAAGAAGTTCTGCGTAGCCTGTATGAAGAAAATGGCGACGTGTACTTTTTTTCGTGCTATATTTGGAACGTCGACATGATGTGTGAGCTGGGGCGTGATTTGCGTGCGGTGAAACCCTTGGCAAGGCTGGTGGCAGGCGGGCCACAGGCAGACGCGCATCCTGCCGAGTTTTTGTGTAGATATGCATTTTTTGACGGCGTGATGCAAGGCGAAGGGGAAGAAAATATCCTGCATTATATAAATTCTATACACAGCGGTGAAAATGCAGATAAAATACCGGGGTATTGGCGCAATGAAGGCGAAATAAAGTGTGATAAAGCGCCTATTTTGCCGAATATAGAGGGCTTGCCGTTTGCGTATGATGACCTTTGCGAGATAAAGCATAAAACCATGTACTACGAAAGTATGCGTGGGTGTCCATACAGGTGTAGCTACTGCTTGTCGGGCGCAAACGAAGCGGTGAGGTATAAGAGTCTTGGCAAAGTAAAAAACGAACTGGCGATGTTTTTGAACGCTAAGGTGCATATGGTGAAGTTTGTGGACAGGACGTTTAACTGCGACGAAAAGCGTGCGCTGGACATATGGAAGTTTTTGGCCGAAAATGATAACGGCGAGACGGGGTTTCATTTTGAAATGATGGGGCATGCCTTGAGCGAGGAAAGCCTTTCTTTTCTTGCAAAGGTGCGCAAAGGACTGTTTCAGTTTGAGATAGGTGTGCAGAGCACAAACGAGGAGACTATAGAGGAAATTCATCGGCCTAAAGACCAAAAAAAGCTGTTTGAAAACGTGAGGCGGCTGAAAGAAAATAAAAACATTCATCTGCATTTGGACCTGATAGCAGGCCTGCCGCATGAGGATTATGACGCGTTTGTGCGCTCGTTCAACGAAGTGGCACAGCAAAACCCACACCAGCTACAGCTGGGATTTTTGAAGGTGCTTGCCGGTAGCGAGATGGAACAAAAAGCCAAGGAATATCAGCTGGTGTATCGTGAAAAAGCACCGTTTGAAGTGCTGAGCACCAAGTGGATTTCGTACGAGCAGTTGTGTCGGCTGAAAGATGTGGAGTGTATGACCGAGCTTTATTACAACAGCGGACGCTTCACGCATACAGTGGCGTATATGCAAGAAAAGTTCGATGATTTGTTTAGTTTTTGGGATAAGTTGGCCCGGTTTTACAGGCAAAACGGATATTTTCAACGGCCGCTATCGAAAGTGGGGCAGTATCAGCTTTTGGGAGAGTTTGCAAAGATGCAAACAGGGATGCTGAGCGAAAAAATGGAGTGGATGTGTCGGTATGACATGGCGCTGCATGAAAAACCACGCAGTATGCCAAGCTGGATAAATGTGGACGGAAGCAGGCCGCATCGTAGCCGTGTGCTTAAGTTTTATCAAAATCAGGAGAACATTAAAAGGTATCTGCCGAGTTTTGAAGGAAATGAAGCAAAACAGCTTTTGAAACAGCTGCATATAGAGGTGTTTCCGTTTGAGATGCCGTGTGTGCATGAAAAACCCGAAGAAAAAGAGTGTGCTGTGTTGTTTGACTATAGTAATCGGGATGTGCAGGGGCGTGCCAAAACACATCGAGTGACACTATAGTACTTTCCCGGCCGTCCTAAGATTTTTGACAACATAAAATACGAGCTGTGACATCAACAAAACCCCTCATCGTTTTCAGATGAGGGGTTTTTTGGTAGATATAATTAAGAAGGAGATATAATTACAGTTGGCCAACCAAGTCTAGGCTGGGTTTTAAGGTCTCTGCGCCGGGTGTCCATTTTGCCGGGCAAACTTCGTCGCCGTGGCTTGCAACAAACTGTAACGCCTGCACTCTGCGGAAAAGCTCGTCTGCATTACGGCCAACGTTGCCTGCAAGCACTTCGTAAGAAACAATCTCGCCTTCGGGATTCACAATAAATGTGCCACGCTCTGCAAGGCCTACTGCTTCAATCATCACATCGAAGTCACGGGCAAGTGCGCCGGTGGGATCTGCCAGCATTGGGTAGTGGATTTTCTTGATGGTGTCGGAAGTGTCGTGCCATGCCTTGTGCACAAAATGTGTGTCGCAAGAAACAGAGTAAATCTCGCATCCAACGCCTTTAAAGTCTTCATATTTGTTCGCTAGGTCTTCAAGCTCTGTGGGGCAAACAAAGGTGAAATCGGCAGGATAAAAGAAGAAAATGCTCCATTTACCCATGATGTCTTTCTTGCTAACTTCTTTGAACTCGCCCTCCAAGAAAGCCTGAACTGTAAAGTCTGAAACTTGTTTTCCGATCATTGACATAATAAGTACCCCTTTCAATTTTAAATTAATATTAGTAACTATTACTATTATAACTATTTTTAAAATATTTGTCAAGTGCAAAGTTGTCTAATATTATAAAATATACTTTATTTTAAAATAACAATGACCTAACAAATATTATGTGTGGTGCTTTACTACGGATATTGGTAGCAAAGCCGCTATATGAAGTTTTTGCAAGTTTGGCAGGTGCCAAAAAAGTTTATCTCGTGGTGGTTTACATCTTCGTTTATATGGTTTGCCGCATGCGTTTCAAGGTCTTTTATCGGGTCTATCAGCAAGTCTTTCACCGAGCCGCAAGTGTTGCAAATAAAGTGATAGTGCGGCG
>CAYJIG010000063.1:0-11262 GCA_964370165.1 uncultured Oscillospiraceae bacterium
GTGCCGATTTGGTGCCGAGCTTCTCGGCTGGCACCCTCAGTAGGAATCGAACTTGCATTGAATTTCGGACAAACAAAAAGCACCCATATATATGAGTGCCGATTTGGTGCCGAGCTTCTCGGCTGGCACCCTCAGTAGGAACCCGGCCTACATTTCATCCTTAGGAGTTTCGGCCGCAGCGTGGTTTCTTAGGGACAAAGTACTCGGCTGTGTTTTGTAAGAGTGTGTGTATACAAGCTCTTCTCCCCTGTCTTGTTTATAAGCAGTGCTTAAAGCAAGGAATTTACACGATTCAAGCTTTGCTATAAATTTAAAAGATAGCTAGCATTTAATCTCGTCAGATCTTCGCATGTTGTGATAAAATATTATTACAAAATCTTTAAAAAAGGGATATAATAGTAATAATTCATTTCAAAAGAGGGATATTTCTTATGACAAACATATTGGTGGTTGAAGACGATATAGCGCTGTGTGATGGCATATTATTGGCACTGAAGGCCGATGCCATCCACATACAAAAAGCACATAACCTGAAAACAGCGAAAGATATCTTGGCGAAAATCAAAATAGATTTAGTCATACTTGACGTAAACCTACCGGACGGAGATGGTGTAGAGTTTCTTTCACAACATCTACAAAGCACTGCGGCAAAAACCATACTACTGACTGCAAACGACCTTGAAAAAGATATCATCACCGGCCTTGAAAGCGGCGCCGACGACTACATCACAAAGCCGTTTAGTCTGGCTGTGCTTCGTGCACGGGTAAACAACCAGCTAAGACAAAAACTCAGCGAAAATGTTTATACAAGCGGATGCTACTTATTTGATTTTGATAAGATGGAGTTTTTTATAAACGGAAAAGCCATAGAACTATCTAAAACCGAGCAAAAACTGCTAAAGCTATTAACCGATAACAGCGGCATCACCCTAAAGCGTGAAACCCTAATAGATAGAATCTGGACCGACGATATGGACTATGTAGACGAAAACGCCTTGTCTGTAAGCGTGAAACGCCTGCGCTCAAAACTTGGAAAGGATAGCTGTATAAAAACCGTCTACGGTATCGGCTACATGTGGCAAAATGTTTAAGACAAACAAAACGCTTAGCAGGCTAAACGACATGCTTGATTGTGCAATTAGCGGTGAGGATATAGAAAGCGGTTTTGACGAAAGCAAGGCCTCGCAAATCGAGAGTAAATTGCATAAATATCTTGTGCAAACAGGTACGCACAAGGAAAGCCTTGCTATGCAAAAGCTTCAAATAGACGAGCTTATCTCGGATATTTCTCATCAGACCAAGACCCCTCTTACAAATATCTCACTTTACAGCGAGCTTATTTCCGAATGTGATAATAAAGAAGAATGCCTAAAACATACTGAGTTGCTAAAAAAAGAAACAGAAAAACTAAACTTTTTAATCACATCACTTGTGAAAACCTCAAGGCTGGAAAACGGGATTATATCCGTACTACCAAATATGCAGCCTATTCAGACACTACTTGATAACATAAAAACTAGCTACCCCGGTGTGACAATATGCGATAGCGATATCAGCCTGAGCTATGATATGAAATGGACGAGTGAAGCCATATTAAACATTGTTGACAACGCCATTAAATATGGAAGCACCGATACAAAAATCACCGTCATCGCCTACGAAATGTTTGCAAGGCTTGATATCACCGATAACGGTATCGGCATATCGGAAGAAGACCTGCCGAAGATATTTACAAGGTTTTACCGCGCTGAAACCTCGTATGAAAAAGACGGTGTAGGAATTGGGCTGTATCTTGCACGCGAGATAATCTCAAAACAAGGCGGATATATAAAAGCAAAATCCAAACCGGGTGTCGGCTCTACATTCTCGGTTTTTCTGCCAAAATAGCCGATTGTTTCAAAACTTTAAGAATCAAATTTTTATTGAAAGATTCTTGAAAGATTTACCTTGTATAATCTGTGTTATAGAAATATAATACAGATTTTTTAAATGGAGGAAGACTGATGACCATACTTGAAACACGCAGTTTAAAGAAAATATACGGTAGCGGCGAGACTGCCGTTCATGCGCTTGACGGGGTTGATTTCTCGGTGGAAAGCGGCGGGTTCGTTGCCATTGTCGGAACAAGCGGCAGTGGTAAATCCACCCTACTTCACATGCTGGGTGGACTTGATCGCCCGAGCAGTGGTAGCGTCACAGTAGACGGTAAAGATATTTTCACGCTAAAAGACGAAGCACTGACTATATTCAGACGTAGAAAAATAGGCTTTGTTTTTCAGAACTATAACCTTGTACCTGTTTTAAATGTATATGAAAATATCGTGCTGCCTATTGAGCTGGATGGAAACAAAGTGGATAAAACGTATGTGGATAGCGTGATAAACACACTGGGCCTTGAAAGCAAGCTGAATAACCTGCCGAATAACCTATCGGGTGGCCAGCAGCAACGAGTGGCCATTGCAAGGGCGCTTGCCTCAAAGCCTGCCATCATCCTGGCAGACGAGCCCACGGGAAACTTAGACAGCAAAACAAGTTTAGACGTTTTATCCCTTTTGAAAATTACAAGCGAAAAGTTTGCCCAAACTATTGTGATGATCACCCATAACGAGGAAGTAGCTCAGCTTGCAGACAGAGTTATCCGCATTGAAGACGGGCTTATAGTGAGTGGAGGCTCCCCTTCGCTGGCAAATAACATAGCTCCTCTGCACAGCAAAGAAGCTTTACAATCTTCTTTGCAAAATAGAATGTAGGTGCGATATGTATAAAGTAAACAATAAAAAAGCTGTCAGAAACATTGCCATAAAAAGCTTTCTAGCGAACAAAACAAGGAATATCATTGCAGTTATCGCCATTGCACTTACCGCTTTGCTATTCACATCTGTTGCCACCGTCGGCCTTAGCCTGGTTGATACCGTGCAGTACTTCTACATGCGTCAGGTGGGAACCACCCTTCACGCAGGGTATAAGTATCTCACGCAAGATTTCTATGAAAAAGTTGCAAACGACGATAAACTATCGGACATCGACTACCGAATTATTATCGGTGCACTTGAAAATGAAGAGCTGGCAAAGCTACACACCGAAGTAAGCTATGTTGATGAAAAGTATGTTGAGTCCTCGTTCATACATCCTATAACAGGCGCTATGCCTAGCGAAAAAAACGAAGTTTTAGTGGCAGACAGCATACTGAAGGCAATGGGTCTATCCGCAGAAATAGGCGAAGAAATAACCCTCAAGTTCCGTGCAAACGGTATAGATTACAACGACACTTTTGTTGTCAGTGGTATTTATGAAGTAGACCCTGCGCTTTCCGTGTCGCAGGTTTTCACATCTTATGATTATGCTGTTTCGGTGGCGCCTTTATGGACAGGCGATGATGTATTATCATATTTTGAGAAAATGTCAGATGACTTTTCTTTTATTGCAGGCTCTGTCATGACAAACTTTAACTTCTCTACCAGCTTTGACATAGCAGGCCAAATGGACGCTTTAAACGGGCGAATGGGCTTTGACATGACTTTAGTTGATCCCGGCATCAACTGGGGGTATATGTCGTCTGAAGTTGATATCACTTTCGTTATTTTGCTTACAACACTTATATTAATCATCACAAGCTCGGGCTATTTAATCATCTACAACATCTTTTTAATCTCGGTGTCAAACGACGTGAAATTTTACGGGCTACTTAAAACAATAGGCACCACCTCAAAACAGCTCAAAAAAATCGTGCGCCTACAAGCGCTTATACTATCGGTGATAGGCATACCGCTTGGCTTGATTGCGGGATACTTTGTAGGCTCGCTACTGATGCCGGCAGTAATGGGTATGAGCACATTTGATGATTTTGTGGTTAGCATTAATCCACTGATTTTTGTTGTATCTACTATTTTTTCTCTTATCACCGTGCAAATCTCTTGCAACAAGCCTTGCAAGTTTATTGCAAAGCTTTCGCCTATTGAGGCCGTACGACACACGACTGCCAACAAAAAGCTGAAACATACACGGAAAGCAAAAAAAGTGACAACGCTTTCCATGGCGCTTGCAAACATCAAAAGAAACAAGCTGAAAACCACGCTGGTGATTATTTCCATCTCCCTGTCTGCCCTTATTTTCAACATCACTTATACCTTTGTTGCAGGACTTGACATGGACGAGTATTTAAGCCGCTTTGTGATAGACGACTTTTTGGTGTCAAGCACCGACATATTAAACATGGGTGGCGAGCATACCTTGGATGGAGTCAGCGATGAATTCATAAACGAAGTGTCTACACTCAGCGGGGTTTTAGACATAGGTAAGACTTATGCTTTAAACTCAACGCATATTCTTTCCGGGCCTGCCAAGGAAAACGTGGTAGATGCTTTAGAAAAATATAGTGATGAAAACCAAATTTACATGGATGGCGTTTTGGATATGCTGGATAAAAATGAAATTTATACGTTTATTTATGGTGTGTCGGAAAACTTGATGGATAAACTTGTTACCGAAAGTAATGATATTGTAGGAACAGACTACTTGACACAAGAGCAGATAGAGCTTTTCAAAACAGGTGATTATATTTTAACCACCGGGTACTATGGCGTAGCTTTTCCAAACGAAACTTATTATGCAAAGGGAGAAAAAATTCTTATTGACTTTGGCGGCGGTAATGTCAAAGAATACGAGGTGCTGGATGCAGGTATTTTGCCGTATGCGCTTAGTCCGCGTTTTTCTGTTCCGATTGATGTGCAGTTTGTTCTGCCTGAAAGTGAGTTTTTAGCCCAGTTACCTGACAGGAACGCCTTGAATATCACAATCAGCGCAAAGGAAGAAAGCGTTCCTGAAATCGAAGCGTTTATTGCAAATTACATACAAAATATAGACCCCTTACTCGACTATGAAAGCAAAGCGCTTTTCATGCAGGAGTTTGATGATTTAAAAAGCACGTTTTCTATAACAGGCTATACCCTTAGCTTTATTTTAGGCTTTATTGGCATCATAAACTTTATAAACACCATGATAACCTCGGTGTCGTCAAGAAAGCTAGAGCTTGCCATGCTACAAAGCCTGGGCATGACGGGCAAACAGCTGAAAAAAACGCTTGTTTACGAGGGTATGTTTTACGGGGTTTTTGTGGTGGGATTTTTAGTCACTATAGGCTCGCTGATAACTTATTATATAGTTAGCATGCTGAGTGCTTCCATGATAGCATCAAACTATAGTTTCGAGCTTATGCCGCTGATTGTTATATCTCTACTGCTTTGGGTTATATCTTTCATAACTCCGCTTATTATCTATCATCATGTGAAAAGTAAATCTATTGTAGAGCGGCTTCGTGAGATAGGCTGATTTCCTGTTTTTGAGTATTAAAAAGCCAATTAGGCTGTATAAAAAAGGTTTGTTTTCACTTTTCACAGTAAAAACAAACCTTTTCTCATGCAACAACGCTATTAAGCATTATTTTTCTCTTCTAAACGTGATCACAAACGCGCCTTTTATTTGCATTGATGTGGCCATATAATCGTATGTGACAAGCTCCCAGCCCTCACTTGCTTTTTGGTTTATAAAGCTGTCCAGCACAGATACATCGCCGTGGTCTGCCTTGTCTGAAAACCATTTGGTGCTGACGGTCAAGATTTCTGTTTTATAAATATACATTGTGTTTCTCCTTTATATATAGTTTATCCGCTGACAATATCAAAGTAGAATTTCGACGTCAGCTTGTATATAAACGAATATAATATCGCAAACGCCGCAAAGCCGATTATCGCAACTGCCACAAACAGCGTGATGTTGGTGAGGTTGAACATCAATAAGAACAAGCGCAATATCGGAAAAGCGAAACAAAGGTGGATGCCCGCCACCAAAAGCGGTAGGAAAAACACTGTTAGCATCTGGGAGTTGATACTGCGTTTTATCTCGTTTTTCGTCATGCCAACCTTTTGCATGATGTCAAACCGTGGCTTGTCTTCGTAGCCTTCCACAATTTGCTTGTAGTATATAATTAGCGCTGTGGCCGAGATGAAAAGCAGGCTTAAAATCAGTCCTATAAAAAGTAGCCCACCGAAAAGACCGTAAAAGCCCAGCCTGTTGCCCTCCAAAGACTCCACCCCAAAGGAATTGAGATGGGTATAATGCCCCAGCGTGATTGTAAAGCTGTCTTGCAGCTCTTCGCTTAGCATCACTTGGCCTTCGCCAGGCAGGCCGCAGTTATAGTTGTAAGAAAAGTGCGATTGAAGCAAGCTGTCGCCGCTATCGTTTGTCGCACCGCTGAACAAAGTTTCGATGTCGTGAAGGTCATTTACCACCACCATCAGTGTGGGGAAAATGGTCATCGCCGAGATGCTGTCACTCCAAAAATCGTCTAGCGTGCCTTTGACAGTGAAGGTAGCGTCCAGCACAGAAAGGCTATCGCTTGTAAATTCCTCACGTGGAGAGTGTATATACACTTCGTTGTCGCCCAGCGAAATGTTTGCGCCCATGTTTTCATTGTATTCTGACGCCTCGTAGAAAAACACCTGGTAAATGCTATCAAAGTTGGTGGCGTTTATGAAGTCAAGCTCTAGGCGGCCGTTTTGCAGCTGGCCTGCTGTTACAAGGCGATTATAAACCAGCACATCTTCCACCACGCCGCCGTTTTCCGCCGTTTCACTGCGCACAAAGTCTTCTACCGCTACTACAAAATCTTCCGGCATCGGGGATGGGTCGTCCGAGGTGAACAGCATGTTGATATCGTGTGGGTATCTCTGCGAGAGCAGGTCTTCGTTGCCAAGATATAGGCTAAAAGAAGATGACAGCATCACCAGAACCATGGTGGAGAAGATGCAAATGGCGGCAAGGCCTGCGCCTGTGCGCTTCATGCGGTATGCCATGGACGACACCGAAATGAAATGGTTTGCCTTGTAGTAATATTTTTTGTTTCGTTGCAAAATACGACACAGCAGTACCGAACCCGAAATAAAAACAAGGTATGTGCCGATGACAACCAGCAACACAGCGACGAAAAACAGCTCGATGGCCGCTAGGGGGTTTTGCGCCGTGAGGGCGATATAATAAGCGGCGGCAAGGACAGCCACGCCTAAAATGCCTAAGAACCAGTTGGCTTTCGGTGGTTTTTCGCCAAGGTTTTGGCTTTTTAGCAATTCTATCGGGCTAGATAGTTTTAGTTTCAAAAGCGACTTTATCAAAATGGCAAAAAAGACTACCGAAAAAGCTAAAACAGTAAAGAAGATATTTCGAAAGCTGATTTCAAAGCTGTAGCTTACGTCTTCCATTGTGATTTTTAAAAGTAACAGCTCGAACAGCTTATAGAAAAGTACACCACAGAAAAGTCCGATAGCAAGCGATATTAATGATGTGAAAATACTTTCCCATATAAGAATATACGAAATATTGCGCTTGTTCATGCCCAGTATGTTATAAAGGGCGTATTCTTTGTTGCGCATTTTGATTAAAAACGAGTTTGTGTAAAACAAAAACAACGCCGCAAATAAAAGGATAAACGGCACGCCCATTGATAAAATCATTACAACAGAGGCGCCTGCACCGGAGTTTAAAATCTGTTCTGAATACGCCATGCTCAGCATGATGTAAAACATCATAATCCACAGCGCACATGTTAAAATATACGGCACATACAGCTTGCCGTTCACCTTGATGCTGTTTTTTGCTATCTTTGGGTAAAACATTATTTCACACCTCCTCTTGAAAGCAAGGTGAGGGTGTCTGTTATTTTTTGGTGGAGTTCTTCGTTGCTTTGCTCGCCACGATGGATTTGATGGAACACTTCGCCATCTTTTATAAACAAAACGCAGTTTGCGTTACTGGCGGCTTTGGTGGAATGGGTAACCATTAAAATGGTTTGCCCTTTTTTATTGATGTCAGCCAGCAAGCGCAACAGCTCGTCGGAAGCTTTGGAGTCCAGCGCGCCTGTGGGCTCGTCCGCTAAAATAAGCTTCGGGTGAGTGATTAGTGCCCTTGCAATGGCGGCACGTTGCTTTTGTCCGCCGGAGACTTCATACGGGTATTTCGCCAAAATGTCGGTGATGCCCAGCTCGCTTGCAATTGGTAGCAGTCGGGTTTCCATTTCAGAGTGTGATTTTCCCGACAGCACCAGTGGCAGGAAAATGTTGTCTTTCAGGTTGAATGTATCCAGCAGGTTGAAATCTTGGAAGACAAAGCCGAGATTTTCACGCCTGAACGTGGATAAATTCGCATCTCTTATCTTTGTGATGTCACTTGCCTCTAGCAACACGGTGCCGCTTGTCGGCCTGTCCAGCCCGGCTAAAATGTTCAGCAGTGTTGTTTTGCCTGAGCCTGACTCGCCCATGATGGCCATATATTCGCCCTGCTCCACCGCAAAGTTGACATTTTTAAGTGCCTCTACTTTGTTTGTGCCAAACCTGGAAGAGTATACTTTTTGTAGTCCGTTAATCTGCAAAATATTCATCGTTATATCTCCTGTTTTTCATTATTCTGTGGCATTGGTAATATAATGATGATATCAAACGACAGCCCTTTTCCTCCATCGATTTATCTTACATTTCGGCACAAGTTCTTACATTTTTGTAAGGTTTTTAATATCGAGCTTGATGGTGGTGCCTTTTTCAAGGCTCGAGTGTGCCGATATGGGTATATCTAATTTGTCGCAAATCGTTTTGCAAAGATACAGCCCAATTCCGCTGGATTTTTTGTCGATACGGCCGATGTTTCCTGTGTATCCGTTTTCAAAAATACGTGGCAAGTCCTCTGCCGCGATACCCATGCCGCTGTCTTCTATGCACAGAAATCCTTCGTTGTTTAGATATATTTTAACGCTTCCTTTTTGGGTATATTTCAAGGCGTTTGAGATTATCTGCTCTAATACAAACAAAAACCACTTCTCGTCTGTGGTCACTTTTTGCGATATAGGTGTATAGCTTAGGGATATCTTTTTTTCGATAAATTCAGTGCTGAAGCTTTTCACGGCTTTTTTTATCAGCTCGTCCAGGCTATGCTGCGCAAACACGTAATCGGTGCTGTCCGAGCTGATGCGAAGATACACCATCACCATCTGCACATAGTGCTCGATTTTAGACAGCTCGGCGGTAAGCTTGCGTGATGCGCTGCTGTCCTCGTTTTGTAGCATCAGCCGCATGCATGCAATCGGTGTTTTTATCTGGTGAATCCACACTGTATAGTACTGTGTCATGTCATTGTATTTACCGCTGAATTCATCCTGCATTTGCCGGCGCTGGTTTATCAATGTGTTTATAGTCTCGATGTAGTCTTTTTCAAAAAGTGTGTCTGATGCACGCGACATATTCGATACATCGTTTATAATGTCTATATTTTGCTTTAAGAGCTGTAGTTCTTCATGCTTTTTTGCAAACTGCCTAAAGTCGAAAATGCCAAAAATAGCAAATGCGATGATGCATACCATGTATGGGTAGAAAACCGCCGCCAGTGGCAAACGGTACAGATAAAACGACAGCGAGAAAAAGCTGAACATGCAAAATCCCGACGCCAAAATAAAGCGTTTTTCTTTTAAGTAGTCAAAAATCAAGTTCATTTGATGCTATACCCCTCGCCAAATTTTGTGATGATGAACTCGCACAATCCGATGGAATCCAGCTTTTTTCTTAGCCTGTTTATGTTGACGGTCAATGTGTTGTCGTCCACAAAGCTGTCTGTCTGCCACAGTGTTTCCATCAGCTTTTCTCGGCTGACAGTTTTTTGCTTGTTTTCAAACAGTGTCAGCATTATTTTGTGCTCGTTTTTGGTTAGCTCCAGCGTGTGGCCGTCATAACTTAGCGTTGCATCGCTTGTATTCAAAAACACTTGCCCATGCTGTAGCACGCTTTTGTCACTTGCAAAGTCATACGAGCGGCGCAGTAGCGCTTTTATCTTTGCTGTCAGCACCTCGATATTAAAGGGTTTCGCCACAAAGTCATCGGCGCCAAGGCTGATGGCCATGACGATGTTCATGTTGTCTGCGGCCGATGATATAAACAAAATAGGTACCTTGCTATGTTTTCGGATTTGCTCGCACCAATGGTAGCCACTGAAAAACGGCAAGGAAATATCAATCAAAACAAGGTGGGGTTTTTCGCTTACAAAAAGCGTCAACACGTCTTTGAAGTCTGTGGCGCAAACCACCTCGAACTCCCAGTTTTCCAGTTGCTTTTTTATTTGCGAGGCGATGCCTGCGTCGTCTTCCACAATCATTATTTTATACATAAGATATCCTTTTTTGGAACAAATTAGTTTCTCATAGCTAATTTGATATATTATCTATTCAAACCGTGCATAGTACCAGTGCTCGTCTATTTTCTCGATGGAAAGCACCGTTTTGTCTGCACCTCCACCATATCTTTCAACCACCTCGGGGTCGTCTATCGAGGTGTAGTAAAGTAGCGAATAGCTAGACATCATCCCTCTGTGCACCCAGTATCCTTTTAGGATTTCTCCGTCGTCCAGCGTTTTCCATAGAATGCTGTTGTCCATGTTTTCTACACCGCTATCAATTATTTTATTTATTTCTTGCTCGCGCCTGCTTTGGTATAAAAGATGCTCAAACTTCACTTTTTCAAGTTCAAAATCAAACGTGTATGCGATAACTAAAAGCAAAACACTTATCATGATGGCTGTTATGTTTAGTATTATATTGTTATTTTTATTTTTGAGTTTAGAGCCCACAGTGATTATGTTTAGCACGAGGGTGATGATTGTTTTTATAAAAAGTGTTGCCATCACCAGTAAAAACACCACTCCGGCAAGAACGACTGTTATAACTTCTGCTATTTCGTTGCTGAACCATAAAAATAAAAACCCCAAAGTGAACACCATTATATCAACCACTAAATTGATTTTTACTATTATATTCAAGGTATATTCTTTTGTGTTTGCTTTCAATTTTTCATTTTCCCAGATTAAATATATTTTAATTATTGATGGATTTTAGCCGCAGAATTTATAGCCTGTTATATTATAACACACTTATCTTGTTTGCAAACATCATGCAAAGTATAGACTTCATATAATTTACGATTTGCTATACATTTAAGAAGTAGCTAACATTTAATATCATCGATGCTCAACATATTTTTTCCACTTATATAAAATCAATCATCCTGATATAACCTAGTAATTTCAAGATATTTGATAATACAAAAATGAGTAGTCGAAATCACCGTACCGACATGGCGTTCAAGGCACTGATGCAAGAGAATAATCCCCTGTGCAAACGATTTGACAGTGGGTATGACGGCATTATCCCCGAATGCAGATCTTGCCGTTTTCATC
>CAYJIG010000064.1:0-11165 GCA_964370165.1 uncultured Oscillospiraceae bacterium
CAAAACAAAAAACGCCCAAAGGGCGTCTTTTTGTTTTGGAGCAGGCGATGGGAATCGAACCCACGACATCAGCTTGGGAAGCTGAGGTTATGCCATTTAACTACGCCTGCACAGATATTTTCATCAATTTACCACTTTACCAGAATACCGCTTTTTTCTTGAAAAGTCAACATATCACACTTGCTCTTTTATCCGTTCACACTCGCCAACATCACCCCACTATACCTACGAAACACCTCCACAATTTCCTTGTAGTTTTGCCTGCTAGCCTGTATAGTTTCACCGTTTTTCATCGTGACAACATAATTTTTTATGTCATCCACATACCTCATATTCACCAAAAAACTTTTATGCACACGCAAAAACCCTTTTATGGCCAGCTCTTCTTCCACGTCTGACAGCTTCCGATATGCCGTGATACTACTTTTCGCATGATTTTCCAGCGCATAAATCACCGTACGTTTATGGCTTTCCACATAAAGTATATTCCCCAAATGCACGCTAAAAATTTCTTTACCGCACTTGATATCAATTATTTCATTTTGATGCTGAAGCTGCACAGTTGCGGCGTCCATAGCCTCGTCAAACGTCGTCTCTAGGTTGTTTTTCAGTAGATACCGAAACGCCCCCACCGAATACCCATCCGGCGCAAACCTCAAGTGAGCCGACACAAAAATAATCAGCGTTTTTATCCCGGCTTTTCGCAAAGTCCTTGCAATATTAATCCCGTCCCACCATCCCAAATCCACGTTGAGAAACATAATATCAAACGGCGACGCCACGCTTTCATTTTCTGCGGCCGCCAGCAAAAACTCCGAAGGAGTGACAAACAACGTACAATTATACGCTATGTTGTGAGCCTCGCAATACTCCGCAATACGCTTTTGAAAGTCAAGCAAAAAGCTATAATCATCGTCGCAAACAGCAAACCTCACGCCGCCACCCCTTTCTTTAAAATTTTTTATACATATTCAAACATATATCTCTTATATTTTACTAAAATCACATCTAAAGTGCAACCCACATTAATCTAAGTTTTCGTCATTATGTGAATTTTAAAAACCCGATCCACCCATTTGTTGTAACATCTTCCAAAAAATATCATAAATCCAATAAAATTCATATTTCACGGTTCATTTCTGCTCATAATTGCCGATATTATAGGAAACAAGTTGTTTCATATTATTTTGTGTCGGTTTATTATAGCGCCACATAATCCAGGGAAGGAGCAATGGCAAATGGAGAATATTAGGGGTGTATCCACCGGTCTTCTTACCGGCATCACACCATCCACTGGGGCAAATGTCGATGCCGCTTTACGTTTTCAAAGCATATTGGCCATGATGCAGGACGACGGCTTGATCGCAAAGGATGCGGAAACTCCCGCAACCAGCTTGACAAGTGAGCAGATAGAATACTTGCAAAGCCAGTTCGACATAAACGACATGGCTCAATACACCAGCAAGCGTGCCCTTTTAAACGAGCTGGTCAGCTTAGGTGTGCTCACTGCTGAAGAGTCCGAGCTCAGCATGCACCAGGTGTTGCCGCCTCAAGACCAAAATTTTGGTAGCGTCATAGGTACAGGCAATGTTTCTTTACTGGGCGCCGCAGGGATGTGGTCGCAAAACAGTAAAGTTCAAGACATGCTTAGCGAGCCAAATTATCTGGACTATTTAAAGCAAGCCATGGAGCTAGACAGCCTGTGGAACCGCCCTCAAGAAGTGGTGGATGCTCGCGAAAAAGTGTACGGTTTACTTTACAATGTTTTCGGGAGAGTAGCTTAATTCATGTTTTACAAAATCGCCATGCGAGAATTTTCTTGCATGGTTTTTTTCTATACAAATTTTTGATGCAAAACCATTGATTTTTTGTTGATTTTAATATAAAATTATCTTACTAAGGAAAACCAACGTCATAGAAGGAGACTTAAATGATTGAGATTTTAATTGTTGATGACAGCGCCATGAATCGTATGGTTTTAAGTCAAATTTTGCAAGACGAATATAAAATTTCCTGTGTTGCCAGCGGTAAAGAGATGTTCGACTTTCTGGACGAAAGCGATCCTTATCTCATACTTTTAGACGTTATCATGCCTGATATGGACGGGTTCGAAGTCATTGGCAAGCTGAAAGCCAGTGAAGAATATTCTAAAATCCCGGTTATTTTCATCACCGGCCTGAACGATCCCGCAAGTGAAGAAAAAGGCCTTCAGATGGGCGCTATTGACTATATCACAAAGCCCTTCAACGCAAATATTGTAATGGCACGTGTAAAATCTTATGTCCAGCTTTATCAGTTCATCAAAAAAGCCGAGATGATGGGCCAAAACGACGGCTTGACCGGTCTGTACAACAAAAAAATGACCGAAACACAAATCAAAAAACAGCTAGCGTCGCCCGACACATTAAAATCCGGCGCATTGATGATAATCGACGTGGACAATTTCAAAAGCATCAACGACACATTCGGCCACTTATATGGCGACGCCGTGATAACACAGCTGGGCAGCTCTTTGCGTTCAATTTTCCAAAAAAGTGATATTTTAGGCCGGGTTGGTGGCGACGAGTTTTTCGTATTTTTACGCAACTACCAAAACACAGATGTTTTAACACAGCGTGCCGAAGAGCTGTGTGAAGAATTCCGTAAAACGTACGAGCAAAACGGAGTAACTGTCAAGATATCCGCCAGCATCGGCATCGCCACCACTGAAGACTCCACCGTCTTTGAAGACATCTACCGATTTGCCGATATAGCGCTTTATTCTACAAAATCCAAAGGTAAAAACGGATACACTTTCTACACAGGCCAGGATGAAATTTCCTATACATCCAACCGAACCGAGATAGAAAGCAGCAAGTCCAGCCACAAAGACCCCAGCGAAAGCATCAAGGAATTCAACGACAACTTGAAAGAACATATGTTCAATTTAGTCGAGGGCGAAAAGGTTGTAGAATACACCATCCAGTCCATTTTGCAAATGATCTGCACCCAGTTTTCCTTCACCAGGGCTTATATCGCCCAGTTCAACTATGAGGAATCCGGCGTGAAATGCATCTATAACAGAATCACTTCCGACACAAGCTCGACGCAAAAAATCATCGATTTATCATTCCTTGATATCACCCAACTCTACAGTGAGTTTGAAGGCACAAATCTACTTATCTCGCCCGGCGGCGCCCACCAACACACATTTTCTTTTGATCAATCCGACGATGCCACCATTTGTGTTTTCGCACTTAAAAACAAAAAAACGCTGATAGGCTACATAGCTTACGAAAAAGTCATAGAAGAAAACGAGCTGAACCCGAAAGTAGTGAAAAACATTGTAGACGTTTCCCAGCAGCTTTCGACGGTGGTCATCAATCAGTTTTTGATAGACAATATGCGCACGGCACGAGACAACGCCGAGGAAATCCTGAACAGTATCAGCGATGAAATCTACGTCACACGTCCCGAAATCAGCCGTCCGATGTTTATAAACACCGCCGCCAAAAATTCCGACATCAAAATTCACGGCAAAGAGTGTTTTGCCCCGGCAACAATGTGTGAAGATTGCATTTTGATAAACGCCATTAAAAACGACGGATTCCACGCCGAAGAACACCTCACCTGCAAGGAAATCAGCTGGTCCAACGGCTCAAAGGCATACATGATACACAAGCGAAACTGCTGATAAATCAATTATTTTATACACGAGGCATATTATGAGACGATCCGACCGAGAAATCACAGACATAGAAAAAATCCACGATGTAATGCAGTCTTGCACCACCTGCCGGCTGGGTTTTTACGACGACGGCGAGGTGTATATCGTTCCTCTTAACTTTGGTATTGTGCGATCCGGCGCTGAAACCACGCTATATTTCCACAGCGCTAAAGAAGGCCGAAAAATCACACTGATACAAAAAAGCACCACCGTCGGCTTCGAGATGGACACAAACTTTTTACTTAAAACCGGGGACGTGGCGTGTGAATACACCGCCCAGTTTGAAAGTATAATCGGCACCGGCGACATCTCGCTTGTAGATGACTTTACCGAAAAAGAAAAAGCCCTGTGCGCCATAATGCACCACCATACCGGCAAAAACGACTGGACTTTCCCCCAAAAAGAAGTAAACGCCGTTTGCATATTTAAAGTGGTGATAAAAACCATGTCGTGTAAAATCCACGAATAAAAACAACGTCTTGTAAGCATATTTAAAGCACTATACCAAAAAAGGTACAGTGCTTTTTATTGTGCATTTATGTATTTGTACGTCAAAATCATCAGCCCAAAAATATGGGTGCAATCATGCTAATGGTCACCAGAGCTACCAGCAGCCCTGCCAAAATTTTCTGCCATATTTTTTTATCTTTCAAAAAACTCACTCCTATCTTTACTGCTTTTAAACTACATCTTATATAAACCGCAATATTTCCTCGACATTGTGCCTGCGTGGTGCTTTGGGCGACTCTTGCGGATACCCACACACAATCACCGCCGCCACTGTTTCGTCTTGTGGCAGGTTTATCATGTCTGCAATCAACTGCTGGTCAATCACCCCGAAAATACAGCTTCCCACGCCTTTGGCAAACGCCGCCATACAAAATGTTTGGCACGCTATCCCGGCATCAAACGCTTCCCACATCTTTGCGCCGTCATCTGTTGCCTCTTGGCCTTTCAGGTTTCCACTTTTTCCTTCTACATAGCTTAAAACCACCACGGTATGCGCATTTTCCAAGGTTTTTTGATTATAAACAAAACCTTTCACGCCATTCTGCGAAATATTTTGTATCACATCCTGTGCATTTACCACAGTATATCGTGCTATTTGTGTATTTGCCCACGACGGCGCAAACCTTGCCACTTCCACAATTTCTTCCATCAGTTTTTTGTCCACACTTCTGGGCTCAAAACTTCTAATACTCCTACGGTTTTTCAGCGCTTGTATCGTATCCATATCTCGGCCTCCTTGTTAAAATTAAAATGCTTATGCTTGAGCATACCTACTGTCTACCACCCAGCCGGCAGCATCGTCCAATCGGTACACGGTGCCCTCGTCTTGCCCAACGGCATACCTCGCCAACACTATTTTTTCAACTTCCTCTACATCTTCGGCGTCTTCATCTTCTTCGGTACCTTCAGCATCTTCATCGTCTTCATCTTCTTCGGCGTCTTCATCTTCTTCGGTACCTTCAGCGTCTTCATCGTCTTCAGTATTCGGCGCGCCATCTACCACGCCATATCTTGCAAACACATAACACACCTCGTCGTTTATGGTTTGCTCTTCTTCAAGTATCAGCTCTTCATTTTGTGGCACTTCATACCTAAACGCCACGCTGGCCTGTGCTGTTTCTTCGCTCACACGTGGCCCACCACTCAGCCATGGGCTACCAAGAGACCCGCTTTCAATATCACGGTGCACTTGTTCCATACCCGGGAAAAATTTCGCGATTTCTTGTTCTTTTATGTGTAGTCCGTCGTAAAAATCCGTGTCAAAGTTACCTGTAACATAAGGATTATAGCTACCATACAGCGGGATATTCATCTCTTGTGCAAGCTCGGTATACCACGGCTCCGTCATAAAAAATCCGGGATATAGGCCCTCGTTTTCCATGGCATATTCATACACAAGCGAATGATACGGCATCAGCACAAACACAACATTCACGCCGTTGTCTTGCACATGCTGAATAAACAGGCGAAATAGCTCTTGCAGGTTTTCGCTAGGCGCCATAAATCCGTCCATGTTCAGAAAAGTTCCGGCCTCGGTACGTGCACGATGCTCCACTGTCATCTCGTCCACTTCACGATATTCTACGGGATAAATCACCGTTCCATCGGGGTTTTTCACCTGACTGCTTTGGTTATATACATCACCTTCAACATACGGCGGCGGCACTTCTTCTGCCCCACCACTTATCAAATATTCCACACTTTCCTGAAAGCTGGTAATATCAAGCAGCTCTGCTGCGCCGACACCCGACGGCAAAGCCGGCACATAATCTGTCTCTTGGCCCAGCTGCAAGGTGATAAATTCTTCGAAAAGTTCAGGGTCGCTTTGCCTGTGCAGTTTTGTCGGGTCGGCGTTTAAAATCCACGGGTCCAGCGCAAAAATAATGTTTTCCGGCAGCATGCCTGCCTTTTCAAACTGATAATAAATGTTCATTATATCGCGATAATCCGCGCCCGACACGCCACAGTTATAAAAGCTATCCACCCCTGCTATCTCTTTTGACATCTGCATCACACGAGAGGAGCCTATCGCCACAGTGTCCACCGGCTCTTCCATGTTTTCAATCAGTAGCGACAACACCAGCCGCTCGTCCATCGTGTCCACACCCAGCATCTGCTCGCCGGCAAACAGCTCCACCGCCGTGTCTCGCTCATATTGAAATGTTGCATACTCCACCTGCTCGAAGGTGACATAATTTAGCCACATCACAAAAAATGGCACCGGCAAAATCACAAGCACCCGAAGCGCTATCTTCCCAAACAGCTTTAAATATTTCACTACTTTGCCTTCTTCATTTGCGCCATTCAAAGCCCGCCACCTCCTTTTTGTGTGTTTACATCCCTAAATATACATGTAAATAATTGTACTATCGACAAAATTCCCAAGCAGTAACAACGCCGCTATCAAGGCGTAATACATCAGCCACCGCACAAAAAGCGGCAAAGATCTTTCCCACGCGGCGATTGTTCCTTCTTTTGTTTTGGCGCCTCGCCACTCTGCCAGCTCCACCGCTGCCACGCCTACTGCCGCCACCAGCACCGATTTCATGCCCAGCCCGGCCGACTGCACCGCCGCAAAAACACCGCCGTTTAGCACGGTATCCCATCCGGTAGAAAATCTCGTCACCCATCCGGATAGCGGCACTTCAAAGTACCCTGCGATAAAAAACACCAGCGGCACACAAAAGAAAATATATGTCCAAAACGGCCTTATCGCATCTCGCACTGTGGCCAGTGGTTTTGGTAGTTTATCGGCTATGTTTTGACGTTTTTTATCGCTTAAACGTGCTATTATCATGACGACGGCAATGCACACGCCCCACATCAGATAGTCTGCCGATATACCGTGCCACGCGGAAAACAGCACCATCAACACCAGCGCACCCACAGCAAATATCACTTCACGAGCTGCTCCGGACGCTTTTGCAAAACGTGGGTTTTGCAAAATGGGTGCCATCACGTTGTCACGAAGTAGCATGACCAGCGAGCGATACCACCGTGTCCAAAGCACTGTGGACGACTTCGACGCAAACGGCCTTGCGAAGTTTTCCGCTGCGGTAAAGCCCAGCATCGCCGATATGCCTATGGCCACGTCGCAAGCACCCGAAAAGTTGTACGTCAGCTGCCACGCAAAAAGTAACACCGCCAAAACCAAAATCGGCCCCTGGATCAGTGTCGGCGAAGAAAACACCTCTGATGTAAACGGCAAGAGAGCCCCCGCCACCACGAATATTTTGCACAAACCCCATAATATGCGGAAAAATCCACCCGCTGCTTTTTGATAATCAAACGGCTTTGGCTCTTTCAGCATAGGTAAAAAGTCTGCGCCACGGTTTATCGGTCCCTGGATTAACGTCGGCAAAAACGAGACAAAAGCCACGTATATAAGTATATTTTTCTCGACAGGTATTTTCTTTCTGTACACGTCTGCCACATATCCCATCGCTACCATCGAATAAAACACAAGCCCCAGCGGTACCAGCACCTGCGCACCTATAATCTCCGGTGTGCCGTCGTTTTCCGCCATCATCGGTGGCACATACATCTCCATGCGCTCCAGTATTCCGCTGTATTTACACACGGCAAACACGCCTAAAATCCCCAGTATCGACGCACACAAAAAAAGCCTTCTCACCCATTTCGCCGATGCAGTGTCCACCACACGTGCACACACATAGCTGAAACAAGCAACAAAGCCCAGTATACAAAACACAGGTATCCACATCGGGATCAGTTGTGGCATGCCCATGTTTACAATAACCTGCGGTGTTTGTATAAATTGGTCGTAAAACAAAAAGAAATATCCGCCCAAGCTAAGCGCCAGCACGCCCAGATACCTAAACCGCAACGGGATGAAGTAATAGCCTACATACAAAGCACAAACGGCCACTAAAAATATCGCAATTTCCCATGCCATGTGCTTTGTCTCCTTTGTTCATTACTTCTTACGCTACAATTTTGCTTATTTTTCGTCTGTTTCTTTCTTGTTTTTTTCTTCCAGTTTACGGATACGTTCTTCCAAAAACGCCTGATTTTGTATCAGCGCCTTAATCTTTGCCGAAAAGCCCGTCACAATGACAGACAAGCTTAGCAAAAGCAGTAAAATAAACGCAAGTACAATCAAAAATACCACGTTCACCGGCATTTGCACGTTTATAATATCACTTATCACTGCCACAAGCGTCGGCACAAAAGCAAAAACCGCCAAAACCACCGCCGCCGCCAGCCATAAAATAGAATACTGCACATTCAGTTTTTTCTTTTTCAGCAGTACAAATATGATGATAAAAAACAGTACCACGCCAATTATCATCGTCAGCCTCAGCTGCCAAGGAATGTTTAGCATATCACACATCCCCCTTTTTCTTTTTTGTCAAAATCAGCCTGTACACCACCAGCGACAAGCTAACTTTCAGCATGAAATATATCCCACGCCATGTGTTTATGGAGGACACTCCGCCTTGGCGCTCTTCCATCACCACAGGCACCTCGCCCACACGATACCCGCAGGTCACTGCGCTGATGATAGCCTCGGGTTCGGGATAATCCTGGGCATAATTTTTAGAATAAAACTTTGTCAGCTCGCGATTACACACACGCAGGCCACTGGTGGCGTCTGTCATTTTCACGCCGCTTAAAATACGAATCAAGCCACACAACACACGTATCCCAAACCGCCTAAGCGCCCCCGACTGAAAGCCTTCTTTTGTGATAAACCTGCTGCCAACACACATGTCAAGCTCGCCATTTGCCACCGGCGCAATAACGTCCTTTAGATATTTCGGGTCGTGCTGGCCGTCGCCGTCCATCTGCACCGTGATATCATACCCATGCTCCACAGCATACAGGTATCCGCTCTGCACTCCGCCGCCGATACCCAAATTCACCGGCAAGGTGATATGGTTATAGCCACCGTTTATCAATATATCACGACTGTTGTCGCTAGACGCATCATTCACTATCAGATAATCCACATTGGGACACGCCTCTTTAAGGCGATGAACCACACCTTCTATAGACTCTTCTTCGTTATAACACGGTATGATAACTAGGGTTTTCATAAACTTCCTCGCAACATATATTTACGCACTTTTGTCAGCCTCGGGCTGGGCCTCTTCAGTTTTTTCGCCTTCGGTTTCAGCTGTTTCTGCCATTTCAGCCATCTCTGCTTCTTCGGCAGTTTCCACTTCTTCGGCCTGAGCTGTTTCTTTTTCATTCACGGCTTTAAGCGGCTCGTCTTCGTCCATACTGGGTGCATCAGGCACTTTCTGCGTGTCTTCTATTATTTTTGCCAGGATATCTTCCATAGACATGTAATCTTCGGTTTCTTCGCTATTTTCGTTATTTTCAATCTCTTCTTCATCGTGCTGTGGTTCATCTTTCGCCACATCGACATCATCGTTTTCTTCTTGGCTGTCGCCGTGCTCGGCCGCAAACCTTGCTTCCACCAGCTCGAACAACTTCGTAAAATCGCTTTCGCGTTGTTTTTTGGTATTTTCCAGCTGTTTTTTCACTTCTTCCAGCTGCAGCTCCAGCCGTAATATTTTTTCTTTGTCGCCTACATCTGCCTCGGCGCTGTCTTCAGCATCGTCGGCGGCCTTTTCGGCTTTTTCTGCACTTTCTACAATTTCTACGCCCAGCTGATCTTGAAGATCAAAAATCTGCGTCTGCACTTTTCTCACCTTCACCACAGTGACAATGCTACTAATTATCCCCGACAAAAGCGCCATCATAAAGCCTATGCCAATGATAACAACCAAATAAATCGTGTCCATATCCATCTCTTACATTCTCCTCACGCCTACGCTTGTACTAAAAACACCCTCAAAACATCCGCTACACGTTACTTTTCGTCAAATATAACTTTTCTCAGTTTAAGCAGTAAGGCATCCCTTTTGTAATGCTCTTCATAATACCTAAACCCTGCTTTTCCCATGTCTTTACGTTCTTTTTCGCTCATTTCTGCCAGCTTAATGATGTTATCACACAGCTGCTTTGATACTCCCGGCTCAGACACCAGCGCCGCGCCGCTTTCCTTTGCGGCCACTTCGCCCTCGCCACCGGTTGCCACCAGTAGCGGTTTTTCCGCCGCCATATAGCTGGCTATTTTCGCCGGAACAGTCATGGCAAGGTTTTCGCTGGCGCTTAAAGCGGCAAACAACACGTCGGCAAACCCTGTCCATCCGGGCACTTCCGTCGCCGCCACACTTCCGCAAAACACAAACAAATCTTCCACACCTTCGTCTTTTATACACTGCTTAAGGGCATCTTTGCTCATTCCGTCGCCCAAAATAATCACACGTATATCAGAACGCACTTTTTTCACCAAGGCCATGGCCCTGACCAAGTTTTCAAGATCCTGCGCCGGGCTGATATTGCCGGCAAACAAAATATTAAACCCGTCTTTAAACCCCTCTGCCTCTTTGGGCATCGGCATTTTATCTGCATAAAAATCTTCGCTATACTGTGGTATAATGGATATTTCAGGGGACGATTTACTTTTTTGCGTCATCTTTGCCAACAGGCCTGCCTGCGTTTCGCTCAGCGCTATCAGCCGCTCACACTTTTTGTAGAAAAAAGCGCTCACATTATACGCCACACTGCGCCAAAACTCGCTTTTCACCGCAAGCACCGAGTACAGGTTGTCCGGCCATAAATCCAGCACATACCCCACCAGCGGTATATTGTGCGTTTTGGCATACACAATGGCCGGTAGTAGCATCATCACCGGGCTGGTTTCGTAACACAATACTGCGTCATACCGTTTTCTTTTAAGGCGGTGCAGATTCCCAAGCGCCAACACCGGAAATGAACAGTAGTTCAAAAATATGCGAACCGACGTATTTCCCTTACGTGGCACTTCCCCACAACGAAACAGCCGTGCGCCTTTGTATGTTTCGCTACGTGGGCCTTTGTAGCTGTAGCCGGAAAACCACTCCCCCTTAGGGTA
>CAYJIG010000065.1:0-10274 GCA_964370165.1 uncultured Oscillospiraceae bacterium
CAACAAGGGAGAAAATGTCCATGTTTAACGATGTAATGGATTCTATCGGGTTTGTAACAAAGTCAGATTCTGCTGTAGGTAAAGCCATGGCTCAAGAGCTGGTACGCCAGCAAAGTAATATCGAACTAATCGCCAGTGAAAATTTGGTTTCGCCGGCAGTCATGGCTGCTATGGGCAGCGTGCTGACCAACAAATACGCCGAGGGATATCCTTCTCGCCGTTATTATGGTGGCTGCGAACACGTAGACGTTGTGGAAAACATCGCCATCGAGCGTGCTAAAGAACTATTCGGTGCAGAGCACGCCAATGTTCAGCCTCACTCAGGCGCTCAGGCAAACTTTGCTGTGTATTTTGCTTTGCTTGAGGTCGGCGATACCGTTTTAGGCATGGATCTTTCCCATGGCGGACACCTCACCCACGGTAGTCCCGTAAATGTATCCGGAAAATACTGGAATTTTGTTTCCTATGGTCTTGGCGAAGACGGCTATATCGATTATGACGCTTTCCGTGAGTTTGCTATAAAAGAAAAGCCAAAACTGATTGTAGCCGGCGCGTCCAACTACTCCCGCATTATTGATTTTAATAAAGTTCGTGCCATATGTGATGAAGTAGGCGCTTACATGATGGTAGACATGGCACACATTGCAGGCCTAGTGGCCGCTGGCGTGCATCCTTCTCCTTTCCCAATGAGCGATGTTGTCACCACCACCACCCACAAAACATTGCGCGGCCCTCGTGGCGGCATGATTTTATGTAAAGAAAACCTGGCAAAAGCCATTGATAAATCAATATTCCCCGGCACCCAAGGCGGCCCACTTGAGCATGTTATTGCCGCAAAAGCTGTGGCGTTTGGCGAAGCACTGCGGCCTGAATTTAAAGCGTATCAACAAAAAATTGTTGACAATGCGAAAGTTCTGGCAAAAGCTTTGCAAGATGAAGGCATCAACCTGATATCCGGCGGTACAGACAACCATCTTATGACCATAGACTTGCGTGGAACAAACGTAACCGGAAAAGAGTTGGAAGCTCGCATGGACGAGGTGTGCATCACCGCCAACAAAAACACTATTCCAAACGACCCACAAAGCCCCTTTGTCACCAGTGGTGTTCGCATCGGCACCCCGGCAGTAACCACACGTGGTTTTGGCGCAGAAGAAATGAAACAAATTGCAAAGCTTATTGCTGATTGTATCTTCCGCTTTGAAGAAACAAAAGACGCCACACGTGCGACGGTTGCTTCCATGGTAGAAAAATATCCTATTTACGAGATTGACTAATTAATTTTATTATTTTTTTAGTTACATATAGCTGTTTTCAGCATATTATCGGAGGGCAGTATACATATGTCCATCACTACCCCATTGGCAGATCGTCTTCGCCCCACCACACTTGATGAAGTGGTGGGGCAAGTTCATCTTTTGGGAAAAGATCAGGTATTCCGCCGCACTGTAGACGCACACCGTATTCCCAACATGATTTTTTACGGGCCATCAGGATGCGGAAAAACAACTGTTGCACGTATTTTATCTCAAAACAGTGACATGCTTTTACACCATTTAAACGGCACATCCGCCGGCACCGGAGACATCAGAGATGTGATGAAAAGCATTGGTACTTTCGGTAGTCAAAACGGCGTTTTGCTGTATCTTGACGAAATTCAATATCTGAACAAAAAGCAACAGCAAAGCCTGCTTGAGTTTATCGAAGACGGCTCCATCACAATGATAGCCTCCACCACAGAAAACCCTTATTTTTATATATACAACGCTCTTTTGTCTCGCAGTACTGTGTTTGAATTCAAGCCACTTACCCCTGACGACATTGAAAAGGGTCTTGCTTTTGCTATAAAAAAAGTGGAAAAACTGGAAAACATCAAGATTCAAGCTCAGGCAAAAGCCTTGCGCAAACTGGCAACTTCAAGCAGTGGCGACATGCGAAAAGCCCTGAATGGACTCGAGTTTTCGCTTGCTTGTGCTACCGAGAAAAACGGCAAAAAACAACTGACTTTGTCTGATGTAGAGCAAGTGGCCCAGCGCAGTAGCATGCGGTATGACCGTGCAGGCGATGAGCATTACGATATCATTTCAGCCTACCAAAAGTCTATGCGTGGATCTGATACAAACGCCGCTTTACACTATTTAGCACGCCTTTTGATTGCCGGCGACTTGCCCAGTGCGTGCCGAAGACTGCTTGTTACCGCCAGCGAAGATGTAGGCCTTGCATATCCTCAAATTCTGTCTATTGTGAAATCAGCCGTGGACATTGCTTTGCAGGTAGGCATGCCCGAAGCTCGCATCCCACTTGCCGACGCTGTCATCATGGTATGCAACGCACCCAAGTCGAATTCCGCCTACAATGCCATTTCAGCCGCCATGGAGGATATTGCGTCCGGCAAAACCGGGCCCATTCCACGTAGCCTACAAAACAAGCATTTTGACGGTGACGATGCCGCCATAAAAGGCCAGCACTACTTGTATCCACACAATGGTGAAAATCACTGGATTGCCCAGCAATATCTGCCGGATGTCATCAAGGATGCTGTATATTATACCCCCGGCGAAAACAAAACCGAACAAGCTTTTAAGGAATATTGGGACAAAATAAAAGGTAACCCCGGAGAAAAATAATGCGTACAAAGAAAGACACTGTGCAAATTGTAAACCGCCTTAAAGAAGCCTATCCACATTTAGACAGCGGAAATTTAGACTTTGAAAATGCATGGCATTTGTTGGTTGCGGTAAGGCTATCCGCCCAGTGCACAGATATTCGTGTCAACAAAGTAACGCCTATATTATTCGCAAAATACCCGTCTTTACACGCTCTTGCATCAGCAGACGTCGATGACATCGAGGCCATTGTAAAACCTTGTGGCCTTGGCCGCACCAAGGCTCGCGACATCCACGCCGCCGCCGTTATGGTTACAGAAAAGTATGACGGCAATGTACCCGACACCATGGAAGATTTACTTTCTTTGCCCGGTGTCGGCCGCAAAAGCGCTAATTTGATCCTCGGCGATATTTTTGGCACGCCCGGCGTTGTGATTGCCGACACCCACTGCATTCGCATTGCAAACCGCATGGGGTTTGTCAAAAGCAAAGATCCTCTTCAAGTGGAAAAAGCTCTGCGTAAAGTTCTGCCACCACTTGAAAGCAACGATTTTTGCCACAGATGTGTTCTTCATGGACGTGCTGTATGTACATCACGAAAAGCCCACTGTGATGAATGTTTTCTTTCAGAGCTTTGCCCTAAAAAAAGCGTAAAATAATATATGTTTTAAAATCGTTAAAATATTTTATATTTATTCCCCAATTCTCCCTTTTAATATTGACAAAAGTTTAATACATACCTATAATAATACCAGACATAAAAACAGGGGTGCCGATTTCGGCTGAGATCCATTGTTATATTGATGGGAACCCTCGAAACCTGATCCGGATAATGCCGGCGTAGGGAGTTTTGCTTATAGCAAACGTTTCGCTCATGGTTTTTGTGCCATGAGCATTTTTTTGCCTGTTTTTATGTACTTTATATGTACCCACAGTGGGTAGAAAGAGGTCTTTGCTATGAAACATCCGTCTTTAATGTCCCGTACTACTATCTTGGTGGAAGGCGCCCTTATGATGGCCATTGCCTATGGGCTGTCCTTGCTTCCCAGCATCAGCTTGCCTTTTGGCGGCACTATTTCTTGGTTCGCCACCGGTCCTATCTTGCTGTTCAGCTTGCGTCATGGCGGTAAATGGGGTCTTGCTGTAGCTTCATGCTACGGTTTATTGCAGGCACTAAACGGAATGGACAATGTTTTGTTCCTTAAAACCGTTCCCACCATGATTTTATGTGTATTGCTTGATTACTTATTTGCATATGCAGTGTTGGGTCTTGCAGGCCCTGTCGCAAACCTATTCAAAAACCGCACCGCTGGTATCACTATCGGCGTTTTACTTACAGGCGCATGCCGTCTTCTTTGTAGCTTTTTGTCCGGAATTTTGTTATGGTCGTCTTACGCGCCGGAGGGCATCCCTGTGTGGCAATATTCCATCACCTACAATGCTTCCTGGGCTGTTCCGGACGTTGCCATGGCACTGATAGCCATCTTGGCTTTATCTCGAGTTTCCGCCATGGGCCTTCAAAAACAACCCGTAGCCTCTGCTTCTTAACCGATAATTATGCTATTTTAGTAAATATCACAAAAATATCTATCAATTTTGTACCATGGGCAAACCCCTACCATATGTGGTATACTTATTACACACCGTTATTTTCAGTGTTTATCGTGCAGTAATACCCATTGTTCTTTATCTGTCTATTTTCCCTGTAACAAACTGACACGGAGGAATTGACATGGTAGACAATCCTGTTGTATGTATCGCTCGCCAGTTTGGCAGTGGTGGGCGCGAGGTTGGCCTTGCACTTGCCAAAGAGCTTGATATTAAGTTTTATGATAGAGAGCTTTTGCAGGTTGCCGCTGAAAAAAGTGGTATTTTGCATGAGCTGTTTGAAAAAAACGACGAGAAGCCTACCAGTGGCATCACTGCTTCTTACTCGAATTTTTCAGGCGTTCCAAAGTATGTGGATTATACCGACTTTTTGCCAAACGATCACCTGCAAGATATTATTGCCGAGGTGGTTACCGAGGTGGCCGACCAAAGCCCGTGTGTCATCATCGGCCGCTGTTCTGATTATATCTTGCGTGGCAGAAAGCATGTGATGTCGGTGTTCCTTCATGCGCCTTTGGAAGAGCGCATCAGTCGTGTGTCGCGTCTTGATAACCTTGAAGAAGATGCCGCACGGACGCTTATACGCAAAACAGATCGTACTCGTGCGAATTATTACAATTACCACACCGGCCGCACATGGGGCGATGTGACAAATTACCATTTGTCCATTGATGTTTGTCGCTTAAGTGTTGCTAAAACGGTACAGATGTTAAAAGAGGCACGTTCAATGTTTTGCACATGATTATTTTAGAATTTCACATTTAATAATAAAAGCACCCTTTATTTGGGTGCTTTATTATTAAAATAAGTAGTAATCAAGGGCAAAAAGCCACTTTGCCCATAAATAATAATAAAAAGGATGATTGTGTATGAAGCGCCTACTTTTCAAAAACGCACGTATTGTATTAACGGATAGAATATTGCACGGCAATGTACTGGTGGAAGACGGCCATATTACCTGCATATCGGAAAACGATATTTCTGCTGAAAATGCCGGTGTAGTGGATGCAACAGGCAGTTATCTTTCTCCCGGCTTTATTGATTTGCATAACCATGGACGCCTTGGCCACGACGCTTTATCGGCAGACGCAGACGGTCTTGCCATGATAGCCAAAGGCCAGCTGGCCCACGGTGTCACCGGATTTTTAATCACCACCAGCACTGCCCCATTTGACCAAGTTAAAAAAGGCATGGAAACCGCCGCAGAGTTTATCCGTGGAACTCATTCTGATATGTCGCAACCTCTTGGGATTTATTCCGAAGGCCTTTATTTCTCCGTCCCAAAACGCGGAGCACATTCGCAGGACTTACTGCGTAGTGTCTCGCAAGACGAATTCAACACTTTAATTGACGCCGCCGATAGCAATATAAAGATTTTTTCAATCGCGCCTGAGCTTCCAAATGCGCTCAGCGGCATTGCGATGCTGAAGAAAAAAGGCATTGTGGTAACCGCCGCCCATAGCAACGCCACTTACGAAGAGGCCATGGCCGGTATCAACGCCGGTATCACGTGCGCAACCCATACATTCAACGGCATGCGTTCTTTAGACCATCGCCAACCTGCCGTAGTCGGCGCATGTCTTACTGATGATAGAGTTGTTTGCGAGGCAATTGTGGACGGCATCCATCTGCATCCCGGCACTGTCCGCCTAATGGCCCGCCTTAAAGGCGCTGATGGCATGGCACTTGTCAGCGATTCTGTGTTTGGCAATGGTCTGCCCGAGGGTGAATATGACATCCGTGAAAGACATATCACCATTAAAGACGGCTCCATTCGCCTTGACAACGGAACTTTGGCCGGCTCTTGCCTTAGCCTAGACGCGGCTG
The DNA here is from genome assembly GCA_964370165.1 of uncultured Oscillospiraceae bacterium. GTDB lineage: Bacteria > Bacillota > Clostridia > Oscillospirales > Ruminococcaceae > JAAYCI01. The sequence goes on from CAYJIG010000065.1 coordinate 6,042, forward strand.
TACGCAACGTGATGAAGTTTGCCGATATTCCTTTGTGGGACGCTGTGTGTATGGCTTCCTTGACACCCGCTCGTGTTATTGGCATGGATAAAACAAAAGGTAGCATCGAGGCAGGCAAAGACGCCGACCTTGTGTTATTAAGCGATGATTTAATGGTGCAAGAAGTTTATGTAAGCGGCCAAAAATGCAAGTTGCTTCCCACTACTTAAAAATATTTATATAACATATTTTTGTCTTTCTTTTGTTGTTTTTTTGTTATTTTAATATACAAATTTTTACACAATTTGCTCATATGTAAGTGATATGCTATCTTCGTTACAACCATTCTCATTTATAGGAGCTTATTATGAAAAAACTATTATTGGCAACTGCCTTGTCCGGCTTATTTCTTTTTAGTGCCTGCACCTCTTCCGAGGCACCTTCCGTTTCTGCGCCTGATTCCGAAAGCAGCAGCACTGCCCCATCTTCTCAAAGCACGGCATCTTCCGATGATTCATCTATGCAAGAAGAAGATACCCAAAGCGATCTTTTGACATATTATGGACGTGTAGACGAAGTGGATGTAGAAAACAATACCATAACTGTGTCACAAGCAGAAGGCCAAGCTTCCGGCAACGAAACCATTATTTTCCAGCTTGCAGAGGACACTGACATAACATCCGATGATTTCGAGCTTGCCGTCGACGCATTTGTTGCTGTTCACTATGACGGCATTTTAACACGTAGTATTCCACCCATTGGTAATGTGTCATCCCTTGACATAATCGCTCCTTTCAGCGAAGGTGTGGTACAAAACGGAACCATCAGCGAGGTTTCGTCTGATGAAAACGGCTATATGATACACATTATTCCGTTTACCTCAGCTTATGAAGACGATGCTGTAGCGGTGGCGCCAATCGACGACGCAGCTTCCACTGACGCCGCGGCTTCCACCGACGCCGTTGCTTCTGCCACTACCAACACAAGCAATATTGTAATACTAAATGTGCCGATGGATGCTTTGGGCGAGTTTAGCGAAGAAGATTTGGTACCCGGCACAGAGATCAGCGCTGTCACACAAGGCATTTCCACTCTCAGCTTGCCACCGCAAATGCCGGTAATTGCACTAATGCCTTACACTGCATAATTTTTCACAGACTATAGCTTTTTTCACTTGACGTTAGGCCTTCCGTGTGGTATGATATCTATACCTCGCTGGAAGGCTTATTTTTTTGTGCATATTTTACTTTGTAAAATCACACAATTTCGTCCCAGTAGAGGGAGGTAGGAAACATCAAGTTTCCATAATTCACCGATTTGAGAAGGAGGTGCCACTAGGATGACAACTAAAATCACATTAGCTTGTACTGAGTGTAAACAACGCAACTACGACACAACCAAAAACAAGAAAAACACTCCCGACCGTTTAGAGCGCAAGAAGTATTGCCGTTTTTGCAAAAAACACACGCCACATCGTGAAACAAAATAGGCAATAAGGAAAGGGAGCATATTATGGCCAATAAAGCCGCAGACAAAAAACCTAATTTTTTTGTACGTTTTTTCAAAAGCGTTCCTCGCTTTTTTAAAGACTCTAAAGGCGAAATGAAAAAAGTGGTATGGCCTACCCGTAAACAAGTCACCAACAACTTCTTAGTTGTATGTGTATTTGTGGCTGTAGCCGCTTTATTGATTTTTAGCTTGGATTTTGTATTTAACTGGATTTTCACTTTGGTGCTGGAACTAAGCGCACCGGCTGTATAAAAAGGAGTATTGTATGGACCAAGGACACTGGTACGTGGTACACACCTATTCCGGATACGAAAACAAAGTTGCTCAAAACCTGCTCACCATTATTGCAAACCGTCGTTTGCAAAGCTGGATTCAGGATGTGCGTGTTCCCACTGAGATTGTGCCCGATATTAAAGACGGCAAAGAACGCACAGTGGAGCGCAAGCTGTTTCCCGGCTATGTGCTGGTGAAAATGGTAATGACCGACGATAGCTGGTATGTCGTGAGAAACACTCGCGGTGTCACCGGATTTGTGGGTCCCAGCTCGAAACCTGTCCCTCTTACCCAAGGCGAGGTAGATGCTTTAGGCATCGAAGATGATACTACAGTATCCGCCGTCAGCGTTGTCGACTATGACATCGGCTATTCTGTGGAAGTACTTAGTGGTCCACTTGAAGGCTGCATAGGTCTTGTTGAAAGCATCGACAAAGTCGCAGGCAGGGTTAATGTAAAAGTATCCATGTTTGGCAGAGAAACCTCTGCAGAACTGGACTTGGCACAGGTAAAACCCGTTTAAACACCCTTAACTTAAGGGTTATCACTCACGAAAACTCGTCATATAGGCGTGTTTTATAGCTACAACATAGCTTGTGGGAGGGCAAAAATATCATTTGCCCGCAACCTACCACGAAAGGAAGATAAAAAACAATGGCACAAAAAGTAATTGGTTATATCAAATTGCAAATTCCGGCCGGCAAGGCTACACCTGCCCCTCCGGTAGGCCCTGCATTGGGTCAACATGGTGTTAACATCATGTCCTTCACAAAAGAATTTAACGAGCGCACACAAAAAGACATCGGATACCTCATTCCGGTTGTTATCACAGTGTATGCCGATCATTCTTTCTCTTTTATCACAAAAACACCTCCGGCAGCTACACTTATCAAAAAAGCAGCCGGCCTTGAAAAAGCATCCGGTGTTCCCAACCGTGAAAAAGTAGCCACCCTGAAACGCAGCCAGCTGGAAGAGATTGCCAACACAAAAATGGCAGACTTGAATGCAGGTAGCTTAGAATCAGCTGTTTCCATGATTGCCGGTACTTGCCGCAGCATGGGCGTGCTGGTGGAAGAATAAGGGGGGCATAAATAATGAAACACGGAAAAAAATATACCGATGCAATTAAAACCATCGACAAAACAAAACTATACAACGGCGACGAAGCTTTGAAACTGGTTTGCTCTAATGCAAAAGCAAAGTTTGACGAAACTGTAGAGCTGCATGTCCGTTTGGGCGTAGACAGCCGTCATGCCGACCAACAAGTGCGTGGTGCTGTTGTATTGCCTCATGGTACAGGTAAAGATGTGCGTGTTATCGCTATTGCTAAAGGCGACGCTGCCAAAGCCGCCGAAGAAGCAGGCGCTATGATGGTAGGCGAGCAAGACTTGGTCGACAAAATCCAAAAAGAAGGTTTTGTAGATTTTGATGTTCTTGTTACCACTCCCGACATGATGGGTCTTGTAGGCCGTTTGGGTAAGGTGCTTGGTCCTCGTGGTCTTATGCCAAACCCCAAAGCTGGCACAGTGACTCCCGATGTGGGCAAAGCTGTCACCGAGGCAAAAGCCGGTAAAATCGAATACCGTCTTGACAAATCCAACATCATCCATGTGCCCATCGGCAAAGCATCTTTTGGCGAGGCTAAACTGGAAGAAAACCTTGATACCATCATGGAAGCTATCGTGAAAGCAAAACCTTCCGCTGCAAAAGGTCAATATATCCGTAGCGCTACTGTTGCTTCCACCATGGGCCCCGGCATCAAACTTTCCAGCACTAAATACACCACTCAAGGTGCATAATTAACCACTTGACAAATGCCGCGTTTGCGGTTATACTGAATAAGCTGTTTTCAAAGACAGCAGGAGCGGTCTTCGCCTAACAGAAACCTTTTGGTTTCTTCCTGCCGAGAAACGGGTATACATTTACATTTGTAATGCCTCTTTCCCGTGGGAAAGAGGCATTTTTTATCGCTATCAGTTTAAATGTAAAGATAGATAAAGTTTTAGCTTGAAACGAGGTGAAAAACAATATGCCCAGTGAGAAAATTTTAGCTCAAAAGAAAGAGATTGTGGATGCGATTCGTCAGAAAATGTTGGCGGCTCCCTCCGGTGTACTGGTAGATTATATCGGTATCACAGTGGAGCAAGACACTGCCCTTCGTAAAGAATTGCGTGAAGCCGGTGTAGACTACAGCGTTGTAAAAAACACTTTAGTACGTCGTGCTTTAGAGGATACTCCCTACGGTGAGATGGATTCTGCACTTAGTGGTTCTACTGCCATGGCCTTATGCGGCGAAGAAGATCCCCTAGCGGCAGCTCGTGTACTATGCAAATATGCTGAAAAGAGCAAAGGTGCTTTCAGCGTAAAGCTAGGTTACATGGACGGTAAAGTACTCAGCAGTGAAGAAATTACCGCATTATCCAAGCTACCCGGTCGCGAAGGTTTGCTCTCCATGCTGCTTAGTGCCCTTAC
>CAYJIG010000066.1:0-10260 GCA_964370165.1 uncultured Oscillospiraceae bacterium
TGGGATTCGAAAGGCAAACTTTGGAAACAATTCTAAATTAAAATAACCCCGTCTACTTTCCGTGCACATAGTGCGGAAATCAGACGGGGTTTCATTATTAAATCAAAATATAACTACAGTACTATGGGATTTGAGGTGGTGACAATTCTGTAAAATGTCAACCCGTTTATCACGGTCTTTTCAAATGTGCCGTATATTTCAACTAAGCTATCGGCCTGTGGGAAAGATGGATCTTCCTCTTCGGTAACAATAAACTCCATACCTTGCGGGCAACATCCAAGCGCATCATTGATAACAACATAATGCTGATCAGAGGAGATCTCATCGAAATATTTTGAATAATACACACCTTGCATTTTCAGTACTTTACCCACATAAAAGTCGGGATTCCACATCATGTCGTATATTTGTGCATAAGTGATGGTGCTACTCATTTTAGTGAAATCATAGTCAACAACAGTGCCGTCGTCCAAAACAGTGGTATAATCTGACGACGTGGGCAAGCCTTCGCCGTCGCCAAAATAGCCCTCTATAGGCTGCATGTCGTAAAAGACGCTGTCGGTGTTTCCCTCAGCTTCCACAGTAGCGCTGCTTTGAGCCATTATTAAGGTGTTTTCCTGGCTGGTGGAACATGCAGCGGTAGAAAACACCATGATTAGACATAGAATAAGACATAGAAATTTTTTCATTTTATCCCTCTGATTTTTCTGATGAAGCAAGCGATGAAAAATACTATTATATTCATGCAAACAATGCCGGAACCTACAGGCACGCTTACAAATATCGAAGACAACAACCCGACTACAGCACAAAAAATGGATATAATGGCCGAGGCTATGATTACAATCTTGAAGTTGTGGAACAAGCGCATGGCCGACATGGCAGGGAAGATGACCAACGCGGAAATCAGCAAGGAACCCACAAGGTTCATGGCAAGCACAATAACGGCTGCAATTACAACGGCTAATAACAGATTGAATGCTTCCACTTTCATGCCTGTAGCCTTGGCAAATGTTTCATCAAACGTGACGGCAAATATCCTGTTGTAATACAAAACAAAAATCGCAAGTACAAGTAAAGATAAAATAATGCACATCCACACGTCGGTAGGTGTAAGGGTGAGTATAGACGTCGCACCAAAAAGCGTGGTGCATACATCACCAGCCAAATTGGTGGAAACAGGGAAAAGGTTCATCACCAGATAACCTATAGCCAGCGCACCCACAGAAAGCATGGCAATGGCAGCATCGCCTCGGGTTTTTGCGTTTTGACCACGCCTAAGCAGTAAAATAGCACACACTGCCGTTGCCGGAAACACCAGCCACATCACACCGGCTATCCTCAAGACAGTGGCCACAGACAGTGCGCCAAAAGCCACGTGCGACAACCCGTCGCTGATATAAGAAAAGCGTTTCAATACTAAAGTAACACCTAAAAGCGATGAAGAAAGTGCAATAAGTACACCTACAATAAAAGCATATATGACGAACGGAAACGAAAAATAAAACTTTACTATCTCAATCATTTCTTGCATGAATAACCCTCCTCGTGTGAAAGACTTTTAACATACTCGTCTTTTGGAAGGAATGTGATGGTGGAGCCAATATTAAGCACATGACTGGCATATGAAAGAGAAGTTTCAACATCGTGAGAAATCATGATGATGGTCATACCGCTCTTGTGAAGGTCTTGTATAGTTTGATACATTTCGTTTGAAGAAGATGTGTCAAGGCCTGCCACAGGCTCGTCCAGTAGCAAAACTTTATCTGCGGCACAAAGTGCTCTTGCCAACAAAGTGCGTTGTTGCTGGCCGCCTGAAAGCTGGCTGTAGCTTTTTTTTGCAAGGTGGGTAATGCCAAGCTTTTCCATGTTTTGTTTGGCTATAGACTTTTCAGCACGAGTGTAAAACATGCGCTTTCCAAGACGTGACAAGCATCCTGAAAGAACCACTTCCCACACAGATGCGGGAAAATCACGCTGTATCTCGGTTTGTTGTGGAAGATAACCGATTTCAGTTGGTTTCACGTCGCCAATAAAACCAATTTCGCCGGAGATAGGAGAAAGCAGGCCAAGCAATGTCTTCATCAGCGTGCTTTTTCCGCTACCATTTTCACCTATGATGCACAAATAATCGCCACTGTGTAGCTGAAAATTGATGTTGTCTTGCACCACTTTCTTTTCATATCCAACACAAAGGTTGTTACAGCTCAGTTGTAGCATATACTCTCCTTAGCCTTAAGATAAAGCAGTTTGTAGAACCTGTAGATTTTCTTGCATGACGCTGAGATATGTAATGCCATCGGTAATATCATCAGAGTTTACAGACTGCAAGGAATGTAGGCCCAGTATCTCTCTATCTTGGTTTTGGCTACTGTCAATAATGGTTTGTGCTAGGTCTGTGTTGCCGCCATCAATGGTGAATATATAATTTGTTTGTATTTCATCAAGCGCACCGGCTAAGTGGGCCACTGTTTCAAAACTAGCTTCACTTTCGGTGGAACACCCGGAAAATGCAGCATGATGAGAAAGACTGTAGTCTTCAAGCAAGTATACGAACGGGAATCTATCACCGAATACAAGAGTGTCTTGTGATGCGGCGCCGATAACTTTGGTATATTCTGCGTCTAAGCTTTCAAGAGAATTTATATAATCATCAGAGCTTTGCTTGTACTGCTCGGCATTCGCAGGATTGATTTCGCTAAGCTTATCGGCAATTCCTTGGCAAAAAACAACAGCGTTTCTTAAAGACAACCATATATGCTCGTCCACTGCACTTTCGTGGTCGTGATCATCGTGGGTTTCTTCTTCGACATGGTCGTGATCGTCATGAGTTTCTTCTTCGACATGGTCGTGATCATCGTGGGTTTCTTCTTCGACATGGTCGTGGTCATATTCAGGCTCCATATGCACAGAATCACCCAGCAAATCCATCATATTCATCGACAAAACATCAGAACCATTGTCTTGTGTGAAAAGGTCTTCCACCCAAATATCAGACGTGCCGCCGTTATAAATAAATAAATCGGAATCTAAAATAGTGGCGATATCGGTTGCACTTGGTTGGTAGTTGTGCAAATCCACGCCAGAGTCTAGTAATAATGTAACATTAATATTTGTCGAATTTGTGATTTCCTTCACCCAGTCGTAAATAGGGAAGATGGTGACAACGACATTTAAAGGCTCGCTTTGTGTAGACGATGCAGAAGTAGTATCAATGCTGGAAGATGTATTTGCTGAAGACGATGCAGTGGCACCGCAAGCAGACAATAAGTATAAAACCGCAATTAGTACACTAAAAACACAAAGTAATTTTTTTGACATGACAGTATCCTCATTAAAATATATTTTAATACACTAAACATTAATGGTGGAACAGTTTTCGCACATGCCATAAAGGGTGGCGTGATGTAAATTAACTATAAAGCCATTGCTTGACATTAAAGACTGAGACAGGCTGTCTGCTATGGTGTCGTCCATATGAGAGGTCAGCCCACATCCCGAACAAACAAGATGCAAGTAACCGCTACACTGCAACGGGTCTAGGTACTGAAAAAGCGGCTCTTTGCTATTTTCGTGAAAAACGCGCTTTAAAATACCTTCATTTTCCATCTGAGACAGATTTCTGTAAACCGAGCTTAGGCTGATGCCACCGCCTGAAAAATAATCGGCAATTTGTCTGGCAGAAAACTGCGAATGCAAGTTGGTTTTGAAGAAATCTAAGAGCTGTGTTCGTTGCTTTGTTTGATACTTTTTCACTTTGTTCACACCTCATTTGACTATAAGTAAAACTTGACATTTGAGAATCATTCTCAAATAGTATAGAATGATTTTGAATATATGTCAAGCGAATAAAGACGAAAAAACACCGTAAAACTGTGTGAGGTGTTGACTCCAATACAGCTTTACGGTGTTGGTTTTTATACAATGATAATAAAATAAAGTTAATCAGGTTTTCTTAACAATACAGATAATCCGTTGGGGTTGGCATTGTTGAGGTTATACTCAGTGACGCCTAATTCTTTCATCCATGTATGAACTTCTTCTTCGGTATGCTGCCATGCGTTGTGTGGATGATACCAATCAAAGTTTATCATATTGTTTGTTTCAAAATCGAAGTTATCGCTCCAAAAACATTTAAAGAACGTGTAATACAGCAGTCTTTGTACGTTATGTGTGCCGGCCGGAATACCTAACACCGGAATAGGATTCTCCAGTGTTATTTTTGCATCTAGCTTAGACAGTTCACGTCCCAGCTCTGTGATGGGCTCACATTGCTTTAAGCATTCTTCGGCAGATAAATCCTTGAAAGAATCACGAACATATTGATCGCAAAATTGCTTTACAGGATTCATCTTCTTATAAATATAAAAGAAGAACTGGCCACCGGGCTTTACATATTGATACAAATGTTTTACTGCATCATAGGTGTTTGGCGTGTGATGTAGCACACCATCGGCAATAACAAAATCAAACTGGTCCCATTTCAAGGGAAGCTGCATTAAGTCTGCTTGCATTACCAATACATTATCAAGATCTTTTGTGTTCATGTGAGTGACATAGGCAGCGTCAGAAATATCGGCACCAACCACATACCCCGGAGAGTGTGTAGCCATCATTTTCAAGTTAAAACCGGAGCCGGTTCCCACCTCTAAAATGCTGTTTTTTTCCTTGTAAAAATTATATAGTGCTTCTGTGGTTTTTTCTAAGCCGAATTTTTCGCAAAACCATTCTTCAAACATACGTTGTTCTTGTAGACGAAAGCCATAGTTTGAAAAGCGTCGCCATTTTTCAGAAAAAGTTGACGTGGTTTTGTCTTGCTCATCGCGCCAATCTAATTCTAAAGCTTTTCGGTTTGATAAAAAGCAAGGAACACCTTGAATAATAGGGTACTCGCTTTCACCATGGAAAAAAGAGCCACGAATAACGTCATCTGCGTCTGATTTAGTAGACTCGAAATGTACGTTTTCCCAGTTACCAACCTTTTTCATGATTTCCAGTGCGGATTGTTTCATAAGATTCATCCTTTCGATATGAATTACTATTTAAAATTTTGAAAACAAAAATTGATTAGCGTGATTTTTGTGCTTTCACCATGGATTTATAGAAATCAACTGCGCCGGGCAGGCTGTCGATACATAAGTTTTCGTTCAGGCCATGCACGCTGTTTAGCTGTTGCTTGTTGATTTTCAGCGGCGCAAACCTCAGGCAGTTATCGCAAACATCTGAAAAAAACCTAGCGTCTGTGCCACCGGTCATGACATATGGAACCACCGTGACACCGGGGAAATGCTCTTTTATAGCGCCTTCCAATTCTTTGAACGGCAAGGCAGTGAAATCCACCTCAGGAGGCATTATTCCTATATACAATTCCTCCATGTCAATGTCGTATTTTTTTGCTATAGTACGTATTATATCTAAAGATTCATCAGGGCCCTGATGAGAAATAAAACGCATATTGGCGGTGAGAAAAGCTTCCTGGGGGATAACGTTGTATCCGTCGCTGCCTTGTTGCATGGTGAACGCTGCAGTGGTGCGTAGCATGGCAGCGCCTTGGCTACTGATTGCAGGCATCAGCTTGCATAAAAGAGGCTTAAACAGCCACAAGTTTGCAAATATCATTTTGTATAAAAACGGCATTCCGGGAGAAAGCCTGGTGAACATTTCCACCGCCGCAGGTGAAAACTTTGATGTGAACGGATAGTTTTTTTCTATGTCGCATACAAAGCTTGAAAGTCTTGCAATGGGTGTGTTTTTAGGTGGTGCACTGGCATGTCCACCGTTACCTTTTGCGATAAATTTAACGTCGCCATAACCTTTTTCCACCACGCCCACCATGGCGAAAACGCCTTTTGCGCCTGCCAAAGGCTCTTCCAGCATCATGCCGCCTTCGTCTATCAGCATTTTAAGATGAACACCTTGTTCCATAAGATAGTCGTTGATAAGTGGGGCGCCTTTACCACCTATTTCTTCGGTGCAACTGCTGGCAAGGTATATATCGCATTCAGGCACAACACCCTCGGCCAAAAGCTCTTCTGTCGCTTGTAAAAAACAAGACAAGCTGGCTTTTGTGTCTACGGTGCCACGGCCAAAAACCACTTTTTCGCCGTTATAGTCCAGTATTTCGCCGCAAAATGCAGGATGATCCCACTTACCGCTTGCTTCCACAACATCGTGGTGGCTCATGAACATTATGGGATCTTTAGAAGATTTGCCACTCCACTTAAAAAGCAAGCTTCCGTCAAACACCATTTTTTCGCAGTGCTTGTGTATCAGCGGATATGTCTCTTTCAGTGTTTCGTGGAAAGCTAAAAACTTTGTGATATCTTCATCACCACGTGCAGAAATAGTTTCTTTTTTGATAAGGCCGCTTAAATTTTCGGCGTATTTTAATGCCCTGTCACTGTCGGCAGTAACCGCCGGCGCCGCAGGGTAGGGTTTTAACATTAATGCACGGATGGCCGCTATGGCAAGCAAAAGTATCACCAAGCATAATAAAGACAAAACTGCATACAAAATAAACATGATATACCCCTTTGAAAACTAATATTATGTGAATTTATCCGAGTTTAGCTTTGACTCTTTTATCTCTCAAATAAAGCAGGTACGCAATACCTATGGCGACAGCGCCGCTGGGAATGATCATAAAACCCACAGACCCCACAAGTGAGGGAACCATTACAAATAGTATAATCATGAAGGTGAGAGGTATGGCGGCAATTCTTAAGTTGCCTTTAAAGTACTTGTACCCAAGTGCGCCAAACAAGGCAGGAACCACATTGTTAAACGCCGGTGCAAGGGTAGGGCTTGATAGTATCGGCTGCAACGGTGTCAGCATCAGCACCCCGACAGCCAGTATCACTGTGGTGACTAAAGACGATGTGGCGATGGATAGTGTTGACACGATCTCGTTTTCGGGTGTGCCGACGGTAGTGCCGACGATATTTGCGGCGTTAAGTGCACACGGGATTTTTAGGTTTGTCAGGTTGCCTGTGATAAAGGCGAGGTAACTGCCGCCTGTGCCAAGTACCGGCGCAAATATGATGAACTCTGCGATGGAGGAGAGAATATACACCGGAGCCACCTGTGCAAGACCCATCATCACGGCGGGAAAATCAGGGAAAGAGCCTACAATGCTTCCCATCACAAAAGGCGCACCCAGTAACATTACCGCTCCGATAAACAGGCCGATGCGTCCGATGGTGTGTAGCTGGTTATTAAATTTATCAAAAAATACTTGTTTTTCTTGCTCAGTCATTTTCATGTCTCCTTATACCAAAATTCCGACAAATACGATACCGACCATGGCCAAAAGCATACTGGCCGCAACTGAAAAGTTTTCAAGCCACGGCAGGTTGAACTTTGTTTTACAGTATTCAAATATAGCCATTGTTATGCCGGAAAACACAAGCGTGACCAGCGGAAAATAGTCGCCTGAAAATGACAGCACACCGATATAACTACCAATATATGCACTGATAAGACCGATAAAAAGTGCGGCCATCATGATATCGCCAAGGCCTTTTTTTGAGGCGGATTTTTCAGCAGTAGGTGATTTAGAAGCATCCGGGGTTTCAGCTGTGTTTTTTTGTGCGGATTTGCTTTTCTTGGCTATCATAGACAGATATTTTTTCAAGGTGAATATGGTGATGAACAACCCCCAAATGATGCCAACCGACATTATCAGCGCAATGGTGGCATAGGCTGTGGGTGTCATTTCGGTGGCGTTCAAGGACGACATGCCCACCGATCTTGCGGCGATATCTGCGATGGTGGTCTCGTAATGCAGCGCACCTATAACAGACAAACGAAGCCAAGGCAGGGGAATTCCCAATGTTCCGGCAAGCGCTATTACACCAAGTAATATACTAATACTGGGTAGGATGGTGAAGGTAGCGCTGGCAGTCAGCGCACGTTTTAGGGAGGTTTTATCCATTCCTATTGCGATACCTGCTCTGTACGACTTCACTAAAAAGAAAAGCGAAAAGCATATGATGAACAGAATGATAACTCCGGCCACCATGTAAAGTGAAGGTGCGTTTAAAAGCTGCATGATATTTTCCACGATATTCTCCTAACATATATTAATGATATTAGCTTACGAATCGGCACAAAGACGATACAGTTCTTCATTTTTGTTCAGTATCATTTGGTTTGAATGACACTCCAGTACCCACGGCTTTCCTTTTTTGGCAAGATTGTGTGCGAAAGATGGGTCAGAGATAACTGAAAGCATGGCAGATGATATGTCTTCGGCCGTCTCGCATGGATAGTATGGCATCGGACTACCGTAAAATTCAATCATGCGTTCATTAGTTACTTTTTTAGAAATAAGTACAGATTGAGCGGTGGCAAGTACCTCAAACGCAATTCCGCCAAACACAGGCAAAACAAACTGGTCAAGTATCGCATCCACCGAAAGACACGCAAGGGTAAAGGCTTCTTTACCCAGTGGAGGCGTCCAAATAACACGCTCCTTTAAGGCGGGTGAGGCGTCTACCATACCACGGATTTTTTCAATATCATCGCCCCAGCTTGCCAGCACCAAGCGGAAATCATAGCCTTGATTTGCCAGCTTTGCAGCCCCCTGAACTACAAGATCGGTACCTTTTATAGAGCAACTGTGCCTGGAGGGGCAAAAAAATACAGGTATGTCGTGTGATACACCAAAACGAGTGCTTAAATCTTTAGGAATGTGCAGCTGTTCCATTCTAAGCGCAATTTTTTCCACTGCGATACCGTGAAGTCCCGCAACAAACGGCACTCCCGACGCTTTGCGCAAATAGCAAGCGCTGTCGTAGCAGTCGGTGTTTGTCAGCATAAATCCCTTGCTGTTTGCGTAAGCTAAAAGGGCTAGGTGGGTGGTATCGTTGTCGGTATAAGGAAAATCACGGATGGTGCCGTGCTCGAAACAAATATAGTGGGATATTCCGGCAAGATAGCACCAAATGCCGTCGGTGGCGTAAGCCACAACAATGTCATACTCAGAGAAAAGCTCTGCATACAGCGGTACAGACTCTTTGATGTAATCGGTGTTCCAGTGTTTATCAAGGGCGATAGGCCTATCGGGAAACCACTTTTTTGCGTCGTTTTGAATACGCTGAATCAGCGGGTCTTGATGGTTTGAATCATTTGTATCAGTGTAAGTATTAGCTGTCGCAGACGGTGGATTTGCTTTGAGCTTAGAAAGAATACGACGGACAAAATCCAGACACTTGAACGCAAAGTCTTCAAGGGCAAGTAAAATACCTTTACATTTAGAATTTTCCCTGAAAGCAAAATAGCGATATATAACAGATATTTGCCTCCAAAGTTTATCGGCTTTTTCAGTGTCATTACGGCGACGTGCCAAGAGATAGGCGATGGCCATCCTTCGCGGCGCGGCGCAGTACCATTTAGGGCGCTGAAAACCATGCAGGTTTACCTTGTGCCATAAAGGATAGTGTAGGTTGCCCAAATCGCCTGTAAACGCGGCATCTTCCCATTCGGGACAGCCCATAGCATGATAGTAATCAGCAGAAAGCACATCGCAGTCGGCGCCTGCTTCATTCAAAATCTTTGCGTTTTGGTATGCATTGCCGGCAATGTTTCCAACATGTAAAATACGCGGTGCACGATTATGCTTTTCTATAAACTCTGCCACCCATGTTGACTGTAAAGTGTTTGGCATAAACTATCCTTTCACACCAGCGGATAAATGATATTATACGATTGGCAGTTTTTTTCTACAATGCATGCGTGGCTGTGGTAAGCTAAAATCCACTCACGGCCTTTTTCGGCCAGCTTTATGGCAGAGGCCGGGTCTTGTAAGATCTCTTTTGCTGCAATGTAAATATCTTCTTCGTTTTCTATTGAGAAAATCGGCCACATTTCCGGGAAAAACCTAAGCATCAATTCTTGTGGTATATGCTTGTTTACAAGGGCAGCGTGGCCGTTCATCATGGTTTCGATACCGTTTCCGCCCATCAGGCGCAGTAGCAAGTTGTCAAACACAGCAGACGAGGCGGTCAGAATTTGATAATACTCAGCCTTGCCAAAAGGTGGATGCCACATAACCGCTTTTTCCATCTCGCCGCATTCGTCGTGGATAAAAGTTTTGAATATTTCGCAGTCGTTGCCCCATTGAAGTTGCAACACTTTAAAACCACCACCGTTTTCTTTATACAGTCTGGCTAAAGCTCTATAAAGCATGTCGTTTGCTTTAAGGTATGTGCCGTAGTGTGGGTCGATATCCACACGTGCAGGGCAGAAAAACAACACTTC
>CAYJIG010000067.1:0-9311 GCA_964370165.1 uncultured Oscillospiraceae bacterium
TCGAAAGATACACTTACCCCTTGTCGGCATACACTGCTTTTGGGTACACTACCCCCTACAAGGCTATTGCCATACACCTTTCGGCCAAAGCGCACACTGCGCCTATCGAAAGATACACTTACCCCTTGTCGGCATACACTGCTTTTGGGTACACTACCCCACAAGGCTTATTACATCACCTATAACAGGTGATTCAAACACGGCAAAGCATAGCACACTATAAAGTGCTTTTATTACATCCCTGTAATTTTTTGCATAGCATCCCTGCAATCTCTATATGAATAACATCCCTGTAATCTCAATGTAAACAGCATCCCTGCCAATAGAGAATATACCTCACCTATTTCGCAAACAAACATTTTTACTTTTGTGTTCATCGTTTCATGTTTTATCTGCTTATACTATATATCGTCCTTTTATCTCTAAACTTTACCCTTTTTTTGTATTAATTTTGTGTTATTTACAAGTTAATATATTATTGTCGTATTATCGTGTTTTTTACCGATGCAAATTCTATATTAATGTCAAGATTTTTCACCCTAAAGCGCAAAAAACCCCAGCCGTTACGGCTGGGGAATACTGTGGTTATAATAAAAGCAAGTTTTAAATATTGCTATGATTAAACAGGCACAGATTTATTATTGTAGTCTACATGTTCGCCGTCTACACCTTGATCTTTTTCATTACGGCTTTTGAAGAACTTCGGTGCAACTTGTGGGAACATAGCGTATGTTAGCACGTCTTCGGGCTGACGCTCCCATTTTGCGGCTTCTTCTTTCAATTTATCCATCTCAGGCTCGATTTTGTCGGCCGGACGATAAGTGATGGGTGTATCATCACCCAAAATCATTTTGGAAAACTCTTCAGAGATAGGAGCCGGAGTTTTGCCATAGTCACCATGAACCATAGCGCGGAACTCTTTGGTAACCATCTTGTAGCGCTCGCCTGTGATTACGTTAAACACAGCCTGGCTACCAACAATTTGGCTGGTAGGAGTAACAAGGGGTGGATAGCCGGAATCTTCACGTACACGAGGAATCTCTTGCAGCACTTCTTCCAGTTTATCTTCCTTGCCGGCTTCTTTCAGCTGACCCAAAAGGTTACTCAGCATGCCGCCGGGTACCTGATATAGCAATGTGTTTGCGTCAACGCCCAGCATTTTGGGGCTAAGCTGACCACTTGCTAGATATTTTTCACGTAATGTAGCAAAGTGAGCGCGTACAACGTCCAGTTTCTTAAGGTCTAGACCGGTGTCATACTCGGTGCCTGCCAAAGCCGCTACCAAGCTTTCGGTAGGCATATGGCTTGTTCCAAGGCTTAGCGGAGAGATAGCACAGTCGATGATATCAGCGCCTGCCTCAATGCCTTTCAGGATAGACATAGATGCCAAGCCTGAAGTATAGTGACTGTGAATGTCGATAGGAATAGACACTGTAGCTTTCAGTTTTGAGACCAGTTCGCTACAAGCATATGGTGTCAAAAGACCTGCCATGTCTTTGATACAGATGGAGTCAGATCCCATCTCTTCAAGTGTTTTTGCATATTCTGCAAAGTAGTCGTCGTTATGCACAGGGCTTAATGTGTAGCTGATACAGCCTTGCACATGTGCTTTTTCTTTTTTAGACGCTTTGATAGCTGTTTCTAGGTTGCGAGGATCATTAAGCGCGTCAAAGATACGCAGAATGTCGATGCCGTTTGAAACACTTTTTTGCACAAAATATGCCACAGCATCATCGCCATAGTGACGGTAGCCCAGCATGTTTTGGCCACGGAACAGCATTTGCAGTTTTGTGTTCGGGCAAGCTTTACGCATCATGCGCAAACGCTCCCAGGGATCTTCGTCTAAGAAACGGATAGCAGCATCAAATGTAGCGCCGCCCCAACACTCTAGGCTGTAATATCCTACTTCGTCCATTGCCTCAAGAACAGGACGCATATCGTCGTTGTTCATTCTTGTTGCAAACAAGCTTTGGTGCGCATCACGCAAACCAACTTCGGTAATTTTAACTTTTGCCAATCCAGTTCACCTCTTATTCAATCATTGGGTTTAGACAAACTTACCTCACAGGGTAGCTGTCGTAATGTTAGTCGTATTCATCCAAGACTCAATACGTTTCCGCCTTCATCTTGTACATATATTTTACCAATAACAGGTGAAAAATATATGTGTATATAATGGCTATTTTGCAATCTATACAGCAAGTATGCACCCGCTATATATCTCGGAAAATATTATCCCATAATAATTAGTTGAGGGTTAAGAACACGTCACCCACATTTACAACGTCGCCTTTGGAAACGTTGATGGAAGCAACAGTGCCGTCAGACGGTGCTACGATTTCATTTTCCATTTTCATGGCTTCCAAAACCACTAGTACTTCACCGTTTTTCACAGCTTGGCCAACAGCTACTTTGATGTCCAAAACGTTGCCTGGCATTGGAGCCGGCACAGTAACACTACCAGCGGCAGCGGCAGGTGCAGCAGGTGCAGCGGCGGCAGGTGCTGGAGCAGCAGCGGCAGCGGCTACAGGAGCGGCTACAGCGGCGGCGGCGGGTGCGCCACCGGTCTCGTCCACAGTTACATCATAAGCGGTTCCGTTTACAGTCACAGTATATCTTTTACTCATTTTAATGTCCTCCATATAGGCAAATGCACATAGCACACGCCCTGATTATATTTTAAATATTATAAAGACATGTTACCATGTTTTTTAGGCATGCGCTGGGCACGTTTGCCACCCAAAATCTCAAGAGCACTTGCCACAGTTTTACGAATATCAGCACCGGTAGCAACAAAATCGGCAACGCCTGATTTTTGCACAGCTTTTGCCGAGGCCACTTCGGTTTCATACTGTTTTGCATATTCTGCAGTTGCAGCTTCGATAGACTTGTCACTGCCTTCGATTTCATCTTTATACAAAACGGTTGCAGCAGCTTGTGGTGCCAAAGGAGCGGTAATGCTGCCTTCCATTGCCACGGTGAGGTCAGCGCTGCCTAAAGCTGCGTATGTAGGTGCATATGTAGCACCTGCCAAAACAGCCACTTTTGCGCATGTTGCATCGGCGTATGTAGCGGCACAACGTGCGGCGGCACGAATATTTCCTGCCTCGTCACTTTGTGTGCTCATGATGAAACCACCTGTGTTCAGCACTGTCACCAAAGGAATGCTGTATGCGTCGCACAAACGTGCAAAACGTGCAGCACGCAGCGAGCACTTCCAACCCATGTATGTGTCGGGGCCATTTGCGGCGGCAATACCCACAGTGTTGCCTTCCATTGTTGCAAGGCTGGTGATGATGCCATCGCCGAAGCCGGCAAACAGCTCAACAGCACTGTCTGTATCTGCCAAAGCATCTACAGCGCCTTGGCCTGTATATTTTGCAGGCCATGCCACTGAAGACGGCGCATACTCAAATGTGCCTGCCTCGGACAAGTTATTTTGCGGAAGTAACATTAAAAGTTTTGCGGCTAATTTTGCGGCATCTTCTGCCGTATCCACCACCACGTTTGCCACACCGGCTTCTACAGCACTGTCGGCACTGCCTGCGCCCGGTGTTTTATCGCCTGCTGCTGCAGACAAAAACGGAGATGATAAAAACATTTGTGCTTCTTTTGTGACAATGCACAAGTCTGCACAAGCTGCAGCCATGGCCGCACTGGCACCGCATACACCGGTAACCACTGCCAACTGAGGTACCACACCTGATACTTTTGCTGCGGCAGCAGCCATTTTTCCAGCCGATTTCAAGCTGGCCAAACCGTCATCAATTTTAGCGCCGGTAGAGTCATAAAAACTCACCACGGGATTGCCCGTTTCTGCCGCCAACTTCAATACACGACGACCCATTTTCACATCACTTGCACCTTGTGCTTGCCCATTTTGACAAATTGCATAAGCACCTTGGCCGCCTACCATTCCATAAGCAGTCATACCTGCGTCGCTCTCAGACAACGTTGTGTAGACACCGGCGTCGTAGAATGCAGCCAACTGTTCTGCCGGTCCCAGTTTTTTTGAAGCCATTTACAGCCCTCCATTTGTATTAAGTCCATATCTGTTCGCGGAGACAAAATAACGGTTTTATTTCTATACTCCGCCGATTTTACATCTCCAAAAATCCGAATCGAATATATTATACTATTTAAACGGCATTTTCACAAGTATTTTAACGAAAAAAGTTTGCAAACATATACACTTATTATCACAAACGTATATGCTCGCAAACAAATATACGATTACACGTGCTTATTTATTTTCAGTAAAATACTAAACTAGCTTAACATAGCTCGAAAATATGTGTCACCGAAACAGGCGCCTTTAAATCTTTGCAAAATACTTGCCACCATTCGGCCAGGCGTGGGTTATCTTCGTTTACCGCAAACTCTTTTGCGCCACGATTTTCCCCGTTTGCAATGCAAGCACGAACAATCCCGTCAAGGTTTTGGTTTTCTTTCACATCAGAATCAAGTACCGTAGTCACATTTCCATCCACCCTAAACAAAGCGTGGCCAAGATATGTGGGCCCGTCCATCATGACATAGCCCTCTACTTCCCCGTCAAACTTGCCGTCATTTAGCAAAATAACAACATCAGGCTCCCGTATAGGTAGCATTGACAGCATATATATTTCCTCCCTTTTATAGCAATGTATCCACCGCTCAGCGCGTTTTGCGTTTTTCGGCTTTCAAAGCGCTATTTTGCAACGCCTTCACCTCGGTCGAGGTAAGTTCCCGCCACTGGCCGGGCTTCAGCATTCCCAGTTTCAGCGGGCCCACTGCGTTTCGGCGCAAGCGAATAACCTGTAGCTTCACAGCCTCACACATTCTGCGTATCTGACGGTTTTTGCCTTCCCTGATAGCTATCTCCAGCACACTGCGTGTTTCGTCCTCCGCCACTACATGTACCGAGGCAGGCATGGTACGGCTGCCGTCATCAAGCGTCACGCCACTTGCCAGTTTTGCCACTTGCTCTTCTGTGGCACGTGGACGCACCGTGGTACGGTATAGCTTCGATACCCCTGCACCCGGATGCATCATGCGGTTGGCAAAGTTTCCGTCATCGGTAAAAAGAAGCAATCCTTCGCTGTTTTTATCCAGCCTACCGATGGGATATATCCTTTGCTCCACGTCTTCTAAAAGCTCCATAACTGTTTTGCGGCCACGCTCGTCTTTCGCCGTGGTCACATATCCACGTGGCTTGTTCAGCATGATATACCGATTTTGCTTTTTCCTTTGTGGAAAAAACGCCTGACCATCCACATGTAAAATGTCTTTATCGGCGTCCATGCTGTCGCCAAGGCCTACCGGGCGACCGTTTACCGTCACCCTTTTGCCTTTAATCATAACCTCTGCCGCACGCCTACTGCACACACCACGTGCCGCCATCACTTTTTGTACTCGCTCTTTTTTCACACTGTATCCTTTTCTGTTTCAGACGCAAATAAGTCCACTTCTTCTTGTTCTTTTTCGTTTTTATCTTTTTTATTTTTACTGTTTGAGCTTACAAATCCCTGCACTTTATCCATCACATCAGGCACCATATTCAAGATGCGATCAAGGCTGTTGTCTTTATCGGCCAGCTGGATTAAACGCACATTATCTTTCTGCAACACCAAAAACGCCACCGGCGTAATAGACATACCTGCGCCGGAACCACCGCCAAAAAGTTCTTTAGGCACTTTACTGCTGACAAAGTCACTGCCTCCACTGGTAAAGCCAAAGCTCACCTTACTTACCGGTAGCACAGTGGTGCCATCCGGCGCTTGAATAGGATTGCCAATAATGGTATTAGCGTCCACCATCTGCCGTATTTTTTCCAGTGTCACATTCATAAGACCATTGATAGGATGTTCACCGTTTGCCATGTCTTCGCTCCTCCTGCCTGCAAATTTTTATTTTTTAGATGCATTTGCCCGTCGCATCTTATTATACATCTTCTGCCTTCTTCTTTTTGCTTTTATTGCTTGCTTGTATACTTTTTTGCTGTATGGCCGCTTTTGTAGCCATCTTTGCAAAAATTTAATACTCATCATTACTATTATAACCGGTTTTAAGCTCACTTTACAAGTAAAAAACACAGCTTGTGCTAAATCACCTGTAAAGTCCGGCACCACTTCCAGTTGTTTGTACTGCACATGCACCCTACCCTCAAGCATGGCACGCATCGTTCCAATAGCCGCTTGTACCTGGCCACAACGCATGGCCGTGTCTGCGGCATCTTCTGCATGCACCGGTAGGCAAAGACGCACATTTCGAACACGAATATGCCAAAAAAACACGCCCAGTGCATCTTTTATCGCTACTGCCAGCTTTTTTTGTTTTTCTATTGCGGCACGCCAGTTTCTTGTTGTTTTTTCTTGTGTTTCCTCTTTATCCTCTTCTTTTTTCTTCTTCTTTTTTTGTTTCGGCTTTTTATTTTTCCTGTTATCTATTATTTTTTCCATCCATTTTGACAAGGGATATACATTAATTTTTATTCCCAAAAATCGTACCCATACCACCATTTTTTTAGACTCATATTTCACACCAATGATAACCGGACACAAGATCACCACCAGTACTATGACCACCACTGTCAAAAGTGTCCACCCAATAAACTGTAGTAAAAAAAGTAAAACAGGCACAAAACCAAACAACACGGCGCACAGCAAAAACACAGCCAATGCCACGGCTGCAACACCATACGGCAACAAGCGTTTTTGTAGGCTTGTTTTTTGCTTTTCCGCTTTGCTTTCCGGCACCTTACGTTCTCCTTTTCTGATTTTCACACCTTACTATAAACACTTTTTTTACATTGATATACCTTATAGTATATATACATGCTATTAAATCTACGCTTAACATGTCACTTGTTATGTGTGTATCAAAATGTATATATACCTGTCTATATGTCTTGGTTTGTCGCTTGTTCAGCATCGTCAAATGATAAACTTTCTTCTTGGTTATCTGTTATATTTTCTTCTTCATCTTCGGTGTGTAGCTGTGGTAGTTCCTGCAAAGAAGTGATGCCAAACGCACGTAAAAACGCGTCTGTTGTGCGAAACGCTATCGGTCTGCCGGGTAAGTCAAGACGTCCTGCCTCGGCAATAAGTTCTTTTTCCACCAAGCTTGTAACAGTTGAAGAAGAGTCTACCCCACGTACTTGCTCGATAAAACTGCGGCTTACCGGCTGGTTGTAGGCAATAATGGCCAACACTTCCAGCGCGGCAGGACCCAGCGGAGTATTTCGTCTGTGGTGCATCGCTTTTTTCACTTGTTCGCTACTGCTTTGTTTTGTGGTAAACTGCCATCCACTCTCCAGCTTGAGAAGCTGAATTCCCCTATCTTCTTTTTCACATTCATCACGCATACTTTTTAGCATACGTTCCAAAGTTTCTTCTTCCACATCTAATATATCTGCCAGCCGTTCTGCACTCAATGGCTCTGCATTGGCAAAAAGCACCGCTTCTAGATGTGCCTTTATCTCTTTCAGTTCCATGTTTCTCTCCGTTTCACCTTGTTAAACATTATATTGTGTCAAGCATCTTTTCCACGTGCAAGCTTGTTTAGCGATAGGTTTTCTTTGGCGTCTATCTCTACCCTACCGCTTCGAATCAGCTCCAAAAGTGCCAAGAATGTGGCCACTGCCTCGCCTTTATGGCGGCACGCCGAAAACGCACTTTGCAAGGACGTAAATCCACCTCCGGTAAGGCCTCGCAATAGATATATTACCCTACCTATCACGCTTACTACCGGCGCAGATACCAGCGGATCAAACTGTTCGGCTTTCGGCATACGTTTTGCGGCTTTGCGCCCACTTATCATGGAAAACGCACCCAAAAGCTCGCTTATGTCGTGTTTGCCTGTGTATGTGGTGTCCACTTTTATCTCGGCAGGCTTTCTAGCTATCAAAAACACGCCCGACGCCATTTCTTTCAGCTGCGACGCCACCGCCTTGCATGCGCTGTATTCCACCAGTAGGCCGCGCAGTTCTTCTTTCATGCGTTCGGCATCTTCACTGTGTGGAAGTAATAAGTAGCTTTTCATGTTTACCAGGCGTGCGGCCATAGTGACAAACTCGCCGGTTGCTTCCATTTTACCGTTTTCCAGTTGCGACATCACCGTCAGGTATTGGTCTATCAGTACCACGATTTCAATTTCGTAGATGCTTTTTTTATTTTTTTGTACCAAGCTTAAAAGCAAGTCCAGCGGACCGTCAAAATCTTCTAAATGGTACTGAATTTCTTGTTCCATTATAATCCTCCGCAAGCACTAGAAGCTGAATAATCTGTCGATAAATATTGTGATTGTATCAAGGAAGTCTACCACGGTATATGTGAGTGGGCCTAAAAGCCATCCGATAGGCGAAAACCCTGTTAGTCTTGGAAGAATCACCATTGATAAAATCAAACCTATCATGATGTACCTTTCCACCTTCATTATAGAAAAGTATATCTTATCGGGTAATATCACGCCCAGTACACGGCTTCCGTCCAATGGAGGTATCGGTAACATGTTAAACATTGCCAGTGATACATTAATAACTGCGAAATAGTACAAAACAGTGCCTGCAACGTCAACGCCCAGAGGTATGCCGCCAAAAACAGATAAGCCTATGTAATATACCAGTTTAAACGCTATCATAGCAAAAACCGCTAGTATCATGTTTGCTATAGGGCCTGCAAGCGAGGTGATTGCCATACCTTTTTTGTGGTTTTTGTAGTATCTTGGGTTTACCGGGACAGGTTTTGCCCAGCCAACACCTATAAACAGCATAGAAAGCAGGCCTAAAGGATCGATATGTTTTATCGGGTTCAGTGTGATTCGACCGGCGACTCGGGCGGTATGATCGCCCAGTTTATCGCTTACCACAGCATGTGCCAGCTCGTGTAGTGGAATAGCAACACACAGCGCTAACAGCCGCGCCAACAGCATCATGTTATCCTGTGTAAAAAGCACTTCCACGTAGCACACCTCGTTTGATTATTTCTTCATCTAATCTATTATTATATCGCTTTTATCATTACTGCGCAAGTAATCACTATATGCTATTGACATATTATATTATGATATGTTAAACTACAAAAGTTATATGTTTCAATATTTGCGGAGGTGCTGGAATCGGCAGACAGGCACGTTTGAGGGGCGTGTGTCTTATGGCGTGTGGGTTCAAGTCCCATCCTCCGCACCAAACTCACATAATCCGAACCATATCTTCCAAATTGGAGATGGGTTCGGATTTTGTATTTTACTCAGTGAATTAAATTATGTATAGAGAAAGCCGATGGAGTTTATGTTCCATCGGCTTTTTTGTTTATGCAGTTATAGCTTTCTTC
>CAYJIG010000068.1:0-9287 GCA_964370165.1 uncultured Oscillospiraceae bacterium
TGTGCAAGAACCTGCCGTTGGAGCCGGCAGACACGTGCGCCTAAATACTATACCACGTATTCATATAAAATGCAACACTTTTATATGTTTTATTTCCTATACATTTTTATCTGTTGAAAATAACATACTTTTTATAGTAAAATGCATTAATACACTATAACATAAATATAGGCGATATAAAAGTAGTGACAGGAGATAATATGGTTGACACAAATAAATCAGCCTTCTAAATCGACAATGACTATAAAATAAGGTTTAGGAGGCATTAAATTATGTTTAACAAAATTGATATGCAGAACTGGAACAGAAAATCCGGTTTCAATCACTATTTTAATAATGTTCCTTGCACATATAGCATGACAGTGAACTTAAATATAACAAATTTCTTAAAAATTGTCAGTGCACGAAACAAAAAGTTTTTTCCTATGATGCTTTATGTACTTTCGCAAATTGTAAACGCGCACAAAGAGTTTCGTATGGATATCGATGAAGATAACAATGTTGGATATTACGATTATTCAAATCCGTGTTATACAGTTTTCCACAGCGAAACAGAAACCATCACGAATTTATGGACAGAACATACTACAGACTTGGAAATGTTTATAAAAAGTCATAATGATGATATGTCCAAATATAAAGATGATTCCCAAAATTCAAAACCATTGGTAGGCAAAAATTATTTTAATGTTTCTTGCATACCATGGACAAGTTTCACAGGCTTTAATTTGAATTTACAAAAAGGATATGACTACTTACCGCCAATTTTCACAATAGGTAAATATTTTCCTGATGGCGACAAGATGATGCTACCATTAGCAATACAAGTACATCACGCAGTATGTGATGGTTTTCATCTTTCACGATTTGTAAACGAATTACAAGATTATCTTGACGCATTCACATTATGAGCGTTATCTTTAATGGAATGTTACAAATATACACGCTTACAGAAAGGCTATTTATGAGCTTGCAAAAAAACAATACATATACTGTCACTGTAGACGCTTTGTCCAGCGACGGCAACGGCATAGCCCGCATAGATGGCCGAGTGGTGTTTGTTCCTTGTGCCGCTGTGGGCGATGTTTTACTTGTGAAAATAGTAAAAGAAGCAAAAAATCATGCCTTTGCACGTGTGGAAGAGATTATCACCCCTTCATCCGATCGCATAGCCGAAGACTGCCCTATTGCAAAAAGCTGTGGCGGTTGCGATTTTCGTCATCTTTCGTATGATGCCGAGCTTTTGGCAAAGCGCCAGTTTGTTGCCGATGCACTTTTACGTATAGGGCATATCACAGCCGATGTGGAAAACACCCTGCCTTCACCTGACACTATGCGATATCGCAACAAGGTACAAGTGCCGCTTGCGCCATCAGACGACGGCGGCATCACCATGGGCTTTTATGCAAAACGCAGTCATCGCATCGTTTCAAACAACGACTGCCTACTACAATCTCATCGTATGAATACATTGCTTTTACATGTTGGCGAACTTTTGCAAAAAATGCATCTTTCAGCCTACGATGAGCGCACAAAAAAAGGCCTACTTCGTCATATATGCCTGCGAAAATCTGAAAAAACCGGCGATATATTGCTATGTCTTGTGGTCACATCGTTTGATTTTGGCAAAAATCAAGACAATAAAAAACACGAGTTTATACGTGATGTTATCGCAGAATTCCCCGAAGTGAAAACCATTATACTGAACAAAAACAGTGCCGATACCAACGTGATTTACGGCAAGGAATCTATGCCAATTTACGGTGATGGATATATAAACGACTGTATCAGCGGCGTGCCTGTGAAGCTAAACGAACACACGTTTTCACAGGTGAATACCCCCGCCGCAGAAGGCTTGTTTGCCGTAGCGCAAAAGCTGGCAAATCCGCATAAAAATTCAGTTTTACTCGATTTATATTGTGGCACAGGTGTTATCGGACTATCTATGGCCGGTGTATGCAAAGAGCTTATCGGGGTTGAGATTGTTCCTGCTGCTATTGAAAGCGCAAAACAAAACGCCGCCGCTATGGGGCTTTCAAACACCAGATTTTTATGTGCCGATGCAGGTAAGGCGGCGCACAAACTAGCCGAAGAAGGCATAAAACCTGATATTATAGTGGTGGATCCACCACGTAAAGGAATGGATGCGCCTGCTATTTCGGCAGTGCTAAAAATGGCACCGCAAAAAATTGTCATGATAAGCTGCAACGCCGCCACCATGGCACGAGATATTGCAATTTTTATTGAAAATGAGTATAATTTAGACGCTGTGTGTCCGGCGGATTTATTCCCACGCACAAAGCATGTCGAGTGTGTTTGTTTGTTGTCCAAGCCATAGCCAATTTAATGTAATGAAATTTTACTATCAAAAGAAGGATGCTTCATGAAAAATGTCTTTATGAAAATTTTAGGTGCACTGATTTTTCTTGCATCACTTTGGATTTTTTTCATCAGTGACGGAACAAACCTCGAAGTTCTTTATATGATTTTTGCAACAATTGTCATGGCTGCCGGCTGTGTAATTTTCATTTCTTCAAGTGACAAAACATACAATAATTCAGTCAGCTCTGTCAAAAGAATCAAAAATGACAAAGGCAAGTCAATCGAAGATTTTTATCACGCCTTTAAAGATAAAAAGACCCCACTGGGTACCCCTTGGCTTGGTCAGGTGAAATTGGTTCCGGGAGATTGTTTGATTTTTGGCCCAACTGAAAACGGCGATTTTTTGTATTTTTACAAATTTTTTAATCATTTTTATCTAAGTCAAAGCTCATCGTTTTGGATTAAAGGGCCAAAATCTGAGCTTTGGAGATTTAATGGTAAAAAGAAAAAATTAGATTTTGCCTCAGATGATGAAATGATTACTTATTCATTGCTTGCACAAAGTGCTTTGCCTGATGTTTTTAATGCACTTCACACGTTTTACAAAACAGATACCATGGCACAGTTTTCTACAGAAAAAACCCATGGAAAAATTTATCGTTTTGACGAAGATTTCAAACTGACAGGTAAGGTGTTTTATCTATTAGACTTAGATGATAACCCGATATTTGAAATCGAAGGTACATATCCTTTAAAGACTTTTCATTTAAAAGATGTAAAAACAAATAAAGAAATACTGAAGATGACAAAAAGACTTTTTCATTTAAATGATTATTACGACTTTTATTTGTATGGCAAGAAATATGCATCTTTTAAGCAAGAAATCAACATCATGTTTGATAAGTTTATTATGGAAACTGTTGACGGAACATTTGAAATTAAAAATATCAATGATAAAGTAGGCGTGAACTATATTGTTAAATTGAACGAAAAAACTATTGCCACTATTGCCGACCGCTTCAATCTCACAGCGCATAATATTGTTTTTGACAACTTTGCCATACATGTTAGAAACGAAAAGTATCTACCGTTAATCACGGCATTTGCCGTTATGGTGGCAAGAGAGCAAAGTCGAGATAGATTGAACTAACGCATTTTGATTATTCCAACAAATAAACAAAATTATAATTTTAGGAGAATTCAATGTCAAAACAAATTGTGATTGCCACAGATTTAGACGAAACACTATTGAATAATACCCATCAAGTTTCCGAGTACACAAAAAATGTAATCAACGATGCTATCGAAAAAGGTTTTGTGTTTGCCCCGTGTACTTCGCGCGGATACACTTTTTTACCCGAGAGTTTGCTTAGCACAAATATACGTTACTTCATTTGTGCTAATGGCGCGGTCATTTGGGACAAAGAAACAAATAGTACTATTTATCGTTGTTTACTCGATTATGACATTGCCGTAAAGTCGCTAGAAATCGCATCCGAATATGAAGTAGCACGAACTATTGTAACCGAGGGCCGTATCAACAGCGAAAAAGTTATTAGAGAAATTTTTGAACGCGAAGGTCTCGACAAAACTTTTATAGATGAACTGCTTAGCTCACGTTTTTTGATTGACAATGCGCAAGACTTTATCAATCCCCAAATGCCTATAGAAAAAGTACATATTAATTTTCTTCATCCTGAAGAGCGCCTATTGTGCAAGCAGCGTCTTGATGACATGTTAGGGTATCAGTCCACTTCATCAAGTGCGCACAACATTGAAATAACAAACCCAAACGCCGACAAAGGCCAAAGTTTGCTTAAACTGTGTGATATATTCGGGATCGCTGATAAAACCATTTATGCTTTTGGTGACAACCTGAACGATGCCGCACTTTTGAAGGTGGCCGATGTTGGTATAGCGGTAAACAACGCAATATCAGAGCTAAAAGAAGTAGCCGACGTTATATCGGAACATACAAACCACGAGGATGCCGTAGCAAAATATGTGCAGTCGTTGTCCTGAAAATCATTTAAACAAGAGGTATAAAATGGCAGGTGTGGTTTTTGAGGGCGGTGCACTTCGTGGAATATTCTCGGCCGGTGTGATGGACGCATTACTTGAAAATAATATCCATTTCGAGTATGTTATAGGTGTTTCAGCCGGTATTGCATACGGTATATCGTATGTTTCAAAGCAAAGTCGTCGCAACCTAGAAGTGTTGCATAAATACCGCAACGACCCCAGATATATTTCTCTGCGGAACTTTTTTAGGTGCGGAGCATTTTTTGACTATGATTTTATTTTTGATGAAATCCCAAATAAGCTTGTGATACTTGACCGCAAAGCCGTAGCAAATTTTAACGGTACAGCCATAGGCGTGGTCACGGACGCTCAAAGCGGTGAGCCTGTATACATGAGCGTGAAAAACATGGACAAAAAACTGTCTGTTTTATGTGCCAGCTCGGCCATACCGTTTTATTCTTCACCTGTTTTCATCGATGGAAAGCGATATTTCGACGGTGGTATAGGTGACTCTATCCCCATAAAAAAATCAGAATCTGACGGTAACACAAAAAACCTAATTGTGCTTACACAGCCAAAAGGCTATAGAAAAAAACAAGGTATATCAACGAAACTTGTGGCGTTTTTACTGCGCAGGCAGTTTCCAAATATGTCAAAGCAGCTTTTACGTCGCACAAAGATGTATAACGACACCCTTGAATATATTGAACGTCTTGAAGAAAGCAATCCTCAAAACACAGTGGTTTTAAGGCCTAGTCGTAAAATGAAATCATTTGAATCAAATGTTCAAATACTTGAAGAGTCATACAACCATGGGTACAATACCACTGTAAGAAATCTTGATAAAATCCGCAAATTGCTTAAAAATTAAAGCATACCATAAATAAAAAGCAGACTATAGTTATAGTCTGCTTTTTTGTGTATCTCAGTATATCTTACTGCTTTGCAAATTCTTTGAAAGCGCAGAAAGTGCTGTATATATCCAGCTTGCTGGTAAGTTCCATTGGTGCGTGCATGGAAAGTACCGGAACACCAATATCCACAACATCCACGTTACGGTTTGCCACATATTTTGCAACAGTGCCACCGCCGCCTTCATCCACCTTGCCCATTCCGCCTATTTGCCATGCAACTCCTGCTTTGTCAAGCATGTTTGTCACCTTGCCCATGAATTCGGCCGAGGCATCGGAAGTCATTGCTTTTCCTCTTGCGCCATGATATTTCGACACTACAACGCCATGATTCAAAAAGCTGGCATTGCGTTTTTCAAACACATTCGGGAAAGTGGGATCAAACGCCACGTTTACGTCGGCGGAAAGACAAGCCGAGTTTGCCAGAGTTTTGTGATAGCTCACACCCATTTTTTCGGCCAAATCTTCAATGAAATGGAAAAGATATTCTCCGGCAAGGCCGGTGTTGCCGTCGGAGCCGGTTTCCTCTTTATCCGTCATAACACAAAGTGTCCAATGTTTCGGTTTTTTTGTTGCAATTTCTGCAGCAAGCGCAGTGTAGCAGCACACACGGTCATCTTGACCATACCCTGAAATCATGCTTCTGTCAAAGCCGATGTCTACCGCCTTGTTTGCCGGCACAAACTCAATCTCTGCACGCACAAAATCATGCTCGGTAAAGCCATATTTTTCATACAAAAGACGCATGGCTTCCAGCTTCACTTTTTCTTTTTCGTCTTTGTCTCCGAATGGAAGCGAGCCTACTAAAATGTTCAGTTCTTCGCCTTTAATGCCTTCGGCAAGGCTACGTTTATTTTGCTCTGCCGCAAGGTGTGGCAAAAGATCTGTAATAGTAAAGCATGGCTCGTCGTCTTTTTCGCCGATGTTCACAAACACACGTTCACCGTCGTTTTTTATCACCACACCGTGCATGGAAAGAGGTATAGTCACCCATTGATATTTGCGAATTCCGCCGTAGTAATGGGTCTTGAAGTATGCCAGCTCGTCTGTTTCATACAGTGGGTTGGGTTTTAGATCAAGACGTGGTGAGTCAAGATGAGCGATGGCCATGTGCATGCCTTTTTCAAGGGAGTTACTGCCCACAGTTCCTGCCACCACACCTTTATCGCGGTGTATGAAGTAAAACTTATCCCCGGCTTTTGGGTTTTTAATTTCTTCAAACGGGCGATATCCTGCTTTTTCAAGCCGAGACACCGAAGCAAACACCACTTCACGCTCGGTTTTACCCTCGTCTAAAAAGAGCTTGTAATCCTCACAAAACTTCTGTGCTTTACTCACATCTCCTGGTTTTTTTTCTGCAATATGCATTCTTTGCACAAGTAATGTGTCGGATAATTTAGCTTTTTTTTCTTTACTTTCTTTTGCCATAAATTTTAATTCCTTTCGCGATATAATAGTTCAATTTATTTCCGTATATGTCTCTATATATGAAGTATATGCTTCATTTATTTTATATACATAATGGCTCATTTGCTGATATGGAAAGCTGTGTAGAACAGTGCCGTCTTGAGTGTAGGTAGAGTCTGACAACAAGCCGTCCACAGTCCCCCATCCACTATGGTATGCCGCCGCCGCCGTCGACACATCTTCACCATATCTCTCAAGGCACATTGATATAAAATACACACCAAACCGTATAGAAATATCAGGAGTGTACAAGTCGTCAAACACCAGCGTTTCTTCGGGCGCAATCTTGCTTTTCACCCAGTCGAATGTATCCTCTGTCATTTGCATCAGGCCTCTGGCACCGGCCGAAGATTCTGCTGTGGGCTGAAAACTGCTTTCGGTTTGTATCACCGCATACACTAAATACGGATCTACGTCATATTCCTCGGCCCAATAAGACACTTCGTCTGTATATTCCAGCGGATTTCTAATTTGCTGTGCGCTACTGCTATTATATACTAAAACCGCAGTAATCGCCACAGCCGCAATCACTACTGCCACAACCGCCATACATAATATAGCTTTGTGCCCAAGAAGGCGTTTTATCATATCTCTTGTTTCCTTTTATTCAATAGTGCTTTTAGCACATCGTCTGCACGCTTGCATAACATTTGTTTTGTGTCATTATTTTCGATTACGTAATCTGCCGCAGCACACAGTTCAGCGTCTGATTTTTGTGCGTTCAAGCGATTGTTCGCTATGTTTTCCGAAATATCGTCACGTAGAGTAATCCGACTGATGGAAAGATCTTTCTTTGCTGTTACCACTATTATTTTATCGCAAATTTCTGCAAACGGTAGCCCAACCACCATTGCACCGTCCACAAAAAACAGCGTGTGTCCATTTTCTTGTGCTTTTTGTGCTAAATCAAAGGTTTTCTTTGTAATATACGGGTGAGTGATGTCTATAAGCCTTTGGTTTTTCGCCTTATCTTCAAAGACTATTCTTCCTAAAATAGCACGGTTTAGCGTACCATCTTCGCAAATTATTTCATTTCCGAATTCTACTTTTAATTCGTCAAGGCAGGCAGTGCCCGGCTCTGTTACTTCTCTGGCCAGTGCGTCGCCGTCTGCTACCGGGTATCCAAGACCTTTGTAATACTCCCTCACAGCAGATTTTCCTGCGCCTGAACGCCCTGTTATCGCCACCAGCCATATGCCACGTGGCTTTAAAAGATCATCCATCTTCATATCACAATCTCCCGAAATGCCGCCGCACGTAAAAGGCGATTACGAACAGCAAGGCCTATTCCGTCATCCTTTGGCGCTCTGGCAAACACCGTTTTTGCTCCCAGCTTATCCAGCTTGCGTAAAGCAGAGAACAATCCCCGTGCTTGAGATGCGGCATCGTCTTTCTTGCCATAAGTAACACAAGGCACCGAAAAAACATCTTCTTCACCTGTAAAGCACATTACATTTACAGGTGAAGCGACTTTTTCCAGTTGTAAGGCTACGTAATCGGAAAAATTCTTTACATCGTCAGTTTTTAATATTGTTATTTCAGCTTTAGGCGAGTAGTGCTTATACTTCATGCCGGGACTTTTGGGTGTTTCGCCTTGTTTTAGTGCCGATTGTAGGCTGGGTGCTAGATGTACTTTGCATCCCAACACGTCTGATATTTCCTGTGGTGTGACAAAACCTGGCCTTAACACAACAGGCTCATCCTCCACCGAAAGCACGGTAGACTCCACACCTAAAGGACAACTGCCACCGTCAAGTATCAGCGGAATCAAGCCTTGTAAGTCTTGATACACATGCTTTGCCGAAGTAGGGCTTGGCGCACCCGAAGTGTTTGCCGAAGGTGCCGCTAGCGGAACTCCTGCCATGGCAATGACATTTCTTGCGGCAGCATGTGCCGGCAAGCGCACACCTACAGTGGATAATCCCGCGCTAACACTGCTTGCAAGCTCGTCACTTTTTGGGAGCACCATGCTAAGAGGTCCCGGCCAAAACGCCTGCGCCAGTTTCATGGCGCTTTTAGGAACATCCTTTGCCACAGTATATATCTCCTCTGTGGTAGAAATGTGTACAATAAGTGGGTTATCTTGCGGTCTGCCTTTGACATGGAATATCTTTTCAACGGCAGTGCCGTCTTTTGCGTTTGCCGCAAGACCATACACCGTCTCGGTGGGTATGGCCACCACTTCACCATTTTGAAGTAGCTCTGCCGCCAGTTTCAGCGATTCTTCGTTTACAGGCAATACTTTTGTTTCCAAACTATGTTTACTCCTCTGCCGCCGCTTGTAGCTTTTCTGCTTGGTCGGCGGCAATCAGCGGCTCTATCACTTCGTCAAGCACTCCGCTTAAAATAGCTTCCAGCTTGTGCAAAGTAAGGCCAATGCGATGGTCTGTCACCCTGCCTTGTGGATAGTTATATGTACGTATACGCTCCGAGCGGTCCCCACTACCTACCTGACTTTTGCGTGTGGCGTCCATCTCGTTTTTCTGCTCGGCGATTTTTTCGCTCAGCAGACGGCTACGAAGCACTTTCATTGCTTTGTCTCTGTTTTTGTGCTGGCTACGCTCG
>CAYJIG010000069.1:0-8999 GCA_964370165.1 uncultured Oscillospiraceae bacterium
CAATAAAGCTCGAATTTGTACCAAATGCAACCCAAAATTAACCGAATTTAAAGCCACTACAAAATTTAATGTAGCGGCTTTAAATTATTATCTAAGGTGTAGGAAATTCCATTTTGGATTTTCGTTTTTGGTAGATTGTGATTCAACATATTTATAACTCCTTTTCGTGGTCTTGGGTTGAATAAAACTCTATTTGACTGTGAAATGTAAATTTGTTCCTATTCTCACCGTCGCACTAGCAGCTTGATAGCATGCCCCCTTGGGTAAGCTGCACCCAATCAGGCACCGAGTGAAGCTCGGTGTCTTTTTTTGTGCGTGCTTTTTTATGCCCTCTTATGGTTATTTGTCCCCAAACGAATACTCATTAGGGCTTTATCTCTAGTGGGTATTCGTTTTTTTGTAAAGATCGCGGCATATATCGAGCATAATCCTTGAATATTTTGAGTAAATCCTGGCAAGAATTTATTATAAAAATGGTGTATACTGTTTATAAACATTTCACCGACTATATCAAAGGAGGTATCTATGAATACAGGGCTGACTTCTGTTACCTTCCGAAAAAAACACGTGGCCGAAATTATCGAATGCGCTCACAAATCCGGCTTATCGGGCATTGAATGGGGTGGTGATATCCATGTTCCGCCTCATGACATTGCCAAAGCCAAACGCGTCCGTGAAAAAACTGAGCAAGCAGGGCTAAAAGTGCTTTCATATGGGTCTTATTACAAGGCGGGCCCAGAGGAAGATTTTGCACCTGTTTTAGACACTGCTTGCGCCCTGAATGCCCCTATCATACGTGTTTGGGCAGGGCGAAAAAGACCACACGAAATCACAGACGATGTATTTGCGCAGCTTGTGCTCAAGTTGCAAAACGACTGTATTGCTGCACATGAAAAAGAGATTGCGGTTGCGCTTGAATACCACCGCGGCACAATGACAGAAACGGCAGACGGTGCACTCAAACTGCTTCGTGCAGTCAACCATCCTGCGCTTAAAACATATTGGCAACCGAACCCTGAAATTTCAAATGCAACACATTTGAAAGAGATTGAGTGTCTTGCCCCGTGGATAGTGACGTATCATGTCTTTCACTGGTTGCCCGATGGCACACGACGGTTACTTGGTGAGGGTAAAGATATTTGGGCTACGTATTGTATGAAAGCAAAAGAATGCGGCATTGCGCCGAACCTTATTCTTGAATTTGTGAAAGACAATGATGACGCGTGCTTTGTGAAAGATGCACAAACACTCAATGAACTTTACACCCGTTTTTTCAAACTATGAAGCGGTGTTTTTGTGTAAAGGTAAAAGTCATATACACAGGTTTTGTCGTTCCAAAACGGGCGGTGGATTTTTTGTTATAGCGATATATTTTGGGTGTAAAGCATGTTTGTGCTTTATTTTGCGATTTTTTTATCCTGACGAAAATCATCGGCGTACATAATAGGAAATATTTATGTATTAATAACGCATACATCGTAAAGATTAAAAAAACAGATTACACTTGCAAATCCACAAAATTATTTTTTAGTAACTATAAAAATAATTGGATATAGCTAAAATCAGCTATTATAATTGTTGACGAGTGTATAACTAGCGAAAATGATAAAACATTTTACAATGCATAAAGTACCTATGTGACATATGAATTTGCCATAAACTCTGCCTGTGATGCAAAAATCTATTGACAAAACATCAAAAAATCCTCATGATATAAATATATCAAGCAATGGCCATTGATACTTGTGTGTTGACCGAATAAATTCACAAGCTTATATGTATTAGATGCAGTTTTATTGTATGGCATGAATTGTATGACATGAAAGGAGATAGATATGCGTTTTGACCGTTTATCGCAAATGGAAAACTATATACTCGACAAGCAACATGTGCTACTTACACATCTAGCCCACGTATTTAGAGTTTCTTTAAATACTGTACGTCGCGATGTAACTATATTAGAAGAACGTGGAAATATTACTCGAATTAGAGGTGGTGTGATATCAAGAAATCAGCCACAGTTACAACTCGGGTCAAGTAGCTTATCGCAGGGATCTTTTTATGTGGATCCGTATCAAGAACCCAAAAATCGCATTGGTGAGTTGGCGGCGCATCTGGTCGAGGACAATCAGACGCTTTTTATTGACTCAGGAACCACAACAAAAAATATGGTGCCATATTTACACGACAAAAAAGGGATAACTATCATTACATCAAGCCCGAGGGTATTAATTGAAGCCATCAAGCTATCAAAATGCACTTTGATTGTGCTTGGTGGGGAATATTCTCAGCGCTCGGATACATTTCATAGTTATCAATCTATAGAAGAACTTGCAAAGTTTAATATCGACATAGCTTTCTTAGGGGCTACTGGCATTTCTGTACAAAACGGGCTTACCACAGCCACATATATGGAGTCACATTTTAAACGTAGTGCGATGTTGCGTGCTAAAACAGCCGTAGTAATGGTTGATTCAAGGAAATTTTATGCTTGTTCATCTTCAAAGTTTGCAGATCTTTCGGAGGTGGCTTATCTTGTTAGTGACAATAGTTGTCCACATGAAGTAGAATTGTTTTGTAATTCAAATGGTATTAAATGTTTATTTTCTAACCGAAAAAACAACGAGCCTGTTTATGAAAGTTTAAGTTAGGCATATTCTGTCAGCAAAAAAAGCACAACCTTTATGGGTTGTGCTTTTTTTTTGATAAAACTACAAGTTGTTTAAAATACACCACAAAATGTTACAAAACAACCAAATATCCACCATGAAATTTATGCATCTGTACATTTTTCTCAAAAATAATTGAAAAAAACAAAATAAACTGTTACAATTTGTCTTAATAAATGGATTTGTAGAGAAATAATGGCGTTTTGAGTGGTTTATTGGTTGAATTGTGGTGGAAATGTTCCAAAATATACTTAGAGAAAGTGATTGGTGGACATTTGTGAATGATTATATTGTGAATACCAAGGAAATGTTTGCACATGCGTACAAGAATCATTATGCAATTGGAGCGTTTAACATAAATCATATGGAGCTAATTCAAGCCGCAGTTGAAACGGCAGGAATACTCAAATCGGCGGTTATTGTTCAAGCATCTTCGTTTACAGCGGCTTATGCAGACCTTGGATATTTTGTAGCCATTACCAATCACGCTGCAAAATTGGCACAAGTTCCCGTTGCGCTACATTTAGATCATGGTGAAAGCTTTGATGTGGCAAAAAACTTCATTGATGCAGGTTTTACGTCGGTTATGATAGATGGCTCACACTTGCCGTATGAGGATAATATAAAGTTGACGAAAGAAGTTTGCGAGTATGCCCACAAAAGAGGAGTAACTGTAGAGGGAGAGCTTGGGCGTATTGCAGGGATTGAAGATGGTGTGCACTCGGCAGAACATCTATTCACAGACCCAAAACAGGCGCTTGATTTTGTTAATCAAACGGATGTGGATTCTTTGGCGATTGCAATAGGTACCAGCCATGGCGCTTATAAATTTAAGCCGGGGCAAGAGCCGCAGTTGCGTTTTGATATTTTGGAACAAATCGAAGAGATTATACCAGGCTTTCCCATTGTTTTACATGGTGCATCTTCTGTTAATCAAGATGATATTAAAACAATTAACGAGTTTGGTGGAAATATTAAAGCGGCGGTGGGTATTCCGGAGCCTATGCTAAAGCAAGCAGCATCGATGGCAGTGTGTAAAGTGAATATGGATACAGACCTAAGGCTTGCTATGACTGCGGCCGTGCGAGAAACATTGGCAAATCAGCCCGAAGTAATTGACACCAGAAAGTATATCGGGGCAGGACGAGAGCAAGTTGCCAAGAGAATAGCTTATAAGATGGAAGCTGTACTTGGTAGTGCTAAGCAATATGTATAACTCTAATTTTTGGTCGCAAAGCTTGTGTGAACAAGCTTGACAAATAAACTTTGAAAGAAATGAGGAGAAGTTATGAAAAAGATATTTGCTTTATTATTGGCTGTTGCATTAGTGTTTTCGATCTCTGCTTGTGGTGGTTCCACAGCGGAAAGTACGGCACCTGCTGATGGAAGCGCAGTGGCTTCAGAGGCGGCCCCAGCTGCTGCTGAAAGTGTTACTTTGAAGTTTAATTTGGTGAAAAGTACTACAGACCCACAATATGAATGGTATGGCCGCTATTGGGCAGATGTTGAACAAGCAAGTGCTGGCGAAATTGTTGGCGAAGTATACACAGGCGAAAGCCTGGGCGTTACAGCGGATGTTTTGGAACAAGCGGCAAGTGGCGAAGCTGTTGTGGCTGACTGCGACTTAGCATATCTCGCAAACTATGTCCCCGATATGGCTGCTATTATGTCGCCTTATCTTATTCAAACTCCTGAGCAAATTTTAGACCTTTGGGAGTCTGATGTTTTTAAAGGTTTAACAGCCGAACTTGAAGAAAAAGGACTGCATTTGCTGGCTCTTAACTATGAAGGTAGCCGTAATCTTGTAACAGTAAATCCGGTGACTTCCCGTGATGATGTTGGATCTATGAAAATTCGTTGTGCATCTACTACTATGTGGAACTCTGTTGTTGAGACATTAGGCGGAAGTCCTACAAACGTAGCAATGTCTGAAACTTATCAAGCGTTATCACAAAAAGTGGTAGATGGTGCAGAAGGCGTGTATTCGGTAATTTATTCAAACAAATGGTACGAAACATGTGAGCACATAACTCTTACCGAACATCTTATCGGCTATACTGCTATCGTTATGTCTTCTGAGGTTTATAACTCACTTTCAAGCGAAGCACAAGCTGCTTTAGACGATGTTTCATATGAGTATATGGGCGAGTTCCTAGAGCTTTCAGGTGGTGTGCAAGAAGAATATCGTGCACTTTTGGAAGCAGAGGGTGTAACAATTAGCGAAATTGATAAAGAAGAGTTTATCACTGCAAGCTATGATGTTCCTGAAAACTTCCCTGAGTGGAGCGATGGAATTTTAGACGATTTGCAAGCAGCACTTGGTCAATAGTAGTAAGTTTTGCCCAGTGCCCTTTTGAAAATGGGACACTGGGCTTTATTATATTCATATAAATAGATGATTATAGGTGTAAAAGGATAAAAATATGAAAACTATGGAATGCATTGAGAAATGGATAAGCCGTATAGCTCTGGCAATTTCGGGTTCGGCGTTTGTTATTATGGTCACTTTAATAACAGTAAACGTTTTTGCTAGATATATTTTTTCAAATTCTCTTAACTGGGCTGAAGAGGTGGCATATCTTTGTTTTAACTGGGCGGTTTTTTTTGGTGTGGTGTTACTATATGCCAATCAAGGCCTTACCGCAATAGACTTGTTGGTAGACCGTATGCCAAAAACCATGAAAAAAATAAGTATGGTTATAGGATTCTTTTTGGTGACACTGGCTAATATAGGACTGATTGTTTGGGGCACAGAATTTGCCATTGCAGCCTTTGAAAGAAAGAGTCCGGCCCTTAAAATTCCATATTTTTTCTATGATTTGTCAATTCCTTTAGCCGGGATATTTCTATTATATTTTTCTGTGAAATTTTTGGTTTTCACTATAAAGAATAAAGAAATTAAAAGTGCCGCTTTAGAAGAACGGTCTTAATTGAATTCAAGGAGAGTGTATTAATATGAGTTTTTGGACCATTTTTCCGCTAGTGGTACTTTTTGTGCTTTTTCTTTTGAAAATACCGGTGGCATATTCTATGATAATTTCTGGTGCTGTGTATTATTTGTTTAGTCCGGATGCTATGGATGTCACTTTACTATGCCAAAAGCTAATTGCTTCAAACTCGTCGTTTATATTTTTGGCCATCCCATTTTTTACTTCGGCAGGAGTTATTTTCAACTATTCGGGTATCACAAGACGGCTTATGAATTTAGCTGAACTTTTTGTGGGACACTTAAGAGGTGGGCTGGGTCATGTAAACATAGTGTTGTCTGCGATGATGGGTGGTTTGTCGGGCTCGGCTATTGCAGATACGGCAATGCAGTCAAAAATGCTGGTACCAGAGATGGAAAGACTTGGATACAGTAAACCATACTCGTGTGTTGTGACAGCAGCTTCTGCATGTATCACACCCATTATTCCACCGGGAATAGTGCTGATTTTGTATTCGACAGCAGCTAATGTGTCGGTGGAAAAGATGTTTTATGCAGGATATTTGCCGGGAATATGTATTATGATAGGCCTGATGATAACAAACCTTGTTATATCTAAAAAGCGTAAATATAAACCTTCGCGTGAGCGTGCCGGTACGCCAAAAGAATTTGGACATGCATTGGTAGATGCTGTATGGGCATTGATGGTTCCGTTTGGTATTGTTATGGCGCTGCGCATGGGAGTTTGCACACCCACAGAAGCCGGTGCATTGTGTATTTTATATTCTATTATTGTGGGCGCTTTTATATACAAAGAGCTAAAGCTTTCCATGGTGAAGAAAATAATTACTGAGTCAGTCACAGCCACTGCCGGAGTTATGTTTATATTGGCCGGTGCAAATGTGTTGAATGGATTTTTGACATGGGAACGTATACCAATGATGATTTCCGAAACACTTACAGCAGGAATAGAATCGAAATATGTATTTTTGATAATTGTAAATATTATGTTACTGCTTGTTGGGTGCTTTTTTGATGGTGGTGCCGCTATGATCTTGCTTGCACCGTTACTTGTTCCTGTAGCGGATGCAATGGGCATAAACCTTATACATTTTGGAATTGTTATGTGTATAAATCTTACAATAGCTGGTTTCACACCACCTTTTGGTAGCCAAATGTTTACCACATGTGCTATTACAGGTTGTTCTATAGAAAAATATGCAAAAGAGGCAATACCGTTTATATTGACACTGGTCGCAGTACTTTTGTGTCTCACATATATACCGGA
Source organism: uncultured Oscillospiraceae bacterium (assembly GCA_964370165.1). Taxonomy (GTDB): domain Bacteria; phylum Bacillota; class Clostridia; order Oscillospirales; family Ruminococcaceae; genus JAAYCI01. The sequence goes on from CAYJIG010000069.1 coordinate 6,884, forward strand.
TATTGTAATGCTTGTTCCTAATTTGCTTTCGTAATTATATTATCAGCAATAGGCTAGAACACCTCAAGTCGCCGACATTAAAAGTGGACGAAATGAAAGTGAGACGTTTTAGTATGAATCAGATTGGATTGCATATAGGTTATTGGTGGGGAAGCTCAATACAAGAAGATATTGAGGAAATTCTTTACCAATGTTATAAAGCCAACATGGATATTCTTGAGATAAATCCCACATGGCTTTTGAAACTGGATGACAAAGCTTGTGATAAACTACTTTCGCAAGCAAAAGCATATTCTATGTCGTTCACTTTGAATGGCGGTTTGGACGCAACAACTGATATATCTTCTGATAATCCACTGGTGCGCCAACGAGGAATTGAACATTGCGTGCAGGTGCTAAAGCGTATGCCGGCATTAGAAATGAAAGTTTGGTCGGGTGTTAATTATTCGGCATGGTTGCGCATGCCGCAAACAGATGAGGATTTCACAAAAGAACGAAAACGCGCTAAAGAGTTTAGCCGTCAGAGTTTACAGCAAATATTGCCGGTTGCTGAAGAGCTTGGTATTAATTATTGTTTTGAGGTATGCAACAGGTTTGAACAATTTGTCTTTAATACAGGTAAAGAGGCGTTGGATTTTGCTGTCGAGACATGTAGTGATAGAGCTATGGTACATTTAGACAGCTTTCATATGCTTATTGAAGAAAATAATATTTTCGACACAATAGCCGGCGTGGCAAATGCAGGGCGGTTGGGGCACTTGCATCTTGGCGAGTCCAATAGGCGTATTCCGGGCATAGGGCCGTCGAATATTGATTGGCACAGGTTCATTACAACACTCAAAAAAGTAAAATATAGTGGCCCATTGGTTTTAGAACCGTTTGTTTTACCGGAGGCATTTAATGCACATAGAACACGCACTTGGCGTAGCTTAAATAGATCATCTGAAATATACGATATGACGCAAGATGCTGCACAAGGCGCTGCTTTTTTGCGCAAGCTGATGTAAATATATTAGGTACATAATAAACTTTGGTTTTGTACTTTACAGGTATTTTGTGAGCTGTTTAAGCATAATTATAAGTGTTATTTAGCTGATTATATTGATGGGTACAATGTTACTTATCAGCTACAATTCTGCATTAATACGAATCTTTTCCATGCCCCTTATGGTTACTCAGACCAAATTCCACTGACTTTTGTCGGTGGAATTTTTTGTTATAGCGATATATTTTGGGTGCAAAGCATGTTTGCACTTTATTTTACGATTTTTCAATCTTAACAAAAAGCACCGGCGTACGTAATGTGTACGTAATGGGAAATATTTACGCATGCAAAATGCTAAAGGCTAAACGCAAATAGTACCTATAACCAGGCAAACGGTCTTTTGGTAGCGACAACAATATTCATCTCATCCGATGGCAAAACAATCTCGTTTGCCGAGGTGTCAAACAAGCTGTCGGTGGTGCTGCCAGCACCTATCTCAAGTGCATCGTAGCTACCGAAATTAATACGATTACCCAGCATGATGTTTTGCAGGTGCACGTTTAGCTTAGCATGGGGTGGCACAATAAGATTTAAATTGCATGTAGACGGTTCCGATTTTGCGATGCTCATTAATGAACAAACTGTTGATTTTTTGTGTAGTAATATTATATAATAATATCATTATATGTATTATGGGGTGATTGCATGAATTTGAGGTATGATCTGTGCAAAAAGGGTATTTGCATGTTCATTGCATTAATTATGGTGGTTACGTTCCCTCTTTCGGTATTGGCCGAAGGCACAACGTTTGATGTTGCGACATCCGATGTAGTAGCCGAAAGTGGATCATCCTCTGAAAGTGGGTCGTCTTCTGAAAGTGGATCATCTTCTGAAAGTGGGTCGTCTTCTGAAAGCGGCTCATCTTCTGAAAGCGGATCGTCTACCGAGGACGAATCTTTGCCCGAAGACGAACAAGAGCCCGGTGAAGAAAGTTCTTCTTCAGAGGCTACTTTCGACGTGGCAGATTCTCCATCGGCGGGACTGTTTTCACGCTCGGCTATGCTGCCGCAGCAACAAACCCGAGCAACCACCCATGCCGACTGGGCCGCCGCTGCCACCGCAGCCGTCGCA
>CAYJIG010000070.1:0-8862 GCA_964370165.1 uncultured Oscillospiraceae bacterium
CAAGTAATTCTATTTTAGGTATGTGGTTTTTGATTAAAGTTTTTTGCCAAGCTTTTTTCCAAAAAAGCGGAAAGCGTGAGGAGAGTTAGTGTGAAGATTGCGGCTGTTGTACCATCTTTGAGGCCGGACGATAATTTAATACAGGTAGTTGACGGCCTTATCTCCGCCGGTTTTTCACGTGTCTACGTTGTAGACGACGGCAGTGGAAAACAATACGCGTCGATATTTGAGCAGGCGTCGAGACACCCTTCATGCACGCTTTTAATCCACACAGAAAACATGGGCAAAGGCCGTGCACTGAAAACAGCGTTTTCGAGATATGTTCAGGACGATGAAGACATGCTGGGTGTAATCACGCTAGACGCCGACGGCCAACACAGCATCGAAGACGTTGTGAAGATAGCCGCCGCCATGTCCGAATCCCCGGACAGCCTTGTTTTGGGCGTCCGTGACTTTGATAAAGACGACGTGCCGCCACGCAGCGCGTTTGGAAACAAGATCACACGCGGTGTGTTTAGGTTTGTTGGCGGCGTAAAAATCACCGATACGCAGACAGGCCTGCGCGGTATCCCACACTCAATCATCCAAAAACTTATCTCGGTTCGTGGCGAGAGATACGAATACGAAACCACCATGCTACTGGAAGTAGGCCTGTGGCAGGTACCTATCAAAGAAGTCCCGATCCGCACAATTTACATCAACGACAACAGCGGCTCACACTTCCGCACCTTCCATGACTCGTTTCGTATATACTGGCTGATTTTTAGGTTCTCATTCCTGAAATTCATCGGATCTTCCCTCGCCAGTACTTTACTGGACTACGGCCTGTTTTCGCTGTTATTCTATGTTGTATTCGCCGGCTTCGATATCGCAACCCGCCTTTTTCTTGCCGTGTGTATCTCAAGAATCTGCTCGGCAATTTTCAACTACTGGACGAACAAAAAACTGGTATTTTACAGTAGCGCCACCGTCCGCAGAAGCCTGCCACGCTACGCCGTTGTATGCGTGATCCAGATGCTATGTAGCTACGGCCTTATCTACCTGTTTAGCGAAATTTTACCTTTCCCCACCATGCTATCAAAAATAGTAATCGACAGTACGTTGTTTTTCCTTAGCTTTTACGTGCAACGCCGCTGGGTATTTGGCAACGATACCGAGCATTAACCATACGCTCTAAACAAATAAAAAATCTTGGGAGGATTATGTATGTTTTCATTTGCACACTACAACTTTAACGTAAAAAACCTAGAAAAAAGCCTGGAATTTTATAAAGAAGCTTTAGGCCTGTTTGAAACACGCCGCATCAACGCAAAAGACGACAGCTTCACCATTGTGTTTTTAAGCGATGGTAAGAGCGATTTCCTGCTGGAGCTGACATGTATGCGTGATCACCCCGAGGCGTATGATTTGGGCGAAAACGAGTTTCATCTGGCGTTTGTGGCCCAGGACTACGCCGCCGCACACGCAAAACATAAAGAAATGGGCTGTATCTGCTACGAAAACGAGGCCATGGGCATATATTTCATAAACGATCCTGACGAATATTGGCTGGAAATCATCCCGCCAAAATAACAGTATTTATCCGAAATTATATACGTATATACGTGAAATAGGGTGGCGCTCTGCCACTCTGTTTTAAGTTTTCAGACACTTATCAAAACTTCATAAAGGATTTTGTCATGTCAAAACACACTTCATTAAAAACATCCCCCGCCATACAGTGGATAATAAGTTTTTTTGCTGCGTTTTGCACGGTATTCACCCTGTCTACCGCCGATTTTTTCACTGCTATTTTTCGTGCAGGCGGGCTGACAGACCTTATCTTGCTGGTGGTTTTTTGCGTTATTTATCGTAAATCGTTTTTATTTTTCACCAAAAGACGTGCGGTGATATCTTTTTGTTTTGGAGCTGTTTTGGCTTTATGCATGTCCATCGGCAAGGTGATTTTTAGCATGTCACCGCCAAATACTGTGTTTTTGTTATGGCCGGGATACTTGTTTTTATTCACATGCATGTTTTTGATTTTAATCGAGTTTTTAGATAGATGCGAGGCGTCTGCGTGCACGTGTGCAAAAAAAGAAACAGGGTTTATTGCGTGGTCCGCATCTTATCTTGACGGCACAAAAAAAGCATTTTTTGCACGCATGCTGGTGATTGTGGCGTTTGCCGGTGTTTGGCTGGCGGTGTTTTGGCCGGGCGTGGTGAACGACGACGTCATGGTTCAAATCGGCATGGCGATGGAAAACAACATCAATAGCGCACATCATCCCGTGGCGCATACCTTGTTTTTAGGCAGTTGCGTGAAGTTTGGCGTGGCGGTTTTTGGTAGCGACAGCGTGGGTGTTGCCGTTGCCGCAATGGTTCAGATATTGGTTCAGTCGGCGCTGTTTAGCGCGGTTATTTCTTACCTATCACATTTAAAACTACATGTTTATTGGCGTTTAGGCGTGTTTTTATACTATGCTTTCTTTCCTGCTTTTTCACGGTATGCCAGCACGCTTGTGAAAGACGTGTGGCTTGCGATGTGGGTTTTGGTTTTTGTTTTGATTGTTTTTGACATCGTTAAAAACAGGACTGGCTTTTTCAAGAAACCTTTATGTGTCGTCATGCTGACGGTCTCGGTTTTTGGGCTTATCTTAGCGAAAAACACCGGGGTTTATTTAGTGGTGTTGACCGCTTTAGTGATTTTAGTGTTCTTAAAAGGTGTGCGTGTTCATGCGTTGGCAATGCTAGTTGTTGCCATTTGCTTTAACTTCGTTTTGACGGGGCCTGTTTATTCAGCGTTCGGGATACAAGGCAGCTCGGTGCGTGAGATGCTTTCGGTGCCGATGTTGCAGATTGGACGCACCGTGTTGGTGGCGGGTGACGACATCCCACAAGAAGAACAGCTTATCATAAACGAGATTTTGCCGTATGATGACTTGCCTGTTTTGTATGATTATATGATTTCTGATCCCATAAAAAGCACGATGAACGAAGAAGTTTTTCTTGAAAACCCGGGTAGGTATATCGCAATGTGGGCACGGCTGGGTATGCAATATCCGTCGTCGTATGTGTGGGCGTTTTTGGAGCATACGCACGGGTACTGGTATCCCGATATCAGCGGCGGGTTGTATATGGTGTGGACGTACGACACATATACCTTAGTCGACGGTGACGTGGCGATAATCCAAGGCATCGAAAACACGCCATTGCAACAAATGCTGGTGGATAACATCGGCGTCGAGAGAAACCTGCCGGGAATCGGGCTTTTATATAACCCGTCGTTTAATTTTTGGGTGTTGGCGTTTTTATGTGCTTATATCTTATATAAAAAACGTTATACCGCACTTATTCCGTATAGTGTTTTGTTTATTGTGTGGCTGACGTGTATCACGTCGCCTTTGTTTGGCGAGTTTCGGTATGCGTATCCTGCCATTATTTGTGTGCCGGTGATGGTGGCGCTTACGTTTTCTTCGGCCTCGGCACAACAGGAATAAAAAACACTATATATCGGAGGATTTCAATGTTATTATCCCTGGGTATGCTTTTTTTGGTGGGGCTTTCTTTGGCGGGTATCTGCCAAAAGTTGCGCTTGCCACGAATTATTGGAATGGTAATCAGCGGCGTTGTACTGGGGCCGTATGTTCTTGACGTGCTTAGCCCGTCCATACTTGGGATATCGGCGGAACTGCGTGAAATTGCGCTTATTATTATTTTGATAAAGGCCGGTCTTACGTTGAATATTCGGGATTTGAAAAAAGTTGGGCGGCCAGCTGTCTTGATGGCGTTTTTGCCCGCGTGTTTTGAGATTTTAGCGTATTTTTTGGTTGCGCCGATTGTGTTTGGGATATCGCGGATCGACGCGCTTGTGATGGGGGCGGTGTTGGCGGCGGTGTCGCCGGCTATCGTTGTGCCACGGATGGTGTTTTTGATCGAGGAGAAGTATGGGACAGAAAAAAGCATACCACAGCTGGTTTTGGCGGGTGCGTCGTGTGACGACGTGTTTGTGATTGTGCTGTTCACCACATTTCTTGCCATGGCGCAAGGTGAAGGGAGTGGTGTTTCGGTGATTAATGTGCCTGTTTCGATCGGGCTTGGGGTCGTGGTCGGTGCGTGTGTCGGGCTTGTTTTGCATATGATTTTTGAGTATTTTTATTCGATTAAAAAACATATTAAAAATACTACAAAGCTTGTTATTATGCTTGGGGTTGCGTTTATCGTGATTTCTATTGAGGATATCGTGGCGGTGCCGGTTTCCGGGCTTTTGGCCGTAGTGGTGATGGCGTGCGTGTATAAGCTGAAAAGCGTTTCTGTCGTTACATCGGCGTTGTCGCGGAAAGTCGGGAAGTTGTGGGTTGCGGCGGAAGTGATTTTGTTCGTGTTACTGGGTGCGTCAGTGGATATTCAGTATCTTATGGTTGCGGGGTTGCCGGCTGTTTTCATGATTTTTGTCGGGCTTTGTGTCAGGTGTGTCGGGGTAGTTATCTCACTCCTGAAAACTGAGCTTGATTTTAAAGAACGCTTGTTTTGCGTGTTTGCATATCTTCCGAAAGCTACCGTTCAAGCGGCGATCGGCGCTGTGCCGCTTTCTGTCGGGCTTGCTGCCGGGGATATCATCCTCACCACCGCCGTGCTTTCTATCGTTATCACCGCACCACTCGGCGCACTTGCCATCGATACCACCTACCCCGCTTTTTTGAAACCGCTTTTTTGAAAAAAAGCTTGGCAAAAAACTTTAATTAAAGGACGCACTACCTACCAGATTACCACGCCGCAGGCTATTGCGTGTGCCGCCGGCACTGCCGCGGCACTGCCGCTGGCACAAAACAATCCCACGGGTTCTTTAAAACCGTGGGATTGTTTGCTCTTTAATTGAGTTTTTTGCCTAGCTTTTTTTCAAAAAAGCGTGAAAGTGTCTTGACCTTAGAACGTACCTTCTTCCAGCATCGGGATTGATGATATGGGTTGTGCCGGTGCGGTACTATTCCCTTGTGCTAAAGTGAAACCCGATACCAATGCTTTCAGCTCGTTTGAGTATCCTGAAAGTTCTTCACTGGTCGCGGCACTTTCTTCTGATGTCGCGGAATTTATCTGAACAACAGACGATATCTGCTCGATACCTGCACGAACTTGACCCGCGCCCTCGGACTGCATCGCGGTAGCGTCAGCGATATTTTCTACCAATCCACCAAGCTCGGTTGCGTTTTCTATAGCAATATTAATCGACTCGGACGCGTTTGTGGCGATCTTGTTACCTACCTCAACCACCGCCAACGTCTCTTCAATCAACGTAGCTGTGTCTTTTGCTGATTGTGCAGAACGTGTAGCAAGATTCCGAACTTCTTCCGCCACCACAGCAAACCCACGCCCAGCGGCGCCGGCTCTGGACGCTTCAACCGCAGCATTCAGGGACAAGATATTTGTTTGGAACGCTATATCGTCAATCGTCTTGATGATCTTATTGATTTCAGACGACTTCAGGCTGATATCACCCATCGCAACCAGCATTTCTTGCATTTGCTCGTTACTTTGGCTAAGCGCTTTTTGGGATTTATCGTTGGCTTGTTTTGCGTTTTGAGAAGATGTGGCCGTTTCACTTATCTTATCGGAGATTTCCGCGATGGTTGCGGACAATTCCTCTACCGACGATGCTTGCTCGATAGCACCCTGAGCCAGTGACTGTGCACCTGACGCAACTTGTTGGTTACCGGAATTCACTTGTTCTGAAACGTTGTTTATCTTGTACATGGTGGTAGACAACTTTTGAACAATGGTCTCAAGCGACACACTAAGCGAGCTAAAATCGCCGATATAGTATTCTTTCGCCTTACTTTCAACGGCAAAATTCCCGCCGGCAATCTCGGATAACGTGTAGTTTAAATCGTCTATCATCACCGTGACGGAATTTACGATGGATGCGGTAGACTCCGCCAAGATTTTCGTCTCGTCGTTTGTGCGAACTTCAGGCATCGGAGACTTTAGGTCACCTTGCGATACCATGCTGAGCCTGTTTGCACACTGTGAAATCGGGTTAGTGATGCTTCTGGCTACTATAATGATGATAACTGTTGCAACTACTAAAATAACCAGCGCCATTATTATGGTGACGATGATGGATGTCGTCATTTGTGCCAAGAAGTTCGCTTGGTATGTCATTATATAAATGCCCCAACCGTTTGAGCCGTCGATGGGCGTGTATGCGGCGAACTGATCTACACCGTCCCATGACACCGACTCGAAACCTTCCTCGCCATTTATCACGGCCGCTTCAACATCAGCAAGCGCCTGCAACGTCGGGTCAGATTTAGCTTCTTCGCCCAGGTTATACGACTGCATAACATACTCGATATCGTTGTATGCGATGGTTGTGCCGGTACTGCTTACGATGGTGGTGGTGCTTCCTTCGCCCACAGATACCTTGGCGGCTATATCAGAGAAAAGTGCGGGGTTTATAGCAAACAAAATCACGCCGTCAAACTGGCCATTTTTCATGATGGGCATGGTGATGGGCATGGTGAGTACGCCTGTTTCGGGGTTCACCATTGGATCTACCACAAACGGCTCACCTGTATCGCGTGGCGTGGTGAATAAAACATCTTGAGAAAAGTCTTGGTTTATGGTGACGGCGATACCATTTTTATCGAAACGCTGCATTGTATCGAAACCATGCATCTCTGAAAGCATGGCAAACTGAGCAGCAAGATCGTCAATCACGTCTTGACGTGAGCGTCCGTCTTCGGTTTCGTCGCCTTCGTCAGGTATGTCCTGAATCAGCGTGGCGTCGGTTGCAAATTGTCGTGCTAAACCTCTGTATGACTCCAGCTGAATTTCAATCATGTCGGCTGTAGCGTCAATGGTGGATAGCATGGATTCTTCAAGGGCAAACATCGTGCTATTGTATGTGCTTAAGATAGAAAAAATCCCGACCGATAAGATACTGACAAGTAAAAGCACCAGCGATAATGCCAAGATCTTGAGCTTGATTGATTTCATACGCCACACTCCTAGTTTTAATGTTACCTTTTTTGTAAAAAAATCATAAAATAAACTATACTCATTACAAATTTATTATACCACTCACACACTATACTTTCAATCAAATAAAAAATCTTAACCTTGACTTAACACATAATTTTCATAATTGACAATGATTTTTAATAATATCTTAATCTCAGGCTTAGACACTTTCCACGCTTTTTGAAAAAAGCTTAGCAAAAACTTAAAATGACGCATTTTATACAAAATGCGTCGGTAAAAGTGCCAGCGGCACACGCAATAGCCTGCGGCGGTGCCAGCGGCACACGCAATAGCACCTGCGGTGCGGTAATCAGGCAGGTAATGCGTCCTTTGATTAAAGTTTTTTGCTGGGCCAAGTCAATGTAATCCGAGTCCGTTTTTTATTTAGCCAAAAGTCCCATACCGGCGTCAGTGCATCTTGCAAGGCGGCAGCCTTACTGCGCCGCACTTCCTTGGTATAGAACTTTTGGCGGTATAAAAAATTCGCAGAACCTCTTGCTCACAAATTTTTGTGGTAGGCAAGGCAGACGACTGAACAATACTTTGTGTATTGTGAATGAGGATAACGCCGCCTAACACGGAAATTTGTAAGCAAGAGGCGGGCTCGGATTGCATTGGCTTGGCCGACTTTTTTTCAAAAAAGCGGGGGGTTAGGCCCAGGGGTCTGATTCTTGTGGTGGTCTGATATCTGAAAGCAGCATTTGTTCCCACAAGAACCACTGGTTTGTGGACGGTTTATGCCGAAGCGTCACAGACCTTTCGGTATCCGCGCCACCTGACCGCACAAACACTTTCAGGTACCCTTCATTAATCTGCTGGCGAGAATACGGATTTTCATGCACTTCAATGGTATACGGTTTCGACGGTGTATAGTTATTTGTCGGCACAGCCCCCGCAAAATACGACGCCGGCACATACCACTTGTCATCCCGAAACCTGTCCGCTATAAACTGCTTTTCACGCTCGGTGATGGGACTGGGCCCTTTAAGAAAATTCAGCATCTCAATTGCCGCGTCTTTATCCACAGGATACATGCACAACGCCGCTACACACATCGCAACAGTATTTTGCGGCTTGGTCATATCCGCTTGCGGCATCGCCTGCATCTCGGCCAAACTCACCGGTAACTTATTCATCACAACAACTTTCGCCTGACCGGTAACCTCACCAACCACCTGCTTCGCCGCACCCTCTAACTCTTTCGCCGCTTGCATCGCGGTACTTTTCAATTCATCTAACAACGACATACATGCACCTCCTTTTTAAATCTATGCCACGCTACTTTTTTCATGTTTGTAAAATATATCCCGGCTTAGAACTTGCCGCCGCCACCGGAAAACCCACCACCGGACCTTCCGCCGCCGCCGCCACCGCCGCCACCACCACTACTTTTTTGTATCTTTGTCCGTGTGGTGGTAGTGTGACTGAAATTATCATGCTGTGTGTGGATATTCACGCCACCCTGCGGCACATACGCGACCGCACCTTTGGCAAACTTCACGCTTCTCAGCTGTGCCCGAAGACTAAAACACACAACCAACGCAATAACAAACGATATCATGATGATTATCACAAGCGCAACTATCCACGCATACTGTACGACATACTTGATCTCATACATGTAATCATAAAATCCACCATACCAATCATCCTCGGCAAACTCTTCAAGGAACGCTTCCTCGATATCATTCAGCTGATCCCTGTCGATTTTCGAATGTGCATGATCGCCATACATCGCATACCCGTAATCACGCGCAGACATGCTGAGCATTAATATCATGCCGTCTTTACCGTCGCCATGCCCAAGATCATACCTTTTATATATCTCGGTAGCGGCGGTGTATGAATCGGTCGCGTTATATG
>CAYJIG010000071.1:0-8757 GCA_964370165.1 uncultured Oscillospiraceae bacterium
AGTTTCATTTTTTATCCCTCCATAATAGCGTTTCTAAATTCTTTCATATAAAACCTTGAAGCCAAAAGTTTTGACCCATCACTCAAACTAACAACATAGTTGCCGCTAAACTCTGCGCTAAGCGAGCTCACGTGATGTATGTTAACAAGTATGCTTTTCCCAATTTGTACAATGCCTTGGGTCCTAAACATGGCGGATATTTCAGACAAAGTATATTTACACATATACTTGCCTTTTTTTGTTATAGCCCATGTTTTCCTGTCGGTTGTTTCAAAATAATAGACTTCGGTAATGTCTGTCAATACTTCGGTGGACTCATCATACACGATAAGCTTGGAAGAAACATTACTGCTTTTCAGCAAGGCAATGATATGCTGAACTTTATTATCGGCAATGTTTCCTCGAATAATCACCTCGGTTTCAGTACCCGGCACATCTTCAAGTGTTATTTTCATTCGCCATCTCCTTTCTGTGAATTCATGGTATCACAGGTAATGCTATATGTCTTTGATATTTGCGTATGTGGTAAATTTCATGGTATAAGAAGTCTAAACCAGACTATGAAGGGCTGTGATATATTAATAAAGCAGACTATAAAATAAATCGGTATACATTTTTATTGCGTGCAAATTATATCATGAATAAATATAGCTTACAAGAAATTGATGCCTGAAAATGTGTATTAATACCAAGATGTATGGTTGACAGTGCAGAAGTATATTATGTATACTAAAAAATGTTGAACTTGAAAAAATGGTTTTCAATTTGCGATATTTTGTTTTAAGAATAGAGAGGGTGAGGCACATGGCAAAAGAAGTAAACAGGAATACGGTGCTGATAGCAGGTTCTGTCATGCAACTTTTTTTAGGCGTACTTTATATATGGAGTATATTTGTTGTTCCGGTGACAGATTATTTTGCAATGGATACAGCAGATGTTAAGCTGACGTCATCATTTATGTTGTGCTTTTTCGTGGTGGGTATATTGTTCGGTGGAAAGTTTCAGGTGAAATATACTACCCAGAAGACAGTGCTAATTGGCGGTATTTTGTTGGCGCTTGCAATGTTTTCCAGTGCGGCTTTACCACAAAACATGGGCGTTTTAATATATTTCACATATGGTGTGATGGGTGGGTTTGGTGTAGGCATGGCATATAATGCTATCATCAGCACAGCGCAAAGAAACTTTCCCGATAAACGTGGCTTGGCCACCGGTATTTCGGTATGCACGTTTGGGTTTTCCACCGTAATATTTGCGCCACTGATTGAAAACTTGTCTAAGATACTGGGCTTGCAAATGACATTTATAAGCCTTGGCGGAATATTTATAGTGGCAACCATAGCTTGTTTTTCCTTCATATCCATGCCAAAAGAAGTAGCAAATGTTTCGGCGGTTGCATCCAGTGAGGGCGATGTATCCACAAAAGAAATGCTGAAAACATCGTCGTTTTACTTCATTACTCTTGCCATGATGTTTGGTATATCTGTTTATTTCATACTCAACCCATCGTTTAAGTCGTTATCATTAGACAGAGGACTTTCTGATGGCATGGCAACACTGATGATAATGTTGACAGGTGTGAGCAATGCCTTGGGTCGTTTGTTTTTCCCACTACTTTCAGATAAAATCGGACGCAGCCTTACAGCCATGTTAGAAATTGGAATAACGGCTATGGGTGCATTGTTACTTATATTTGCAACAGAGTATCTGCTGATGGTTGTTATAATCGCGATAGCTTTTTGCTTTGGAGGCATTTCCGGTACATTTCCGCTTATCACCGGAAAGTTATTTGGCCTAAAAAATGTTGGATCAAACTACGGATGTGTCATGGTTGGCTTTTCTGTTGCGGCGTTGCTGTTTCCAATTGCCTTAGCACCTATAGAAAATCAAATAGTTTTATTTGGCTTGCTTGGCGCGATTGCTTTTACGGGAGTGCTGTTCTTATTACCGGTGTTAAAAAAGGAAAAAGGGTAAAACAAAAGAAAAAGAATAAAACAATTTAAAAGAACTAAATTCCTTTTGGATTAGTTCTTTTTTTGTGTCTCAGGCAAAAACTATAAAATTTTTAGTCAAATTAAATGAAAAAATATTAATATTGTATAATTCGGCAAATGTGCTGAAAAAAATACAAACTAATGGTGCAAAGAACCAAAAATGAGCCAAATAGGTATTAAATAATGATAATTACTTGCAATGGTAATAAAATATATGTATATTGTATATATATTTGATTATATTTGGATAAATGATGAACCAAATATGGTAAAATTTTGACACAAATATGCAATAAGGAGGAAACGGGATGGAACGTCAGCTTCCAATACTGCAACTAAAAAATATCAGTAAAGCTTTTCCTGGAGTTAAAGCACTCGATGATGTTTCTTTAGAAGTGAGCAGTGGAGAAATAGTGGGATTAGTTGGTGAAAATGGTGCCGGAAAATCTACATTAATGAAAATTTTGACCGGCGCGTATACTCTTGATGAAGGAGAAATATATTTAGACGGACAGTTGGTTAATATTAATTCGCCTAGTAAAGGGCGTGAGATGGGAATTAGTATTATTTATCAAGAACTGTCGGTGCTTCCGATGCTAACCGTGGCGGAAAACTTATTTTTAGGAAACTGGTTGCGCAAAAAAAATGGAACGGTAGACTGGGTTCAAATGCAAAAGCGTTCAGAGGAAGCACTTGCGCAAATGGGTCTTGATATTTCTCCAAATACTTTTGTACGTAACCTTAATATTGCACAATGTCAGATGATAGAAATATGCAGAGCTACAGTTATTAATAAGGCAAAGGTTCTTATAATGGATGAGCCAACCAGTTCTTTGGTAGATAAAGAAGTGGAGCATATGTTTAATATTATGAGGCAGTTGCGTGAAGCCGGAATGGCCATTATTTACATCACTCACCGTTTGGATGAGCTTGGTCAGGTTACAGATCGTTTGGCGGTACTGAAGGATGGCAAGAACAGCGGGATGATGAAAACATCCGAATCTACCAAAGAAGATGTTGTCCGTGCAATGGTGGGCCGTGAGTTATCTGATTTTTACCCTCCATATGGCACTAAGCGGGGCAAGCCTGTTTTAGAAGTGAAGAATCTTTCGCAGGGAGATGTTGTGAAAAATGTATCTTTCACAGTGTATGAGGGCGAAATACTGGGCTTTGCGGGCTTGATTGGTGCAGGACGAACAGAGACAATGATGTCGATTTTTGGGGCGATGCCACGTGTTAGTGGTGATGTTGTTTTAGATGGTGAATCTGTAAAATTCAAACATCCTGCGGATGCAATAAAAGCAGGTATTGCGCTGGCGCCGGAAGACAGAAAAGGCCAAGGATTGGTGCAAATGTTTTCGGTAGATGTAAATACCACATTGGCAAATATGAATGGTATTTTAAATAAATTCAAATGCCTAAATAAAAAATCAGAAGTAGAGATATCCAAAAAGTATATTGAAATGCTGAATATCAAGACGCCAAGTCATGAAAAACGTGTAGTTGAACTATCGGGTGGAAACCAGCAAAAAGTAATTATAGGCAAGTGGATGTTTACCGACGCACGCGTGATGATTTTTGATGAGCCGACAAAGGGTATAGACGTTGGCTCAAAAGCAGAAATTTACCGTTTAATGCGAAAATTGTCAAATGAAGGAACCGCTGTTATCATGGTGAGCTCGGATTTACCGGAGGTAATAGGGGTAAGTGATCGAATATTAGTGATGCATGAGGGAGAATTCAAAGGTGAGTTCTTTCATGATAATGTAACAGAGCAAGATATTATGAAGGCTGCTATTGGAGGGGTTGAACAATGAATTTGCAAAAAGAAAAGCTGACAGGTAAATCAAATATCTCTGAGCTTAGCCGTAAATACGGCATTGTAGTTATTTTAGTTGTTTTATTGATAATAGCATCTATTATGCAACCTTTATTTTTACAACCGCAGAATATTACAAATGTACTGCGTCAAGTGGCGGTAAATGGTATTTTGGCGGCCGGCATGACATTTGTTATTATCGGTGGGGCCATAGATCTTTCGGTAGGCACAATTTTTTGTTTTGTAGGTATGATGATGATGAAGGTGATGCCTACAGTTGGTTGGTTTGGCGCTATTTTATTCGGCCTTGTTTTAGGTGCAGTTGTTGGGTTTTGTAATGGATATATGGTTTATCGTGGCCTGCCTGCATTTATTATGACACTTGCATCATCCATCATTCTACGTGGCCTTGCATTTATGACAAGTAATGGTAGTCCGATTGCCAGCTCGTCAGAAGTTTATAACAGCATTGGTCAGGACTATTTTTTCAACATCCCAAACCAAGTATATATTTACGCGATTGTTGCAGTTGTTTCTGCGTTTGTGATGGCGAAGACACGGTTTGGACGAGCAGTATATGCTGTTGGTGGCAATGCTGAAGTGGCTCGTCTTTCGGGAATAAGTGTACGTAAAATTCGTATAGCGGTGTTTATGATAAGTGGTGTTTTGAGCTCGGTTTCCGCAGTAGTTGGTACTGCTCGTTTGGGCTCTTGCGAGCCATCGCTAGGCGAACAATATCACTCGGATGCTATTGCAGCTACAGTAATTGGTGGCACACTTATGAGTGGTGGTGAAGGCCACCAGTTTAAAACTGTGGTAGGCGTTTTGATTTTAGGCGTTCTTAGTAATATGTTGAACTTGATGAGGGTGTCGCCTTATTTACAATACGTGGTCAAAGGTGCCATTATTATAGTAGCTGTATCTATAGATATTTTCCGCAGAAATAAAAAGGCATAGTAAAATCATATCGGTGTTCACTCACATATTTGTGAGTAATAACATAAAAAATTTATTTAGGAGAAGAGAAATGAAAAAGATTTTAGCACTGGTTCTTTCTTTGATGATGATCATCAGCATTACAGCAGCTTGTTCATCAGAAGGCCCTGGCGAAGCCACTCCGGCGGCATCTGAGGCACCTGCGTCTGCAGCAGAGGGTAGCACTGAAGAGTGGACAAAAGATACCCCGATGAAAATCGGTTTCTCACAAAACCAAATGGCTCACCCATTCCGTGTGGCAGGCTGGGAGCAACTACAAGCATATGTAGAAGAACAAGGACTTAACTGGGAACTTATTTTGACCGATGGTGGCAACGATGCCACAAAACAAACTGCAGACATTGAAGACCTTATCAGCCAAGGCGTAGACGCAATCATCGCTTGTCCGGTTACAGCTGATACAATGGGTACCGCAGCACAAGCTGTTATGGATGCAGGCATTCCTCTTGTTTTGACAAACCGTCAAGTAACTAATGGAGCTTTCACAGTGGCTGTTACAGGCTCAAACTATCAAATCGGTGAAAAAACAGCCCATGATATGGCCGAGCGTTTGGGTGGTGTGGGTCGTGTAGCAATGATCGAAGGTACTTTAGGTGCCAGTGATACCATCGATCGTACTGCAGGATTTGTAGAGACTCTTGAAAACGAATATCCCGATTTGGAATTAGTAACCGTTGGTAGTGGCGATTACAAAAGAGATCTGGGTATGGCCGCTATGGAAGACATTCTTATCGTAGAGCCCGACCTGGACGCTGTATTCTGTCAAAATGACGAAATGGCACAAGGTGCTTTGGAAGCCGCAAAGGCTGCAGGCCGTGAGGACTTGTTGATTTACGGTAATGACTGCTACGAATCTACTCTTGACCTTATTGGTGCAGGTGAAATAGCAGGTACAACCGCATATCCTACATCCGTACAAAGTGCTGTTGACGTATTAGTACAAATCTTTGAAAACGGTGGCGTTTGGGATGGCGAAAAAGAGCTGATTGATGATGTTCCAATGGCTACACCTGAAAACTATGAAGAATTCTACGATCTTGCCCTAGACGCTTAATAGTATTCTTTATGTATTAGCAAAACTAAAACCCTTCTGCTTATTAGGCAGGAGGGTTTTGTATATGGCATTATTTAAGCGTAAGTTACCTAGTTATTACTGCCTTTGCCAAAACTGGGAAGACACAGTGTTTAGGTTCAGGCTGTCAAACCCGCCTACGTCAGAAAGATAATATCCAAGGAACGGAACCACAACACCGCCTAAGTCCTCGCTAGCGCCATCAATAATAGCGGTTTCGTGGGTCAATATCATCAAGTAAAAAGTATCTTCGCAAATAAAATATGTATCGGAAGCGGAGGATACCAGCTCGCCGTCTTCATTAACAATAGGCATTGAATTCTCCGACATAAGAGCATACCCGTTCATATTGTTCTTTAGCGCAGTATCAAGCTCTTCTGCGGTATATCCGTAATCTGTCATGGATATAAGCTTATCAGTGGCATCGCTGCCGTAAAACACTTCATATGTGCCGCTGTAGTAGTTGTCGTTGTGTTCACCTTCAGTTTGGTAGTAGGTGTATGTAGCATCGCTGTTTAAAACAAGCTCGGAAAAATCATTTTGGTTTATAAAAGTGCCTCCGGTGATTTCGTCTTGTGTACCTATGGTGAACTCTATACTATTTCTAAGCTCGGCTAGGTCATCAGGCATAAGCCCTTGCTGAGTTTGCGCTTGATACATGGTGGAAATCAGTAAGTTTTTGCTTGGAGCCATTATAAACTCCATATATGCATATGTTGTGTCTGTCATAGCTATTTCGGCCCATCCATATTTGCAAGCACTACCGTCGATGGAAACAAAATCGCTAAGCTCTGCACTGCTACCTACTATTTCACCGGAGGAAGCAAAAACATCAAGCAAAGCAGGCATTATCTCGTCAAGCTCACTTGAGCCAAGAGCCGACACAGCGTTGATTCCCATTGCCGCATCACCGGCATCTGTGAAAAATGAAAACGATTGATCGCGGCTGGTGTATCCTGGAGGCACCGAGAAAGTAAAGCGCCCCTCGTCGTATGAGCTGGCAATACTGTCGCTTGCGGATGCATCAGTTTTTGCATTTTCTTGTGGCGCAGACGAGTTGGAAGAAATAAGGCTTTGGGCTTCTTCCTCTATTATATCGGCTGCCATATCAACTGCGGTTTCAATCGCGCCACAACCGCTAAATAACACAAGGCATGCTAGCATTAAAATTAGTGCTTTTTTCATATTGTTAATTACTCCTTATAATAAGACTACAAATAAAATTTACCTATGAAGTATACACTAGCTTACTTTATATTGTCAATGTGGAGAGGCGGTTTTTGATAGGAGTATGGCTGGTTTTTGATAGTTTAATATGATATTATAAAGTGAGAATATAGTTACCATAAAGAAAAGTAAGCAGCGGAACTAAAAATACACAGGTAGTTAAATAAATTAATTAATATAATTAACTATATGTCGGAAGGTGAAATTATGCAAAGATGTAAATGGCCAAACCTAGAAAAATCAGATCTTTATATGGACTATCATGACAACCAATGGGGCATTGCATCTCATGATGATGCATATCTTTTTGAGATGTTTGTTTTAGAAAGCTTTCACTGCGGCCTATCATGGCTTTTGATATTGAAAAAACGTGACGCCTTTAGAGAGGCGTTTGATGGTTTTGATGCCGAAAAAATCGCAAGATATGACGAGGGAAAAATCAAAGAACTGCTTGAAAATGCAGGCATAGTAAGAAATAAAGCAAAAATTCTAGCAACTGTGCAAAACGCAAAAGCGTATTTAGAAGTGGTGAAAACAGAAGGCAGCTTTTCAAAATACTTATGGAGCTTTACAAACGATAAAGTGGTATACCACCCGTTTGATGTGAGCCGAACACGTAATGAGCTGTCCGACAAAGTGTCGAAAGACCTAAAAAAACGTGGCTTTAAATTCATGGGCACAGTGACATGCTATTCTTATTTAGAGGCTGTTGGGATAATGAACAACCACGCCGAAGATTGCTTTAAATATGTAAAAGAAGAAAATAGATAGCGAAAGCTGAAGATATACTAATGAAAGGCACAGACTGATGATATAGCAGTTTGTGCTTTGTCATGTATCGATAAAATAAATTTATTGATATATAACAAACAATTATTTGATTTTATTGATTTTTCACAGTATAATCAAATCATTAAACTAGGAAGAGGCGAGATGATGCATGATGCGGCTAAAGCAGGAGAGAACAAACAAGACAAAAACTCGAACAAAATATTAAAGATTATACCGGGTGTGGTAGCGGCGATAAGCATTGCGTTTTGCGCTCAGTTTATTGAAGGGATACTCCCCATACATTTGATAGGCGCGTCGGTAATTGCTTTGTTTATTGGCATGATGATAAACACATTTGCAAATACCTCGGTTTTAAAGGAAGGCACAAAGTTTACATCTAAAAAGATACTGAAATTTGCAATTATATTGCTAGGTGCATCTTTAAGCATACAAACTATCCTTACGGTAGGCTCGCTGTCGTTGGCTGTTATGTTTTTCACACTGCTCACTTGCTTTGGTGGCGGTTATTTTATCGGTAAAGCACTGGGCCTGGACTGGAAACTGTCAAATCTTATCTCGGCGGGCACAGGAATATGCGGCGGCTCGGCCATTGCCGCTATTGCGCCGGTGATTGACGCCGAGGATAAAGAAATTGCATATGCAATGTCTGCCACGTTTATTTTTGATATGATAATGATTATTGCATTTCCGTTTATGGGTCACATGCTTGAGCTTAACGACATGGCGTATGGTTTATGGGCGGGCACAGCCGTGAACGACACGTCCAGCGTGGTTGCTGCGGGGTATGCATACAGTGAAGCCGCAGGCGACTTTGCCACCATGGTAAAGCTTACAAGGACACTATCCATTATCCCCAC
>CAYJIG010000072.1:0-8468 GCA_964370165.1 uncultured Oscillospiraceae bacterium
GCGCCTACACAGTTTTTCAAAACCTTCAGGCGGCTACTCCGGAAAGAGACTTCACTATGCACTCACGCATTGCCTTGCACCACCCGGCAATTCTCTGAATCGGTCTGTGCACGCTACTGGTTTCCATCATCGCATTTCAAAATATGAAATTATCACTATTATAAAAAAAATCAGCACCAATGTCAAGAAAGTTATTTTTTTATCAAAGCTTACTTGGCCTACTTGAGTAAGGCCGCGCGCTCCGTTTTACCCCACACATGCCTGCGCGAATAAAAAGTGCGCAGTACAAGAAAAAGAGAAATGGCGCAAGGGCGCATATTTTATATATGTCACCGCGCTGGCATTTTGAATTTGACGCAGTAATGTGCGCTTTATATTCAGCACAGCCTATTTACAAGTTTTCGGTGGCTTTAACCCATTCCACAAACTGCTTTGCGGTACGTGGACTGCGCCCGCCATACCTTAGCGCATGCGCTTCCGCCATGGCACACAGCTCGTCTTTTGGTGTTTTCAGGCCACACACGCCGGCAAGACCCAGCACAATATCAAGATACAGGTCTTTGTCGGGTTTCAGGAATGTCACTGTCAGGCCAAAACGCGCCGACAGGCTGGATTGTTCTTGCAATGTATCGCTGAGATGAATGTCGCCGCCTTGCCTGTCGGAAAACTGCTCTTTCACCATATGCCGACGGTTCGAGGTGGCATACACCACGATATTTTCCGGTCTTGCGCTGATATTGCCTTCTAGGATAGCTTTCAGCGCGGTAAAATCTTCGTCGTTTGATGGAAAGGACAAGTCGTCGATAAACAAAATAAACTTCAAAGAATTTTCTGCCAGTTTATTCATCAGTTTCGGTATTTGATACAGCTGATTTTTACGAACTTCCACCAGTCGCAGGCCTTCGCTTGCATATTCGTTGGCAATAGCTTTCACTGTACTGCTTTTTCCTGTGCCTGCGTCACCGTAAAGCAGCATGTTGTTGGCCACTAGGTTCTTCAGCAAGGCACGTGTGTTCAGCACCACCATGCCACGCTCACGCTCATACCCCGTCATGTCTTCTATGCTTTGGGTGTCGGGATGCTTCACCGGCACACACTCGCCGTCATCACTAAGGGTAAACATGTGATATTTCGCAAATATACCATACCCACACTTTTCTATTTCCGAAAGCTTTTTCTCATATATGCTCACAAAATCCTGCGGTGTACTGGTATATTTCGGCAAATACTCTTTTTCGCCCATGTTCTTCCACACGTCTTCGGGCGGTATGGCAGATATGTGCGACAACAGCTTTAGCTCTTCTTTTAGGCATGCTGTCATTTCGGGAATTTCCTTTTTTGACGCCGCCCTCAGACGCACCACTGCATTTTCGCTGTCCATCACAAGCCGTAAAAGATAAAGGCCCAAATCGCCGCCTTCGTTATACAGCTGCGATACAAATTCGCAATATTCGCTTTCAGTTTTCTTTGTAATGTTTTGTGTTTCACTGCAAAATATCACATGCATGCAGCCCACCACTTTATCCGAAAGCAAATGACGAAACAGCGTTAGCGACTTCAATCTTTGCTTGTAGTTTTCCATATAAACCACCCTCCTGCTATGCCATCGTTATACAATCTCAAACCCTTCGTCTGTCAGTGCCTGTTTGATTTCTGCCAGCTGTGCATGGTCACGTGTTTCCAGGCCCAGCGTCAAATAACAGCTGTTTATCGCCATTTTGGGGTCACTTCTGTCATACTGCACGCTTACAACATTGCCACCATGCCTCGACACAATGCGTGACAAGCCTTCCAGCTGGCCGGGCTTGTCCACCAGCGCCACTGTCAGGTTTGCGTTACGGCCACTGTTCACAAGGCCTCTTGTGATGACACGTGATAGGATGTTCACATCAATGTTTCCACCCGACAAAAGGCATACGGTTTTTTTGCCTTTTAGGTCTATTTTACCGTGCATAACTGCCGCAATAGCCACGGCGCCGGCACCCTCCGCCACCAGTTTTTGGCGTTCCATCATGGCCAAAATCGCGCTGGCAATCTCGTCTTCCGTCACGTCCACTATGCTGTCCACATGCCTGCGCACCAAATCAAACGTCACGTCTCCGGGCCGTTTCACTGCTATTCCGTCGGCGAATGTCGACACCGCTTCCAGGCTCACTTGCTTGCCCACCTGCACGCTTTTCAGCATCGAGGCCGCATTCGCCGCCTGCACGCCATACACTTTACACGAGGGTTTTAAGCTTTTGATGGCAAACGCCACACCCGAAATCAAGCCGCCACCGCCTACGGGAACCACCACCGCTTCCACATCCGGCATCTGGTCTAAAATCTCAAGGCCTATAGTACCTTGGCCGGCAATAACATTTTCGTCATCAAACGGATGGATAAACGTGCGTCCTTGTTCTTTTTGCAGCTCTATCGCTTTAGCATACGCATCATCGTATGTTCCCTGCACCAGGCACACTTCTGCGCCATAGCTTTTTGTCGCTTCTATCTTAGAGATAGGCGCAGAGTCCGGTATGCAAATAAGCGCCGGTATGTTGTTTTTAGCCGCCGCCAACGCCACGCCTTGCGCATGGTTTCCGGCACTGCATGCAATTACGCCTTTTTTCTTTTCTTCTTCCGATAACTGGCTTATTTTATAATATGCGCCACGCAGCTTGAACGAGCCCGTCACTTGCAGGTTCTCGGTTTTCAGCCACACATCGCTGTCAGGGCACAAGGCCGGCGCGGCGATAAGGTCTGTGGTGCGGGCGGCTTCTTTCAGCACATAGCTCGCATGATAAATTTTATCCAGTGTCATGTTATCCTCCAGTTTCACACATCATAATTCACAAAACGCTATCAAAGTATAAAAAATAGCCTCTGTCTCTTTTAAAGAGACAGAGACTATGCTCTGCGGTACCACTCTTTTTGCCGTGATATACACGACCACTTTGTAAGACGTCAATCAACGTCTATGCCCTGTAACGGTGGCCACCGTCCCTGCTTACTTACCAAATCGGGTTCAGCGGGCTGCTCCAAGGGGATACGCCAAGGCGGTTTTTACTGTCTTGCACCCACCGACAGCTCTCTTTAAAAAACACTATGCTTTGGCAAACCTTTTCCTAGCATTATCAGCTACTATACACAAACTACCACATGAAAATCCACTTGTCAAGCAAATTTACACACTTTGCGCTATGGATTTCCTCCGTCAGGCGTAGACGACGACACAGGCGGCGCCACTGCGTCACCATACACGTTTATGGTCACCGGCGTTGCCGTGCTAACTTCCACACCCACAGTGTACCCAAGACTTGCCACGTTACCTTTTGGCTGGGCGGTGGTATTTGACACTTCCACCACGGTATACGGTATATTTTTCGACGCCAAAAACGCCGTCAAGTTTGCCGAGGAACCGTTCACATACGAAGACAAGTCAGGCATCAGATATTTTTTATACACACGCAGCGTGACCACTGTTGTGCCCGGAGGCACTGCGCTACCTGCGGCGGGGTCTGTGCCTTCCACAATACCGTTATACTGCGCGCCCAGGCTGTTGTCCACTTCCATCACCTGATACTGTAGGCCCAGCCTTACCAGTTCCGCCTCAGAGTTTGCCTGGGTTTGGCCCACAAGGTTTGTGATGTTCACCATCGACACATCCCCTGCCACGTACACAGTCACAGTATCAACGCCCGGTGTCACCAGCTCGCCGCTTGCAGGCTCTGTTCTCACCACTTGGCCTTCTTCGTATGTTCCGTTGTTCACTTCTGCTTTGATTATGGGGTTATCAATGCCCAGTTCTGCCAGTTGCGCTTTTGCCTCTTCTTCGGTTATCCTGGGCTCTGTCAGGTTCGGCATGGGCACAGGTTCTGCACCTTTGCTCACCAGTAGTTCTATCTCAGACACACCATCCCACACACTGTCTGCCGGCGGTGTTTGCGATATAATAATGCCTTCTTTTACGTCGCTGTTATATTCTTCTTCCGGTATTGCAAACGTAAACTGACCGTATGCGGCGTTGCCAATGATGTCATCCACATTCAAGTTTACAAGATCCGGCACTAATATCTCTTCCACTTCCGATGCCACCGACGACGAAAGCGACGAGCTCTGCAAAGAACTATCGCCGTTATCGTTGCGTGTAAACGCCGATATCATCAGCACTATCAAAAGCAACACCACAATAGCACTTACTGCGGCAATGCCTATAATCATCTGCTGGCGTGAAAGGCCAAACGGGCCTTCTTTTGCGTTGCGTGGGCCTTCACCCGTAAGAGAAAGGCGAAGCTCCGGCACAGTTTGCAGGCGTTCTGCCGGCAAAATACGCATAGCGCGCGCAATACCCGTCGACAAAAACGTCGGCACATCTTTATACACAGCTCGTGCAGGCTTTAGGTTGTCTTTCATTCTGCGCTCGTCGGCCGAGGCAGGCGCTGTGCCTGTGCATAAATGATACAGCACCGCACCCAGTGCATATATATCGGTGTATCTTCCCTCAAACTCCGAGGCAGCATACTGCTCAGGCGCCGAATACCCGGCATACAGTTTCGATTTCAGCTCGCTACCTTGCTGGCGCAACGCCAGCGTGCCGTATCCACCCAGATACACCGTACCGCCACCGCCCAAGATGATGTTTTCGGGGCTGATGCCACGATGGATAAGATTTGCCGAGTGTAGCATATCCACAGCCGCCATCACAGGCCGCATCAAAGTAAGGGCCCTTGCGGCTTCCACCGGTCCACTTTTTTTGGTCAAATATTCTGCCAAGGTGGTTCCTTCCACCTTTTCTGTCACAGCATATGCGGTGTTGTTTTCCTCAAACGCATCTATCACCGGAACAAGGCCATCCACCCTTCCCATGGCCAACAGATTTTCATACAGCTCAAAAAAATCCACCCTGGTGGTTTTAAACAGCACTTCACAGCCGGGTTTCGAGCGAATTTCGCCTTTTTGGTCGCGTGAAGAACACAGCGTCACCGGCATGAACTCTTTTATATTCACCCGTTGCATTGTCACTGCGTCTATACCCGAATAAAAAACGCCTTCGCCGTCGATATCCATATATTTGTTCACGGTATATCGCTCGTTCAGCACCCAACCTACCGGCAACGCACCGCCGGGATTAGTGTTATTAAAATGAATACCACATTTAGGACAATCAGCAGCATTTTGTGGGATTCTATTCATGCAGTTATCGCAAATCCTGTTTTCCACAGGCAAGCCACCTTTCATACATCCTCAGATGTTATAAGCAAACAAAAATCTATCTATCTAAATCTTCTTCATTCGAAAGATTATGCCACACATTTTGTACGTCGTCGTCCTCTTCAAGCAAATCAAGCAAACGAGCCATGCGTTTTTGGTCTTCTTCCTCTTTTAATTCCACGTAGTTAGAGGCGATAAACTCCACCTCTGCGCTCGCCGGCTCGTATCCTTTTTTTCTTAAACTTTCAGCCACGTCGCTCAGTTTTGACGGCTCACATTGTATTTCGCATCCGCCTTCACTCATCTCAAAGTCATCTGCGCCGGCCTCAAACACGTCTTCCATCACTTGTTCTTCGCTCAGCTCGTCGCCTTCAATCAAGATAATTCCCTTTTGACTAAACTGAAACATCACCGAGCCCGACTGGCCCATGGAAGCGCCATATTTACTAAACGCATGACGCACATTTGCGGCAGTACGGTTTAGGTTGTCTGTCAATGTCTCCACTATCACGGCGGTTCCGCCCGGGCCGTAGCCCTCGTATGTGATAGCCTCATAATCGTCTTTGTCTGAGCCTTCCGCTTTTTTTATGATACGGTTAATGTTATCATTTGGCACGTTAAGGCCTTTTGCTTTGGCTATAAGGTCACGTAGTTTACCGTTTGTGGAAGGATCTGCCCCGCTTTGGCGCACCACCACGGAAATCTCTCTGGCCATTTTTGTAAAGATCTTTGCTTTTTGCGCGTCGGTTTTTTCCTTTTTACGCTTTATGTTGTTCCACTTACTGTGTCCGGCCATGCCTTGCCTCCCAAATATTAAAAACCCACTTTTTAGGTAAGAATCAAATCTCAAAATGAACACGTGCCAAAATAGCCGACTGTCGTCTGGCTTATCTACAGCATTATATCACGAATTTTTGTCATTTTCAATCATAATATAGTTACAAAATATAGTCGCAAACTCACAACAAAAATGGCACTTCACCATAAACAATATCTTCTCAGCGCCACTTCAACAAGCCCTGTGGGCAAAATACGCTTAGCCCACCTCATAAATCAGCACCGTGTCACTTTCAAACACCGGCTGTGCGCCGTCATACGGCTTTACACCTTTCGGCAGGTACATCAAAAGATAATCTATGCCGTTTTCCTGTGCTGTTTTTTGTGCTTGTTCCCATTCGCTTTCGGCAAACATGCCGTCGCTAACCACTTCCAGGTTATGCCGAAGTTGGTGATAATCCATGCTATAGTCCATGGCGCATCTCCAGCCTTCTACATACGCTTTTCGGTCAGAGGCCGCAGTGTAATAATGAAATAATCCACCCGGCGAGTCGGGGTTTCTGTCGTTTCGGTTTGTGGCAAACACTTCGTTTATTGCCATGTTTTCTTTCAGGTACGCTGCCGCCGCCGCATCATCACGAGTGATGGTCTCCACATTCCACTCATACTGCGGGCGCAAATCTGCACATCGCAATAAAATCTGCACCCCTTTGCGGTATGTGGGCATCTCATATATCACGCTGAACACGCACCCCACAGCGCACACTGTCACCGCCAAAATCCCCCACAGCTTTTTGGCAAATATCTTTGCCGCCACACGCCCGATGCACAGCCACATGAAAAACACCGCCGCCAGCATGAAATAGCTTTGAGAAAACGCATAGTGATCATAAATCACAAACGCCAACACACCGCCCGGCACCACTGCGTTCACCATCAGCGCGGTATACGACAGGCTCTTAAACTCACGCAAGGTAAACACCAGCGACACCACATAAAGCAGTGTGCCCGGCCAATATCTGCTAAACAAAATGCTCACTGCATCCTGCAACTTATGAACACTAGGCGCTAATATCATGTTGTTTATTGCGTTTTGGTATATCAGCACATACAGCACCAAGAAAGACAAAGCACCCAGCACCGCCGCCAAAATCAGCCATTTGTTAATTTGCTTTTTCAAAACGCCGCCTACCACCACTGCAGCAAACGCCGCACAAACAAACAACAAACCCATCATGCTTTTGCTAAAGCATAACGAAAAAATCACCGCCGATATTATAACGAGGGAGCGTTTATTTTTAAAGTCATCCTTTTCGGCTATCTGCACCACCAGCAAGCCCGCCGCCATCATGCCGTAGTTTTGCAACACGCCGTTAACATTGGTGAAGATATGATTTTCGCTTATGTACCACGCAAAATGGCAAAATGCCGCACCCGCCGGCGCGATCAAAGCCGCATACACCCCTGCGCCAAACCTGCGCGCGACTAAGTACACACTAAAAAGCATCAGCGCCGCCCATATAGGCCATCCAAAATAAGCCAGCGCATCCCATGCCGTTTGTCCCGACAATATCGCCACCATGCCCGACACCACGTCTGTCAGGTAGTGGTAGTGTAAAATCCCACCGTCGGCATGCAGGTCTATCAGCGGCGCACCGTACCGCACAGCCGATGTGTTGCCTATGCTCCACAGCATGTCTTGGTCATACACCATGTTGCCGGCGGCTTCTGCCTTTGCCATGGGTAGCATTCCTGCAAAAAAATGCAAAAATAGCGCCACCGAAAAAAGTATCAACAGCCACCACACACCGTGTGATACCTCCGATATTTTCGGCAAGCGCATTAATTTACGGTTTTTCACCAGCCACCATAGGCCGATGCCGACGCAAGGTATCATGGCAAAATACACCGGCAGAAACCTTGCGATGCTGACAAAAGAAAGGCACAACATTATAGAGCCTGTCGGCACTGCTATCACGGCTTTTTCCGCCATGGACGCACTTTTCAGGCACAAGTCTGTCAGCCACATCCCCGAAAGCACTATCAAAAGCACAAACGCCAACGGATACAGCACTGCGCCAAAAACATTGCCGCCACAAAGATATACCAACACCACATAAACTGCACAAACACCTAAAAATGACGCCATGGAGAAATACGGCACCAATCTATGCAACTTTGCCATACATAAAGCTTCCTTTTGATTTTCTATTTCAGTTTTTCGTCTACTTCGGCTAAATAATGCGCCCAAATAACAGAAAACAACTCTTGCAATCGCTGTGTTTCATTTTTCAAGTACAGCCATCCAAATAAAGCTTCAAGGCCGGTAGACGCCCTGTACTCTTCGGCACTTGCGTTTTTCGACACCGATGCTTTGGTGGCGTTTCTGCCACGTTTCACTACCGCTAACTCGTCTTCATGCAAAATCGGCAACAGCTCTTTTAAGGCGGCAAACTGCGCCTTGGCCGACACTATCTGCACCGCCTTGCGATGAAGCACGC
>CAYJIG010000073.1:0-8205 GCA_964370165.1 uncultured Oscillospiraceae bacterium
AGCTAAAAGAGCAGTGAAAAGTGAAGAATGAAAAGTGAAAAGTTGAAAGAGCAGTTAAAAGAAAAGCTAAAAGAGCAGTGAAAAGTGAAGAATAAAAAGTGAAAAGTTGAAAGAGCAGTGAATAGTGAAAAATTGTCGCTTGCGACACCTTCACTATTCACTATTCACTTTTCACTATTCACTGCCCTAAAAATTGTGTTTTGAAAGATAGCAAAAAGGAGAATTGTACATTGGAAAAAGCAAAAGTATGGAAGTTTGGCCATGATGTGGACACAGATCAGATTATTCCCAGCCAATATATCATATTGCCTTCGATTGAGGAGATGGCGCCGTATACGTTTGAGTCGATAAACGCAGACTTTGCCAAAAGCGTGCAAAAAGGCGACGTGGTTTTGGGTGGCGACAACTTTGGGTGTGGCTCTTCACGCGAGCAAGCACCCAGGGTGATGAAAGAGCTGGGTGTGCGTGCAGTGGTGGCAAAAAGCGTGGCGCGGATTTTCTTTCGCAATGCGATAAACATCGGCCTACCGGTGATTTTGTGCCAAGATGTGTACGACGTGGTGTCTGAGGGCGACGAGATCGAGCTGGACCTGAAAGAAGGTATGTTGGCAGCAAACGGGAAAAACTTTGCCTGCACCAGCTTGCCACAGCATATGCAGAATATTTTAGGGGCCGGCGGGCTGATAGAGTCTTTGAACGCAGAGGCGTAATTTATTACCAAATGAAAAAGAGGGATACATGATGGCTGGAATGACCATGTCTGAAAAAATCATCGCCTGTGCGGCGAATATGGAAAAAGTTGAGGCGGGGCAGATTGTCACAGTGAATCTGGACAAGCTGATGTCTAACGACGGCACCACCCACTTGACTATTGATATGTATAATCAAAACCTGAAAAATCCACGTGTGGCGGACCCGAAAAAGCTGGTGTTTGTGGTGGACCACAACAGCCCGGCAGACACCCCGAAAACCGCCGCCGCACATAAAAAAATGCGTGACTTTGCAAGAGAGCACGACATTGCCTTTTACGAAGGTAAGGGTGTATGTCATCAGCTGATGGTGGAAAACCACGTATGTTCGGGAGAATTTATCATCGGTGCCGACAGCCACACATGCACATATGGTGCGCTGGGCGCGTTTGGCACCGGCGTTGGCAACACCGACTTTTTGTATGGCATGGTGACGGGGCAAACATGGGTGCTGGTGCCGCAGACGTTGCGTTTTCATCTGCATGGCCGACTGCCCGAAGGGGTGTCGACACGTGACCTCATGCTGAGTATCATCGGGGATATTGGTGCAGATGGCGCAAACTACAAGACGATGGAGTTTGTAGGGGATGGCATTGCCGAAATGAGCGTGGACCAGCGCTTGGTGCTGTCAAACCTTGCGGTGGAGGCAGGCGCCAAAACTGCGCTGATGGAAGCGGACGACAAGGTGCTGGAGTATCTGCAAGCACGTGGAAGAAAGCCCAAGGCGGTGTTTAAAAGCGACGAAGATGCCGTGTTTGAAAAAGAGTATACATATGACTTGTCCACCATAGGAAAAGTGGTGGCGCGGCCTGATCATATAGACGACGTGGTGCCTGCAAAAGAGGCGTGCGGCGTGAAGATAGACGAGGCGTTTTTGGGCAGCTGTAACGCAGGCCGTATAGAAGAACTGCGGATAGCGGCAAAGCTGTTGGAAGGCAGAAAAGTACATCCTATGGTGCGTTTTATCGTCTCGCCTGCCTCGAACGAAGTGTATAGGCAAGCGGTGAGTGAGGGGCTTGTTACTATCTTGAGTAACGCCGGCGCTCAGGTGGTGAACAGCTGTTGCAGTGTGTGTTGGGGTAGCTGTCAGGGCGTGATGGGCCCGGGCGAGGTGCTGATTTCCACCGGTACCAGGAACTTTAAAGGCAGAGCAGGGCACAAGGACTCGCAGGTGTATCTGGGCTCGGCAGCCACCGTGACGGCCTCGGCTATAAAAGGGGTTATTGCCACGGATGACCAACTGTAAAAAACGTTGTATCAATAAATATATAGGAATGTGAAACGATATGAATCAGAAATTTAGTGGAAAAGTATGGCTACTTGGGGATGATATTGACACCGATATCATCATCCCGACCGAATACCTTGCCATGGCCAGCGTGGAGGAGATGGCGCCGTATGCCTTCTCGCCACTACGTGCCGATTTGGCGGGGCAGATACAGCCGGGCGACGTGGTGGTGGCCGGCAAAAACTTTGGGTGTGGCTCTTCACGTGAGCAAGCGCCCGAGGTGCTGAAAGCGCTGGGCCTTGGGGCTATTATCGCCAAAAGTTATGCAAGGATTTTTTACCGTAATGCGCTGAATAACGGACTTTTGCTACTGGAGAATAAAGACTTGCCCGACGCAGTGAAGGAAGGCGACGTGGTAGATGTGTTCCCGGGCGAAAAGCTGGTGCATGACGGAAACAGCTATTCGCTGGCACCCATGGCCGAAAACCTGAAAGCTATTTTGGAAAATGGCGGCTTGGTGGAGACGGCACGCAGGCAAAACAGCGGTGAAGCACCTGTAGAAAAACAAGAAGAAACAAAGAAAATTGACGTATCTACAGGTAAAAACACCCTTATTGAGAAAATAATCGGACGCAACGCAAACCATGCTGTGCAAAGTGGCCAGACAGTGACCGTCACGCCACAGCGGGTGATGATACACGACATATTTGTGCCGTTTGTGGCCGAAAAATTCAAGCAAATGGGCTTTACAAAAATTCACGATCCTGACTCGGTGGTGCTGATTTACGACCATTTAGTGCCGGCAGCCACCATCGATGACGTGCGTCATTTCAAGACAGGGGATGCCTTTGCAAAGGAATATGGCCTGAAAAACGTGCATCGCTCGGACGGAATTTGCCATCAGCTGATGGTGGAGGCAGGGTATGTAAAGCCGGGCGACGTGGCGTTTGGCACCGATTCTCACACCACCACATACGGTGCGGTGGGCGCGTTTTCCACCGGCATCGGCTACACCGAGATGGCCTCGGTGCTGGGCACAGGCAAGCTGTGGGTGCGTGTACCTGAAAGTATCAAAGTGCAAATTGACGGCACAATGCCAAAAAATGTGTCGGCCAAGGATATCATACTAAAGCTACTGGGTGACATTGGCGCAGACGGCGCGGTGTATCAAGCGCTGGAGTTTTGCGGAAGCACCGTGGAGGAAATGAGCCTGTCCTCACGGATGACTATCGCCAACATGGCGGTGGAGGCAGGCGCAAAATGTGCGGTGTTTGTGCCGGACGAAAAATCACTGGAATATTGCAAGGAAACAAACGCAGATATAGAGTATTTACGCCCGGATGAAGGCGCGCAATATTCACGTGTGATACAGTATAAGGCAGAGGACTTGAAGCCGGTGATGGCATGTCCATCGCAGGTGGATAACGTGAAGCCGGTAAAAGAGCTTTTGGGCATAAAGGTGGATCAGGTGTTTATTGGCAGCTGTACCAACGGACGGCTGGAAGACCTAAAGGCGGCGGCAGACGTTTTGAAAGGCGAGAGCATATCACCGTTTACTCGTCTGGTGGTGACGCCGGCGTCCAGAGAAATATACACACAGGCGGCAGAAAACGGCATATTGGAAACGCTGATTGCGGCGGGTGCTACCGTGACATTGCCGGGATGTGGGCTGTGTTGTGGCAGAACAGCGGGTATATTGGCCAGCGAAGAAGTAGTGGTGGCTACAAATAACCGTAACTTCATGGGACGCATGGGAGACTCAAGCGTACAAATTTATCTGGCCTCGCCGGTAGTGGCGGCGCATGCGGCTATTAAAGGCGAGATAGTGTTGCCGGAGTAATAAGCTTGAAATGTGCAAAGGTATGTTGTATTTCGTGCTAAGATAAAATAATGAAATATTTTACTATAGGGGGATTATATATGAACATTGCCATAGTTACCGAGGTGAGCACCAAAGACAAAAACCAATTTGTGCTAGAAGCGCTACAGGAAACAGAGCACAACATCATCAATGCCGGCATGACCGGCGCAGAAGGTGAAGCAGAGCTGAGCTATATCCAAACAGGGCTTATCTCGGCCATGCTGCTGAACGCAGGCACTGTGGACTTGGTGGTGGGCGGATGCGGCACCGGCCAAGGGTATGTGCAGTCGGCCATGCAATATCCCGGCGTGTTTTGCGGCTTGGTGGAAACAGCGCTTGATGCGTGGCTGTTTAGGCAGATCAACGGCGGAAACTGCTTGTCGCTAGCACTGAACAAAGGATATGGCTGGGCAGGCGACGTGAACCTGAAATTTATATTTGAGCGGTTTTTCAGCGTGGGTTCCGGCGCAGGATATCCACCCGAGCGTAAAGCACCCCAAAAAGCATATCGTGACATGTTGTTTTCGCTTTCGTCGCAGACACATAAGAGCATGCCTGAGATTATTGCGACACTGCCAAACGAGGCGATTTTGCCGGCGCTGGACTTTCCGGGCGTGGTGGACCTTGTCAAGAAAGGCCCGAACGGCGCCGATATGGTGGCGGCGATTGAAAAACGCCTTGCCGAAAGGTGAAACAAATAAAGAAATAAAAAGCAAACAAAAAAGCACCCATCAGGGTGCTTTTATTTGTGTGACAACTAAGTGTTTTGCAGGGCTTCTATGCTTTTTTGCCTATCGTTGTGGGTGGCTTTCAGGCATTTGAAAGTCTCGTCGCTGATGGCATGCTCCACCTTGCAAGCGTCCTCGGCCGCAGTTTCGGGAGAAACACCCAAAGAAATAAACAAAGCGGTTAGAATGGTGTGACGCTCGTATATTTTCATGGCCTCGAAAAGGCCTTTTTTTGTGAAGCAAAGCTCGCCATCTTCTCTGTCTTCTAGGTATCCATCACGTTTCAGGTTGTTTACAGCACGTGAAACGCTGGGCTTTGAATAGTCCAGATGATGTGCCACGTCGATGGAACGCACCAGTTGATTTTTTTGTTTTAACACATAGATGGTTTCCAAATAATCTTCTGCCGAACGCCGTAAATCCATAAAACTCACCCGTTTCTATATTGTGTAGTTGAGAAGAGCTAAAATCACATCATTCGCGAGCCGTTTATTTCCAGTTTGAACTTAAGTTTGAAGAACTCGGCCGCTTTGCGACATAAGAGCATTCGCTCTAAAAATATCTCAAAATAATCTAAAACATCACAGATTGAAGTATCTATTTCTAAAGAAAGGCGTATATGCATTTTATCTATATTAAGGCTGGTGGAAGCACGCTCTACCGCATAATTTACACGGTCGTGAATGTCGAACGAAATGTTGTTTGTGTTGCGAACACGGCTGCGGCGCACGTCGGTTTTGTCGGCCAAAATCAGCGCGGCGGCAACAGCGTTGATAGGATACGCGGTTTTTTCGTCGTGATGGCCGATGGCGGTGATGACAATAGCGATATCTTCCGGCGGCATGCCCATGCGAGACAGGATGTTTTGCGACAAAAGCGCGCCGTTATGGGCGTGGCCAACACGGTTCACCACGTTGCCGATATCGTGCATATATGCGGCGATGCGAGCAAGGTCGGCCTCTTCTTCGCTGTATCCGAGGCTAAGCAGCCACTTGCTGGCTAAATCTGCGCAACGCATCACGTGCGCAAAGCTGTGTTCGGTGTATCCCAAGCTTAGCAAAGAAGCGTCGGCTTGGCGAATATATGTTTTAATTTCTTCGGAATTTTTTACATCTTCAAATGAAAATTTACTCATAGTTCACCATTGTTGATTGATGTGTTTATGTACGTGATAATTATATAATACTTTCGGGGTTTTTGCAATAAAATATACCCGCAAATGATGAAACTAAAAAAAAGTAAGTATGACGCTGTTTAGACTTGGAAATATAGTATTATTATGATATAATATTACAGTTACTGTAAGATGGCGATGGATATGCCTTGAACTAAAATAATATGATATATATGCTATGCATACAAGGAGGATGTTTTCATGGGTCTTTTTTCTGGGAAAACATTGTTGATTACCGGCGGTACAGGTAGTTTTGGAAACACGGTATTGCAAAAATTTTTAGGCACAGATATTGCCGAAATTCGTATTTTTTCACGTGATGAAAAAAAGCAAGATGACATGCGTAAAAAAATAGCTTCAGACAAGGTGAAGTTTTATATCGGGGACGTGCGTAACATTGGCACGGTAGAGAACGCGGTACAAGGGGTGGATTATATCTTCCATGCCGCGGCGCTGAAGCAGGTGCCCAGCTGTGAGTTTTTCCCGATGGAAGCGGTGAGGACAAATATTATCGGCACCGATAACGTGCTGAGCGCCGCAACTGAAGCCGGAGTGAAAAAAGTGGTGTGTCTTTCCACCGACAAGGCGGCTTACCCGATAAATGCGATGGGTATATCAAAGGCGATGATGGAGAAAGTGACTGTGGCAAAAGCACGTACCGCCGCAGAAAGTGGAACCACAATTTGCTGTACGAGATATGGCAACGTCATGGCGTCAAGAGGAAGTGTGATACCGCTGTTTATCGACCAGATAAAGCAAAACAAGCCACTTACCCTGACAAACCCTCACATGACACGATACCTAATGAGCCTTGACGAGGCGGTGGATCTTGTGATATTTGCGTTTGAAAACGCCTCACCCGGAGACTTGTTTGTGCAAAAAAGTCCTGCGTCTACCATAGAGGACTTGGCGCGTGGTGTGCAGGTGCTTTTTGGCGATACAGGCACAAAAATCATCGGGGATCGTCACGGCGAAAAAGTGTATGAAACACTATTGACTGCCGAGGAAAAAATGCACAGCGAAGACCTTGGTGACTATTTCAAAGTGGCGGCGGATAACCGTGATTTAAACTATGATAAATATTTTGTAGAAGGAACCACAGCCGTGGAGACTCCACAACCATATACCAGCCACAACACACATCGCCTTGATGTAGACGGTGTGGTGGAAAAATTGAGAGAGCTTGCATATGTGCGAAAGGAGCTTGAAAAACTTGGAAAAGCATAAGTGTAAATCTTACTCTATCAGCAAAGAGTCGAATATTTTTATCACAGGCGCGGCGGGCTTTTTAGGCCGAAACCTTGTGGCGTCTCTTAGGACAATGGGCTATGAAAATCTTTTACTGCTGGATGTGGACTCGGGCGAAAACCAGCTGGAAGAATATGCGCAAAAAGCAGATTTTGTTTTCCACTTGGCGGGGATAAACCGCCCTCAAAATACCGAAGAGTTTTACGACGGAAACAGAGACTTGACAAAGCGGCTGGTGGATGCACTGATGGACAATGGACGCTGTGTGCCGCTGCTATTGAGCTCTACTGCGCAGGTGGGTAACGGAACCGACTACGGTAAAAGCAAAGAAGAAGCCGAAAGCGCAGTGGCAAAATACAGCAAAAAAAGCGATGCAGAAGTATTTATTTATCGGTTGCCGGGCGTGTTTGGCAAATGGAGCAAGCCAAACTACAACACTGTGGTGGCCACGTTTTGCTATAACATTGCACGGGGACTGCCTATTGAAGTGCGTGATATGGCGTATAGTTTTCCTATTTGTTATGTGGACGATGTGGTGAGCAGCTTTATTTCGTGCATGGCGCAAGACACAAATAAATCGCCTAAAAGTACAGAAAACGGATATACGGTATATGGTATTGATCCCACATATGAAGTGGCGCTGGGCTGGCTGGCCGGTACATTGCGTAGCTTTGCCAGAACACGTACCACGCTGGGTGTGCCGAACATGGGCGACGAGCTGACACGTAAACTTTGGGCTACATACCTTTCATTTTTGCCACAAGATGGGTATTCGTATCCACTTGAAACACACAGCGACGAGCGTGGAAGCTTCACAGAGTTTTTGCGTATAGGTGCCGGCGGTCAGGTGAGCGTGAACGTGACAAAGCCGGGCATAGTGAAAGGCAACCACTGGCACAATACCAAAAACGAAAAGTTCCTTGTGGTGAAAGGCAAGGCGGTGATTCGTTTCAGGAATATGAACAGCAGCGAAGTGATAGAGTATAACGTGTCGGACGAGGCACTGGAAGTGGTGGATATTCCGCCGGGATATACACACAACATTGAAAATGTGGGCGAGGACGATTTGGTGACGGTGATGTGGGCAAGCGAGCCGTTTAACGAGGATGCTCCCGATACGTATATTGAAAAAGTGTAGGGAAAATCAAATAC
Organism: uncultured Oscillospiraceae bacterium; assembly: GCA_964370165.1. Taxonomy (GTDB): domain Bacteria; phylum Bacillota; class Clostridia; order Oscillospirales; family Ruminococcaceae; genus JAAYCI01. Next base: position 8,141 of record CAYJIG010000073.1, read on the forward strand.
GCCGCATAGTAATGAAAAGGAATGGTCATATATATGGGTAAGCTAAAACTGATGAGCATTATGGG
>CAYJIG010000074.1:0-7979 GCA_964370165.1 uncultured Oscillospiraceae bacterium
TGACACCAAGATATGCGCAAAAGTTAGCGTTTGGGATACCGTAGCTTGGATAAATGAACAGGCCTTGTGTGATAGAATCGCCAACAAAAACGCTGGTGTTAAAGTAAGACATATCCACTCGGCCGTTTTCAGGCAGGGCTATCATGTGGCTGTCCGGAGAAAGCACTGTCATGGCGGTGGGATCTTGCTCCAAGGGGCCTATAGTGTTCCATCCGGTGTTATCCACGCTGGGTATTTCGGCCCCGGGCAAAGAAGGATCAGCCGTGGGAAGCTCGGGCGCAACAGATACAGCGGATGAAGACTGTGCTTGAGAATCAGAGGTGGCCAAGCTTTCAAAAGGGTTGCTAAACTCGGAAATTATGCCGGTAATCACCCAGGCAAGGCCCAATATAAACGCAACAGAAACAAGCAAAACTATGGCACGCTGTTTGTTTTTCTTGGCGCGACGTTGTTTGCGTTTTGACACATAAGCTTTATTGTTAGACGAAGGAGAGGACGAACCGCGCGGGGCAGGTCTCTCGGTAGAGTTTGTGGGTTTTTGATTATTCACAACAAATGCACCTCAAATTTAAAGGTAAAAGTATATGTAATTCTTTTGGCTAATAGTCTGTATTATAACGTATACGGCATAAAAAAACAACCAATCATGCCTTCATTTCACATTTTACAATAATGTGAATGGTTTGGTTTGTGGTATGATATAGGTGGAAATCACGCAAACAGCAAAAAATATATGCCTTAATGTGAAAAATGGTATTGACATATAAGAATGATTGCTGTTATAATAACGTGCAAGGCTTTTGCAGGCTGTATTTGCAAGGCCGATTTATTTATGTCCGATCTCGTAAGAGAAAAAATCCTTGCCCTGAAAAGGGTCATATGTCCAGAAGGAGGTGCAAAGAAAATGCCCATGTATGAGACAATGTTGGTTACCAGTGCAAAACTTGATGAGGAAACCACTACAGCGGTTGTAGGTAAGTTCAAAAGCCTGATAGAGGCTAACGGAACTATCGATACCGTGGAAGAGTGGGGAAAACGTCGTATGGCGTATCCTATCAACAAGGAAGCAGACGGTGTATACACACTGATTCACTTCACAAGTGAAGCGGATTTCCCCGCAGAGCTTGATCGTGTATACAAAATCACTGACGGTGTGCTACGCACACTTATCATCGCAAAAGATGAAGTGATGGAAAACGCTCGTGTAAAAGCAGCTGAAAAATTGGCTCAAGCCAAAGAAAACGCAGCTAAAGCGCAAGCAGACCGCAAAGCAGCCGAACAAGCCAAAGCAGCCGAAGCCGCCAAAGCGGAAGAAAGCAAACCGGCACAGGAGGACGCAGCAGAAGCGGTAACACAGGAGGTGGAGTAAGATGCTGAATGTGATTGCTGTGATGGGACGCTTGGTAAGTGATCCCGAACTGCGAAAAACTTCGAATGATCTTAGTGTCGTGAGAATGCGTATTGCCTGTGAGCGCAATTTTGTAAAGGCCGGCGAACAACGCCAAGCAGACTTTTTGGATGTGGTGGCGTGGCGAGCTACAGCGGATTTTGCCAGTAAATATTTCCGCAAAGGCCAGCTGATTGCAGTAAACGGTAGTTTACAAACAAGGCAGTATGAAGACAAACAAGGGAATAAGCGCACAGCTTATGAAATTGTGGCGGACAACTTGCATTTTGCAGAAAGTAAATCATCTGCACAAACTGCAGGCGGTGGTGCTTACACACAAGCTCCACGTCCGGTGGCACAAGAGCAAACGTCTTATTCCGCCGGTGATCCGGAGGATTTTGCTGTGATTGATGAGAGTGAAGATCTTCCGTTTTAATTATCAAGGAGGTTTGGCCAAATGGCTTATGAGAGAAATGAACGGGGCGGCCCCCGTCGTGGACGTCGCAAGGTTTGCAGCTTTTGTGTAGACCGTGTGCCGTATATTGATTACAAAGACATATCTCGCCTGCGTAAATACACAAGCGAAAGAGCAAAAATCATTCCTCGGCGTGTTACAGGCACCTGTGCAAAGCATCAGCGTGAATTGACCATTGCGATCAAACGCGCACGTCATCTTGCACTAATGCCCTATGTGAGTGACTAAAACTTAATAATATCGTAAAAAGATCGGGTTTTATAAACTCGGTCTTTTATATTGGCTAGCTATTTTATATAAAAAAGTAAGATAATTGCTTAAAAAGTTGAAAAGGCGTAAAAAATTATATACAATGTACAAAAGGGTATAACATAAAGTGATAAATTCTCCGGGAGGTATGCCAAGATGGGTCCAAAAATGCGAAGAGCGGAAATTTTAAAGCTGTTACAGATGGATATGAAACCAATGAGTGCCGGAAACTTAGCGGAACATTTTGAGGTTTCAAGGCAGGTGATAGTGGGTGATATATCGCTGCTGCGTGCCTCGGGACATGATATTGTGGCCACGCAAAAGGGATACTTGATGGAAACTTCAGGAGACGACATAGAAGCAGATACCTATATTTTGTCTTGCAAGCATGATAAAGGCCAGCTGGAGGCAGAACTGTATACCATCGTGGACAACGGAGGAGTGGTGGTGAATGTATCGGTTGAACATAAACTGTATGGAACCATCACGCAAGACTTAAATATTCGAAGCCGGTTTGATGTGGATGAGTTTTTAAAAAAAGTGGCAATAAACGACGTAAGGCTGCTGTCTTCTTTGACAGATGGCGAGCATATGCACACCATTTGTTGCTCAAATCCACAAGCTTACAGAAGAATTTTGTCTCGTTTGCAAGAGCTGAGAATTTTAAACATACACGATATAAATTAAGATACTGTGAAATAGCTTGAAAAAAGTGGTTAGATGGGATAAAATATAAGTGTTATAATTAAGTGAATTACAATGGGCTAGGCCCAATTTTGGAGGATGTATAATGATATCAGCAGGCGATTTTAGAAACGGCAGTACATTTGAGCAAGACGGCAACGTGTTGCAGGTGGTAGAGTTTCAGCACGTGAAACCCGGAAAAGGCAGCGCGTTTGTGCGCACCAAAATCCGCAACGTGATTACAGGCTCGGTGGTGGAAACCACATACAACCCTACAGACAGGTTCCCCGCAGCACAGATAGAGCGTCGTGAGATGCAATATTCTTACGAAGACGGTGGACTGTATTATTTCATGGACAACGAAACATTCGAGATGATTCCGCTGGACGCAAAGGTACTTCCCGATGCATTTAAGTTTGTGAAAGAAAACGAAAACGTAAAGGTGCTTAGCTACAAAGGCAACGTGTTTGGTGTAGAGCCTCCAAACTTTGTGGTGCTTACCATCACTGAAACCGAGCCAGGAATGAAAGGCAACACAGCTACCAACACCTTAAAACCCGCCACATTAGAAACCGGCGCCGAGGTACGTGTGCCGCTGTTTATCAATGAGGGCGAGGCTATTCGTATCGACACCCGTACAGGCGAATATATGGAGCGCGCATAAAGAAGATAGTTTGTTGTGAAAAATTCATGACACTATAAAAAGGAGCAAAATATGAATCTTGTGGAAAGAGCAGCTTACATCAAAGGCTTGGCAGAAGGGCTTGGCCTGGATGCAGAACAAAAAGAAACTCGTGTTATTCAAGAAATGCTGGAGCTGATGAGCGAGATGGCCGGTGATGTAGAAGCTATCGGAGAAGATCTGGGCGATTTGTACCATGCTGTGGAACAAATTGACGAAGACCTTAACGTGGTTGAAGAAGAAATGTTTGGGGACCCAATAGGAAACCTTACAGATGAAATGTATGAAATTGTATGCCCCAACTGTGAAGAATCCATACATGTGGATGAAGAAGTAGTGGTGTCAGGCAATGTAGTGTGCTCTGCTTGTGGCGAGAAGATCGAAGTAGAGATTGATGAGTGCGGTTGTGGCTGTGGCCATGACCACGACGATGAATAACCTAAAATAAAGCATACGATAAATAACAAAAACCCTCCGGCAAAAGGCATGGCCTTTCGTTAAGAGGGTTTTTTGTAAAAGAAAACAAGTTCGAAATATTTAAAGTGTAAGTAAAAGATCTTGTAGCTCAGACACGGTATGTACTATATGATCGGCACCTGCAGACTGTAGTTCTTTTTCGCCGCCGTAGCCATAAGCAACACCGATGCAAGGCACGTTGTGTGCATGTGCACCCGAAACATCGTGGCGACGATCGCCCACCATGACAGCGTTTTGGGCATCTACGTCAGTCAGGGAAAACAGCAAAGATAAAACTTCATCTTTGGGCAGACCGATATCTTCGGGAGGACTACCGCAGATAAAAGTGAAATACGGTACTATACCAAAATCATCTAAAATAATCTCGGCAAAATCCACAGGTTTTGTGGTGGCGATGTAAAGACGTTTTCCCGATAGCTGTAATGTTGCCAGCATATGTGCTATGCCGGGAAACAGAGTGTTTTGATGTAGGCCGTGCTCCTTGAAGTGTTCCTTGAAATGCATGATGGCACAAATGGCATCTTCACGGCTGAGATGAAACTGCTGGGTGAATGTTTCCATCAGAGGTGGGCCGATAAAAGCATTGAGGCTGTCTTGTGACACGTCGGTGATACCCAGCTGTTCAAGGGCGAATTTTGCGGCGTTTGTGATACCTTCAACAGGGTCAATGATGGTGCCGTCTAAATCAAATATAATATCAGTTTTCATTTAAATCTATATCCTCTTTATCAAATGTTTTTTCGCTTACAATGAAGCGTGGCCGAGATTTTGTCTCGTTATATATTTTTCCTATGTATTCGCCGATGACGCCAAAGCACAGTAGCTGGATTCCGCCCATGAAGAATATTGCGCACCATGTGCTGGACCATCCCCACACAGTAGAGTTTGGGATAAGAATGTGCTGAACAATGACCACAATAATGGCTATTAAACTGACGAAAAACAGGAAAAACCCAAGCCAGGTAACCATGCGGATAGGTTTTATAGACAAGCTGGTGATACCATCAAATGCAAAAGCCAACATTTTCCTTAAAGGATAGTGGCTTTCGCCGGCAATACGCTGGTGTCGCTCATAGTACACACTGGAAAACCGATATCCGACCAAGGGCACCAGCCCACGTAAAAATAAGTTCACTTCCTTGAACTGTGCAAGGCCGTTTAAAGCTCTTTTGCTTAGCAGGCGATAGTCGGCATGGTTATACACAACATCAGCGCCAAGCCTATGCATGATTTTGTAAAAACCCTCGGCGGTGTTGCGTTTAAACCACGTGTCGGTATCACGCTTGCTGCGCACACCATATACCACATCACAGCCGTTTTCATATTCGCTTATCATGTCGTCCATGGCGTTTATGTCGTCTTGGCCGTCGGCGTCGATTGAAATGGTGATATCGGCATACTCTTTAGCACACATCAGCCCGGCTAAAAGTGCGTTTTGGTGGCCACGGTTGCGTGAAAGGGAAATCCCTTGGTAAAGTGGATTTTGACGGCTTAGGTTTTGTATAATATTCCAGGTGTCGTCTTTCGAGCCGTCGTTGACAAACAAAACACGGCTATCTTCAGAAATGCGTTTGCCTGAAATCAAAGAAGTCAGCTTATCTAAAAACAAACTGCATGTGAGAGGCAAAACAGCCTCTTCGTTGTAGCAGGGAACAACAATATATAAAGCAGGAAGCATGATATAAATCTCCTTGGTATATGATAAAACTTACTACTATACACTAGCCTTTATTATAAAGCTTTCTGTTTAAAAAAGCAAAAAATAAAACGTGGTTTAAGAGAATAGTTTTGATGGCTAGGGTACTAGGGTATATAATAAATTAAACGATTTGATAAATCTGCGCAAAGGAGGGTGACATGAAAAATATAATAAAACTAATTTCTGTTTGTTTTGTGATAATATTATGTGCACCCATATACCTTGTAAAAGCGGCAGAGATATCTATAGACACGCCACAAGAAATACCCGTGACGGTATCGGCGGGTGCATATGTGGTGATGGACATAAAAACAGGGCAAGTGCTTTTGGGTGAAAACATCCATGAAATTCAGTATCCTGCGTCCATCACAAAAATATTGACCATGGCATTGGTGCTGGAAAATGTAGATTATGAAGCGCAAAAAAACACACTGATAACAACGTCGCAATCGGCGATAGATGCGCTGATGCCAAACGCCAGCATGATTGCGTTGCAAGTTGGCGAAGAGATGACACTGGAAGATTTACTGTACGCCACACACATAGAAAGTGCCAACGATGCCGCTCATGTGCTGGCAGAATACATTGCCGGAAGCATGGAGGATTTTGCAGGGATGATGAATGCCAAGGTGCAGGAACTGGGCCTTGAAAACAGTAATTTTGTAAACTCCAGCGGCCAGCCGGATGATGCGCATTATGTGTCGGCTTATGACATGGCGATGATCACCAGATGGGCCATGTCGGTGCCGGGATTTAAAGAGCTTTGGGCCAGCACACAGCACGACATGGCGGCCACGAACAAAAGAAGCGCACGCACTTTATACGGTGATAATTTGGTTGTAAGACAAGGCAGTTCATATTATGTGCCGGGTGTTACCGGAAGTAAAACAGGATATACCGACCAGGCAAAATCCACCCTTGTCACCAGTGCACTACAAGGTGATAGCGAGCTGGTTTGTGTGATATTATCAGGCGCGTCCAGTGCGGCAAAGTTTCGTGCTACCGAAGAGCTTATGGCATATTGTTTTACTAACTTTCACAAAGCGGAAATTTCTTTGGCAGACATGCAAACAACCATGGTCCCGGTATATGGTGGTGGTGCGGTGCCGCTGGGTGAGATTGAAGTATATGCAAAAGATAGCGCCGAGGTGTTATTGCATAATGGGGTAAGTGCAGACATGGTGGAAACGATGGTGCAAATACCACAGCAGTATATCATGGGGGATGTGTTTGCGCCGAATGTGGCCTTGATATTGCCGCAGGATGTAGGCGTGCAGTATAGTGGTGTGATTTACGAAATGCCATTGCCATATACAGGACTGGAAGAAATCTTGGCCGGCAACACCTACGACCAAAACTTCTTGCAAAGCATGGCAAGGGAGGAACCGGTTTTGTTCTGGTTACTTTTAGCCATGCCTTTGGCAGGAGCTGCGGCGTTTGTGGCTCGCAAGATATACGTTCAGCGAAAACATGAAAAAAAGCGAATGAGGCGCCTGGCGGCCGCTAAAGCAGTGACACCCATCAGGATAGCAAAAAGACCGGAACCGCCACAGCGTGGGCAGCAGACGGCAAAGCGGAAACCATCAACGCCACATCGACGGGGAGTTGTTAATAGCGCCGAAAGAAAACGATATCCCGACGGCAGGCGGTAAAACGGATATTTAGCGAGGTTTCCTTGCATTTTAATGGGTAAAGAAGTACAATTAAGGGTGTACCGATAAATATGCTCAAAGAGAGTGACGGGGTGGATTATGAAGTATTCATTGGTGGGATATAGCGGGTTTGTAGGCGGAAACTTAGCGGCGGCACATACGTTTGATAACTGGTATAATTCGAAGAATATACAAGATAGCTATGGTGCGGATAACGGCTATGTTGTATACAGTGGGATGCCGGCAGAAAAGTTTTTGGCGAATGCCGACCCAAACGCCGACTTGCAACGAGCAGAAACCGCCATGGATAACATACGCAAAATGCGCCCTGAAAGGCTGGTGCTGATAAGCACAGTGGATATTTACCCAAAACCTATGGGTGTGTATGAAGACACCGTGATAGACAATACCGATGCGCCTGCGTACGGAAAAAACAGGTATACACTGGAAGGCTGGGTAAGGGAGGAATATCCCGACGCTCTTATTGTGCGCCTGCCGGGCCTATACGGAAGAGGACTGAAAAAGAATTTCATTTACGATATACTTACCATAACTCCGTCTATGCTGGTAGAGGCAAAATATAAAGAACTTTCAGAAAAAAGTAGTCTGGTAAAAGAAAGCTATAGTGTAGATGATGCAGGATTTTATCGTTTGCAAAATCTGGACACGCAAAA
>CAYJIG010000075.1:0-7948 GCA_964370165.1 uncultured Oscillospiraceae bacterium
ACGCCGCCCATGCGCCCACAAATTCCCTGAATGGCTATTTTAATCATTACTAATTTCTCCTTATGCTAATTAAATGCAATATAGTAAAAATACTTGTTTTTATATCCTATCATTATATTTTACAGCTGTTTTCACAATAAAGCAATACCGTACAAAAAGGGTTTGCAACTGTGCCACCTTATTTGTACGGTATCATCCTATTTGTCAGCTTTTATGGTAAAATAAACCTATATAAGACCCACTGCTTTCAGCTCAGCTTCCACCCTTGCTTTTTCAGCGTCGCCCAAATCGACCAAAGGTCCACGGCACGGTCCTGCTGCATATCCCATCATATTTAGAGCTGCTTTTACCGGAATGGGGTTGACATCACAGAACATGGCGTTATTTAAGCGCATATATTTCAGCTGTATGTCAAGACTTTCTTTTGTTTTACCCTCAAAGTATAAACTGCACAAGTCGTGCATTTCCTGCGGCACAATATTCGCCAAAACCGAGATAACGCCATATCCACCTAAAGACATCAGTGGCACTACTTGATCGTCATTACCCGAATAAATGGCCAAGCTATCACCACAAGCCGCCGCAATATTTGCAATATGAGAAATGTCACTGCTGGCTTCTTTTGTGGCGCATATTTTAGGATGCTTTGCCAGTTCCACGTATGTATTCACTGCTATGCCCATACCTGTGCGTGAGGGTACATTATATAATATTACCGGCAAGTCTGTGGAATCTGCCACTGCTGTGAAATGCTGAATAAGCCCTCTTTGGCTGGTTTTGTTGTAGTATGGAGTTACCTGTAACAAACCATCTGCACCACACTGCTGAGCGCCTTTTGACAGCTCTATGGCATGACGAGTATCGTTTGCGCCCGTGCCGGCAATAACAGGTACACGTCCATTTACTGCTTTTACACAGTATCCAATCACATCCATATGTTCGGTATCGTTCAATGTAGAGGCCTCACCGGTGGTACCACATATAACAATTGCATCAGTAGAATTTTCGATTTGAAAATCTATCAATTTACCCAGCTCGTCAAAATTCACATCTCCATTATCCATCATCGGTGTCACAATCGCCACACCAGAACCTTTAAACAGTTGTGTTTTCATACTTTTTCCACCTTTCTTCAACAATTTTAACTACTTTTCAACAGTTGTGTTTTTGTCGTCGTATCTACGATGTTTATTTTGTTGAAAGATTAATCCAAATATCCCAAAGCTGCCAATAATTCGGCCATTTCTACTGCACCGCCGGCTGCGCCACGCACAGTATTGTGTGAAAGGCAGACAAATTTTATATCATACTGCGAGTCCGGACGAAGGCGTCCAATAGAAACTCCCATGCCGTTTTCCAGGTCACGATCCAGTTTTGTTTGAGGACGATTTTCTTCTTCAAAATAAGTAAGGAATTGTTTTGGTGCGCTGGGCAAGCCAAGCTCTTGAGGTTTTGATTTATAGTTTTTCCATTTTTCTAAGATGTCCGGAATGCTTGGTTTTTCTTTAAATGAAGCAAACACCGCAGCCATATGTCCATCACTTGCCGGAACACGGATGCACTGTGTGGTGATGGAAGGCGAGGCCGCATCTACTATCTCACCGTTTTCTATCGTACCCCATACTTTCAGTGGCTCTTTTTCACTTTTTTCTTCTTCGCCGCCAATAAACGGGATGACATTATCCACCATTTCCGGCCATGTTTCGAAGGTTTTGCCTGCGCCTGAAATAGCCTGATATGTGCACGCCAGCACGCTTTCAAGTCCATATTCCATCAACGGGTGAAGCGCCGGAACATAGCTTTGTATAGAACAGTTGCTCTTCACAGCGATAAAGCCACGTTTTGTTCCAAGGCGGTTTCTTTGCGAGGTTATAATCTCACTGTGCTCCGAGTTTATTTCAGGAATAATCATAGGCACGTCTTTTGTTCCACGATGTGCCGAGTTATTTGACATTACGGGGCACTCGGCCTTTGCATAGGCTTCTTCCAGTGCTCTTATCTCATCTTTTTGCATGTCTACCGCGCAAAACACGAAATCCACAAGGCCTGCAATAGTGTTTACGTCTGCTGTTGCGTCATATAGTTTCATCTCAGAAACAAATGAAGGAATCTCGCCTTTCATAGCCCAGCGGCCGTCTACTGCTTCAGCATAGGTTTTACCGGCGTTGCGGGGTGATGCCGCAAGTACCTCTATCTTAAACCACGGATGCTGTGCAAGCAGAGTGATAAAACGTTGTCCAACCATGCCGGTCGCTCCAATAATCCCAACCTTATACGTTTTCATAAATAAAATCTCCTTTAAAAATAAAAATGTGCTTTTATTTCCGTATAAAAAATAAAAGCCGGCTTGTAAACCGGCAGTACATGCAATATAATAGAACTCGCATGAGATATTCCGGCACTTCGCATAGCTTATCTACGCGACAGTTTCGCTCCTGTTAGGATACGAACCCAGAAAACGAACTGCCAGCCGTTTTCTTCGGCAACATTGCCTTTCGCACCACATCTTTAGGCTTTGGCAAGCCAGATGCAGAGCTACTATTCAACATTGCGCCTCCGGAAATCTATATGATTTAATATATCACTCATTTCACAATGTTGTCAAGTGGTGGCTGTAAACCAAACATGATTTCAGCTAAATCACCAAAAATATACAAACATCGGTTTATCACCGATTGCTAGTTTAGAAAGGTTTTTATGCAAACAAAAGATTTTTATTTTGACTTACCACAAGAATTAATCGCACAAACTCCGGCAGAGCCGCGGGATTCCTCCCGTCTTTTATGCCTGGCAAGACACAGCGGTGATCTGCAACATCATATTTTCAGCGAGTTGCCTGATTTATTACATCCGGGCGATCTTTTGGTGGTAAACAACAGCAAGGTACTTCCGGCCCGCCTAATAGGGCAAAAGTCCGGCACAGGCGGTGTGTGCGAATTACTTTTGCTACACGAAGAAAAAAAAGACGAATGGGAGTGTCTTGCAAAGCCCGGCAAGCGCATGAAGAAAGGCACAAAGCTTTCTTTTGGCGACGGTAGCCTTACTGCTGAGGTGTTGAAAACACTGGAAAACGGCGGAAAACTTGTACGTTTTTACTATGATACTACTAATTTATACGAAAAACTTGACCAGTTTGGAAACATGCCGTTGCCTCCGTATATAAAAACGCAACTTTCAGAAAACAGCCAATACCAAACAGTGTACGCAAAACATCCCGGAAGTGCCGCCGCACCCACGGCCGGCCTGCATTTCACCCCTGATTTAATGCAAAAACTTAAAGATAGAGGTGTGAAATTTGCCGAAGTAACGCTACATGTTGGTCTTGGTACATTCAGGCCTGTTCAGGAAGACAATATAGAGAATCATCACATGCATTCCGAATGGTATACTATAGACAATACCGCCGCCAACGCAATAAACGAGACAAAAAAACAAGGCGGACGAGTGATTGCAGTGGGAACCACCAGCTGCCGAACACTTGAGTCTGTCATGGCAAAGCACAACACCATCAAGGCTTCAAGCGACGAGACCGATATATTCATATATCCGGGATGCAAGTTTTCAGCCATCGACGGACTTATCACAAATTTCCACTTACCGGAAAGCACCCTTATTATGCTGGTGTCTGCTTTTTGCGGCAGAGAAAACACCTTGGCCGCCTATAATGAAGCCATTCGTCAAAAATATAGATTTTTTAGTTTTGGCGATGCTATGTTTATTATTTGAGTAAAGCATATACGCTTTACTGTTCGATTCATCGTCGTTTTTATCTAAAATGTAAAAAACCAACAGGAGACTTTATGTTTACTTTAATTTCAAAAAATAACAATGCCCGCAGGGGCAAGTTTGATACTGTTCACGGCAGTTTTCAAACGCCGGCTTTTATGAATGTGGCTACAGTGGCCGCCATAAAAGGTGGGCTTTCGTCGGAAGATTTAAAGGCAGTAGGATGTCAGGTGATGCTGTGCAACACATATCATTTACATCTAAGGCCGGGCGACGAACTGGTTGCTCGTAGGGGAGGTATTGGCCCGTTCACGGCGTGGCAGGGTCCTACACTTACCGATTCCGGTGGGTTTCAGGTGTTCAGTCTTGCAAAGCTAAATAAAATCACCGAAGAGGGTGTGTCGTTTGCCTCGCATATTGATGGGCACAAGATTTTTATGGGGCCTGAGGAAAGCATGCGCATTCAGGCCAACTTGGGCGCTACCATAGCCATGGCATTTGACGAGTGTGTGGAAAACCCCGCACCATACCAATATGCAAAAGAAAGTAGCTTGCGGACTATAAGATGGCTAAAACGGTGCCAAGACGAGATGCGCCGCATAAAAGACGAAGGCGCCGCAACAAACCCACATCAGCTATTGTTTGGCATAAACCAAGGGGCCGACTTTGACGACATTCGTATCGACAACATGAAGACTATCGCCGAGATGGACCTTGATGGATATGCTATAGGCGGGCTTGCTGTGGGTGAGCCTACTGAAAAGATGTATCATGTCATTGAAACAGTACAGCCTCATATGCCCGACAATAAAATAAGATACCTTATGGGTGTGGGAACACCCGGAAATATCCTAAATGCAGTAAAACGAGGGGTGGATTTGTTCGACTGTGTCATGCCCAGCCGCAACGCACGTCATGGGCATTTGTATACATGGGAAGGTGTGCGCAACCTCAACAACGCAAAGTATGCAGAGGACGACTTACCGATAGATACTGCGTGTGAGTGCCCGGTGTGCAAAACATATTCACGTGCGTATTTACGGCATTTATATCGTGCGCAGGAAGTACTTGGAAAACGTCTTGGTGTAATGCACAATCTTTATTTTTATAATAACCTCATGCAAAAAATACGTGATTCTTTGGACGAGGGTACATTCGAAGCTTTCTTTACAAAGTATGCAGATTTACTGGACACTCGTATTTAATTTTTAAACTTTTATACTATTAATGAAAAGAGAAAACCACTTTGAGCGATAAAAAAAGACTGTTTTTTTTCTTAACAACATGCGCAATGATGAACATCGGCGCAAACCTTACCCATCCTGTGACACCTACTATATTTAAAAACCTAAACCTCGGAGACTATATGTTTGGGTACGCAATGGCAGCCATGATGCTTATGAACTTTATCGTTTCTCCATTTTGGGGTGAAATTAATGGGTATATATCCAGTAGGGTTTCTCTTTTAATAGGCTCCATCGGATACGGTCTGGGACAGCTATTGTTTGCATTTTCAACCACCGAATGGCAGTTTATCCTTGTAAGAATGTTCACAGGTATATTTGCAGGCGGAGTACTTGTAAGCATGTTGACTTATCTGGTGAATACATTACCTGATGAAAAAAGAGGATATTATCTAACCGTCAACGTCACCATACAGTCAGTTTTTGGCGCATTTGGATATCTAATAGGTGGCACAATCGGCGCGTATAACCCTTATTTATCGGTTTTCACACAGGTGGGGTTACTGTGCTTTTGCGGTGTAGCATTCTTTTGGGTTTGCAAGAACGACGCAAAATCAGATGAACAAAAGCTAAAAATAAACGCTTTAATGAAGAAAGCAAACCCTTTATCTTCTTTTATTGCCGGAAAGCAGTTTTTAACTGCCAGCTTAGTATCTATATTTTTAATGTGTGCTCTTCAAAACATGTCGTTCACCGCCTTTGATCAAAGCTTTAATTATTACATGAGAGATATTTTTTCATTTCCGTCAAGTTATAACGGCGCTCTAAAAGGTGCAATGGGAATAATAACACTTATTGCAAACGGGACAGTCGGCCTTTACATCATCAAAAAAACCAACGTAAAAAAATCCAACGTTGTGATTTTCATGCTTTGCTCTGTCAGCATGCTACTAGCCGTATTTTTCACAGAGGTTGCTCCGTTCATATGCTTTTGTGTATTGGTGTTTGCATTTAATGCCATCAGCATGCCTGTACTTCAAAATATTTTATCCACCGATAGCAAGGGCTACGACAGCAATTTAATTATGGGTTTTTACAACTCCATGAGGTCTTTAGGCGGAATTATCGGTGCATTTGTTTCGGGTACACTTTATAATCTCAATCCGCTTTTTCCGTTCATTTTAGTTACTTTCGGTTCGGTTTCAGCCGCAATAATCGGAATATTTTATCTCAAAAAAAGTACACACTAGTAATATTTTTATATCATCATATATAACCCGCCATGATTAAAAAGGAGAACTGTTTTGAAAGAAAAACTAAAAACCATATATGTATGCACCACATGTGGAGAAGTAACCCCACGTTGGTTGGGTAAATGTCCTTCTTGTGGCGAGTGGAACACCTTGGTAGAGGACGTGGTGGCAGTGGCACCAAAACAGCCCGCTAAAAACAGTCGTAAATCAGGTGCGGCGGCACAAGGCATGCCTTCCACAGCAGTGGCGCAATCTTTAGCCGAGGTAAACACCAGCGAAACCCAAAGCCGTATCGTCACCGGTATCGCCGAGCTTGACAGAGTACTAGGCGGAGGAATAGTCTTGGGAAGCGTGGTACTGCTTGGTGGCGAGCCTGGTGCAGGCAAGTCCACCATGTTGCTTCAGCTTTCAGGTGCGATAAGCCACACCACACCTGTTTTGTATGTTACAGGGGAGGAGTCTGTACGCCAAATAAAACTACGTAGCAGTCGCCTTGGCATAAACGGCGATAATATATCCGTGGCAGCCGAAAGCGATATAGATGAAATAACCTCTCTTATTTATACAATGAAGCCCGGATTTGTTGTAATCGACTCCATACAAACCATGTACACACCATCTCTTTCATCTTCGGCAGGAAGTGTGTCGCAAGTAAAAGAATGTAGTGCACGCCTTTTAAGCCTTGCAAAGGAAAACGAGATCCCGGTGTTTATCGTAGGCCACGTGAACAAAGATGGCGCTATTGCAGGCCCTAAAGTAATGGAACATATTGTTGATACTGTTATATACTTTGAGGGAGATCGCACACTGCCTTATCGTATTTTGCGTTCCACAAAAAACAGGTATGGCTCAACAAACGAAATAGGAATGTTTGACATGACAGGCAGCGGCCTTATGCCTATAGAAAACCCCTCAGAAATGCTGCTGGAGGGTCGCCCTATAGGCGTATCAGGCAACTGTGTCGGATGTATAATGGAAGGCAGTCGCCCCATTATGGCTGATATTCAGGCGCTTGCCACAAAGTCGGGCTTTGGCACACCACGACGTGCTACATCCGGATTTGACGCTTCTCGTGCAAACTTACTTATGGCGGTTCTTGAGAAACGTGCAGGTTTCTTTTTGGGAAATCTTGATGTATATGTAAATGTGGTTGGCGGGCTGTATCTTTCAGAAACCGCCTGCGATTTAGCCTTGTGTTTAGCTCTTGTTTCCAGCATCTTAGACAAACCCGTCACAGATTCTTTGCTGGCGGTAGGCGAGGTAGGCCTTGGTGGCGAGATTCGCAGTGTGGCAAACCTGGACATTCGTTTGCGTGAAGCACAGCGTATAGGCTTCAAAAAAGCTATTGTGCCACATCACAATCTGCGCGGCTTATCAATGAAAGAATTCACTACTATTGAAATAATAGGCGCAAAATACATAAAGGACGCAGTACAGTATATTTAAGCAAAATGTTGCCTTAAAATAATACATCACGTACATGTCACAATATAGTTTTATGGATTCATACACATATATTCACTTTGTTTCGCCTGTATATTATGTGATAATATCCTTATTCGGCAAAATATAAAAACAAATAATTTATTATGTAATTTTTTTCTTCGATAAAAAGCAATATTTTAAAAAAGTTAAAAAAACATTCGATAAACGCTTGACAGTTTAAAATATCCATGTTAATATACAGTAGTTGGTTTTTGGTGCACGGGAGCATAGCTCAGCTGGGAGAGCACTTGCCTTACAAGCAAGGGGTCACAGGTTCGAACCCTGTTGTTCCCACCAAAA
>CAYJIG010000076.1:0-7928 GCA_964370165.1 uncultured Oscillospiraceae bacterium
CGACAAGAATTAACTTTACTACATCTTCCCCTCTTTGTCAATACCTTTTTTGAAATTTCTTGAAATTTCTTTTTTTAGTACCGACGACTGTTCTGCTGTGCTTCACTGCTGAAGAAGTAGCAACGGATTCTAATTATATGGACTTACATCGCTTTTGTCAATATATTTACGGCTGTTTTTTACCACCTTGCCGTGTGTATCCTTGTACTATATGTTATTTTATGATATTATAAATATCTTAAATAACATCTTTAAGGAGTACATATAACAATGAATATACAACATAAAACTCGTTCTCTTGTTCAGTTTTCCATACTACTTGCCATCGAAGTACTTTTTTGTTTCACCGCTTTGGGTTCTTTGCCCATAGGGCCTATTGTTGCCACACTGGGAATGATACCTGTTATCTTAACTGCTATTTTAATGGGTCCCGCAATGGGTAGCTTAATGGGTTTCTTTTTTGGATTGTTCAGTTTTATTGTTTGGACATTTATGCCACCGCCATCTTCAGCAGTAATTGCTTTTGTCTTTACACCTTTTTATTCTATAGGTGAAAACCAAGGTAACTTTGGTAGTCTGCTTATTTGTTTTTTACCTCGTATACTTATAGGTACTGCTACAGGGGCTATTTTCCTTTTAATGAAAAAGCTACCTCAAAAGCTTGATTTTATACGTTATGTTATTGCGGGTGCCGCCGGAAGTCTTGTGAACACTATTGGTGTACTAGGTGGTATTTGGATATTTTTCGGCGATGCATACTCTTCCATTGTTGGTATTGCCATGAGCACCATTTTGCTTACCACTTTAAGTGTAAACGGGTTATTGGAAGCTGTTATCTCGGGAGCGTCTGCCTTACTTGTTTGCAAGCCGCTACGCAAAGCACTTGAAAAATCAGGATATAACAAATAAAGCTATATCCTACAAAAGTCTCAACACTTAAAAAAAGAAAACTTATTTGCAAAAAACAAGCTGACACTTCATTTTAAGCGAAGTGTCAGCTTGTTTTTATATACGTGGTATGCTCACAATGGTTACTATATCATAACCGTGCTGTTGCCAACATTATTTACATATATTTCAATATTATCACCAACTGTCAAATCAGGTTTCTCCCATATTAGACAACTTTTGCCACGATAGTTTTCACCATTTAATGAGTAAGAAAAGCAAATCACATAAGGAGATGTTTTTCCAAATGTAATTCCTCTTTTATATTGAATTTCTTCTACTTTGCCTGTAACCCTTTTATTGTTTGAAATCAGTTCATTATGTTGATTTTCTTTTTTACGTGAGACAACAACAAGCACGGCATTCACCATGCAAAATGTTGTCCCTATCATACAAAAAATCAAGGTCATTGTAGTACTGTCTTGCACCATGGAATGCTTTGATGGATGCATCACACCTATTGCTACAAGTATACCCAAAAAGACAAATACTACACCTATACAAAGAAATATAAATCCCATCAACTGCGCTACATATTTTGGCTTTCTCACCATATCACTCCTAGCCATTTTATAAATAGATTTTTGGGCTATTCTCATATTATCTTTATTTGCTTGTTTTAAGCTGCCTCTTCCTCCACCGGCACATACTCGTAATCATACCACGGGTCATGCACAATATATTCTCCCGTTTGTGAGTCATACACCGTGGCGGTTAAAAACTTGTATGTACTGGAAACCCCGCCGCCTACTTTTAGAAAAATAATATACCTTTTTCCTCTGGCTATACCCTCGCTGATGGTTTCTTCTATGTCTACCATCTCCATCAAACCACCTTGCCACAAAATATTAGTGTAGCCACGCACCTGTAGTCCCATGCCGTAAAAGCTATCTTCTCTCGGATACATAGACAATATTCGCTGTGCAAGCAGCTCATTATATACTAAATAGTCGTTTTGCGTCACGGTTCCGTTTGCGTCCACTTGTTCTTCTATAGCCACATAATAATTCGGCACCTGTAAATATTGCCATAGTTGCGTCGCACCAACAATCATACACACGCCTATTGTACACACTACGGCTATCTGCCATTTTTCAGTGTTCTGTATCTGCGCTTTAACACAAGCACACAGCAGTAAAAATATTAAAATTAGCGGCACTACTACTTTCATGCGATCATATGTATATTCCACTGCATGTTGGCGCAACATAAAGTTTTCAATCATTGGAAACGCCATCACAAAAACCCACGGCCAAAACTTTTTTATCATGCCAATCAGCGTTTTTCTTGCTTTTGGTAAAACAATCACCACTACGAATGCAACACCCACCATCGTCCATAAAGGACGGTGACTGCGAAACAGCATAACAAAATACTGCAGTAAAGGATCCCAGTCAGAGTCTCCACGCACTGAATATGAAAGGCCAAGCGCACCGAAAAGGTCTGCAAAAGATATCCTGCGTGTGTAATGAAAAATTGTAAGGCCTACTGAACTTATATATGTAAGGCCTATTCCAAACGCCAGCATGAATCGCTGTTTAAAACTACGTTTCTCTTCATCAAAGCCATCCCATACTAAAATCAGCAGAGCATAGCCCACATTCGCCACATGTCCGCTCCACTCACACAGGGGTGCTAAAAAGCAACATATGAAAAATCCTATCTTACCACTCTTCTTTGAAAACTGTGTAAAGAAGAAAAGCTGCAAAAGCAATATCAATTGAGTAAGGCTTTGATGCCAATATACAGCACCCTGGCTTTGCATAACTTCCGGCTGAAAGCAATATAGCGCTATCGTGCCCAGTATCACAAAGCAAGGATTAAGTATCCCACGCATTAGCCTTACCATCACGGCCGCCGCAAGCACGGCGCAGGCTATATATAAAATACTGTTTAGTATATATAGTGTAGACGGTACATACGGCAAACCAAATATATTGGCGAACGCCCATGCCACAAAAAAGCCCGACGGCCAAAACGAGGTGTAGTAAAATATCCCCGTATCGCTTTCCACTGTGGCGCCCCAAATCAAGCCTCTTGCGTCATCGTCTGCAGTTACCAGTGGCAAAAACAAATGTTCAGAAGCCGGTATATTATCATATGAATGCATGGTATGTAAAACATGCCATGTGGCGTCTTGGTTTACATAAACATATTCATCTTTAGGGATACGCAACACCACACTGGTGATTATCATCATCATGGCTAAAACCACAGTGATGATTAAAACAGGTGTGGTAACTTTTATGGATGGTTTGATGCTGTGCATATATGCCTCACTGTTTTGTTTTTGTAAAGAAAGGAAGTAAGCCGGACTTGCCCTGAATAGCCGCAGGCTGAGTATATGCGCCGCCACCACGTCTGGGTTTTTGTAGGCAAAGCGCATGCAAATCTTCGGCGGACGCCTCCCATTGTACCATATCTTTTGCCATCGTACTAGTTTTTGCCAGTTTCGCCAAAGATGTGGACACCGGAATCATAGTGTTTTGCTTTATTCTTTTCAGTAGCGCTAAACCTTTTCCATTTGCGGCCAATATATGAGCAAACGGCGATATGACCGGCGTGTGTTTTGGCAAGCCTAGCATTGCCGAAATTGCCAGCCGCCTTACCCGTGAATGGGTAAACCGTTTACTTTTTGCAATCTCAAACATTTCTTCTAAACAAGTGGCCTTGTTTACTGCTTGTTCCATACGTGACTCAAGTCCCTCGCCTGCGCCGGGATATTTTGCAAACTCGTCTGCTTTTTTGCCTCGCAATCGGCTCATGACAGCCATTTCATATCGGTTATAGTCCAGCACCATGCCGTCTTTTTGCGCCTTCCTATATAACGGCATACATGCCTCGCTCACCCATGTTTCCCATTCTTCTATATTTTTTTCTCTTGCTAATTTTCTTAGCCATGACGCCGAGGCGTACCCGTCTCTAGGACTACCGTCATGCGCCGCACCCACACGTGGTAATGGCATCGGTATAGGCAGTGGAAACAAACATTCTCTATCTGTGGTGTTGCCAAAAAGCCCCTCCACCACCTGCCACTGTATGTCCGGCGGCATAGCCATGCGCAAAGCATACGGCACTTCGTCAAGCAAAGCCTTGATATACTCTATACCCAAAATGTTATTTGGCGAGCGTAAAACCTCTGCACTACCGGGTATAACAGTCTCTGCGGCTGCGGCACGTGCCGCAGCAAAAGATACTCCTTTGGCAAGTTCTGCTTTTAACAGCGGCGAAAACTCCTTTGAAATAAGGACGCTTGCTATATCCTCAAGCTGGTCTTTATTGTCACATTCTGCACCAAACGACAATATGTCCACACACCCGAGCGCACTCAAAAGCCCAACAGCGCCTCTGGCAAAACCTTCGGCCGATGCGGTGGCATACGGCACGGGCAATCGCAAAACCAAATCCACTCCACCTGCCAAGGCTGCTTGTGCACGTACATTTGTGGGAAGGTATGCCGCTTCGGCTCGCTGTACAAACGAGCCACTCATCACGCACACCACAAAATCCACACCGCCTTCACGAAGACGATTCACCTGCCATGCATGACCTTTATGGAACGGATTATACTCGGCTATAATGCCTGCTGTTATAGGTTCTTTTTCTGTATGCAGGCTGTTTTGTTCCATCATTATGTGTTCCGGCTTTGTCTCAAAAAGCTCTAACATACAGATACCTCTCATATATAAATTTACATTATTTACAAAACTCTTTGCCCGCATTGCTTGAAAAGTATTTTTTCCTATTATATAATAATTCCATGCATAATCCAAGTATTCCTTTTTGTATTCAGAATATGCTCGTCAATAAAATTTTCCCACAGGGAAACGGAGGAAGTATTATATGAAAATTTTGGTCATTAATTGCGGTTCATCTTCGCTAAAATATCAGCTTATTGATATGACAACAGAAGATGTAATGTGTAAAGGTCTTTGTGAGCGTATTGGCATCGAAGGCGCTAATGTTGTTCATAAAGTAGGCGACAAATCTTGGCAGGTAGACGAGCCCCTAGATACCCATGCCGAAGCTTTTGCTAAAATGCTTGAGCTAATGACAGACGGCGAAGGCGCTGTGCTGAAAGAAAAAAGCGAAATTGCAGCTGTTGGGCATCGTGTTGTTCATGGTGGCGAGAAGTTTGCCGATTCTGTTATTTTGACCGAAAAATCCATACAGGCTATTGACGAGCTTTCCGCTTTGGCGCCACTTCACAATCCGCCACAGGTGGTTGGTATCCGTAGCGCACAAAAAGTGTTCGGTGAAAACGTGCCTCAGATTGCCGTTTTTGATACCGCATTCCATCAAACACTGCCTCCTACTGCTTATGTATATCCCGTACCATATGAATATTATGAGCAATACGGCGTGCGCCGCTATGGTTTCCACGGCACCAGCCACAAATATGTCAGCCTACGTGCGGCACGTTTCATGGGCCTGCCGATAGAACAGCTTAAGATTGTCACATGTCATTTAGGCAACGGGTCTTCCCTTTGCGCTGTAAACAGGGGCGTTTCCATCGACACCACCATGGGTCTTACTCCACTGGCAGGTATATTGATGGGCACTCGCTCGGGTGATGTCGATCCTTCGGTTGTCACGTTCTTACAAGAAAAGCTGAATATCTCACCCGCCGAAATTAATGATATTTTAAACAAAAAATCAGGTATGCTTGGTGTTTCCGGTCTTTCCAGCGACAACCGCGACATTGAAACAGCCGCTATCGACGGCCATGCACGCGCCGCTTTGGTTCACAGCATGCTATTTTATGAAATCAAAAAACATATCGGTTCATACTCGGCCGCAATGAACGGTCTTGACTGTGTGGTATTTACCGGTGGTATCGGTGAAAACTCTAAACGTGTTCGTAAATATACCACCCGTGGCCTTGAGTTCTTGGGTCTACATTATGACGACGAAAAGAACATGACAGGCACCGGCGAGTTTGACTTTGCCGAGGATACCTCTCGTGCACGTGCGCTGGTTATTCCCACAAACGAAGAACTTATGATAGCACAAGATACCATGCGACTTATAACCGCCGAACAATAACGACAATAGTGTATTTAAACTGCTTCGCCTTAGAAACTCGGTTTTTTAAGGCGAACTTTTTATTTACTCAGGCTTTTGCGGCATTGTGTATATCTTTTATCTATGATAAAATAACAAACATCAAATGATAATTTTGGTGGAGGAGATATTGATATGGGAAAAGTTGCGGTGCTGATTCCATGCTACAACGAAAGCATTACTATACAAAAAGTGGTGAGTGATTTCAAAACTGCTTTACCAAAGGCAGATATCTACGTTTATGATAACAACTCTTCTGACGGCACAGACAAGCTGGCAAAAGAAGCCGGCGCCATTGTGCGATATGAGCAGCGCCAAGGTAAAGGAAACGTTATCCGCACTATGTTTCGTGATATTGAGGCCGAGTGCTATGTGATGGTAGACGGAGACGACACATATTCGGTGGAGCAAGCCGTCGAAATGGTGCGTCTTGTACAGGAAGACGGCTACGACATGGTAATAGGCGACAGGCTGAACTCCACCTACTTCACTGAAAACAAACGCATGTTTCACAACAGCGGAAACAAAGTGGTGCGCTGGGCGATAAACAGCCTTTTCAACAGCGATGTGCAGGATATCATGACGGGATATCGTGCGTTTTCACGTAGTTTTGTAAAAACTTGCCCCGTTGTAAGCCGTGGGTTTGAGATAGAAACCGAAATGAGTATCCACGCCCTTGACAAAAATCAGAAAATCATATCTGTGCCGGTGGGATATTCGGACAGGCCTGAAGGCAGTGTGTCGAAACTATCCACCATATCCGATGGCATAAAAGTACTTATGAAGATATTCAACCTTTACCGTGAGTATAGACCTTTGGCCTTTTTTGGCCTGTTTGCACTTTTATTTGTTGCAATAGGTGTTATATTTTTTGTTCCGGTACTTATTGATTATATCCAAACAGGCCTTGTGCCAAAATTCCCCTCGCTTATTGCCGCAGGCGTGTTTTTGATGCTGTCTATTCTTAGCATTACCACAGGAATACAACTGGATTCTGTAAGCAGAAAGCATCGCCAGTTGTTTGAGCTACTTTGTAACATGCAAAAAAGCCCCGATACATCAAAATAAGATTTCTACTATAGGCAGGTATCCACCATGGAAAAAACGGCACGAAAATCCATATATAAAAAAGTTCTAGTTTCTATTTTAGCTTTTATCAGTACTTTTTCCCTTGCATGGTACCCCGGATCACCTTTATTTTTGCATGGAAATAGTTTTTTTCATCTTATTTTATTTTTTGTTTTATACAAGCTTTATCTTGGTGCCTTAAAACATCTTGAAAAACGCAGCTTTTATGTTTGCATTACAGGTGGACTGCTATTGGGAACATGTGCAGGACTGGGCGCCATGATGACCGGCGGTGGCGGATTCACACATGTATTTTTGATGCTACCCGGTTTTGCGGTTTTCTTTTTCATTATTTTAAGCTACGTTTTTGTGTGGCTGGATAATTATAACAAAAAAACTTTTACGAGCGTATCTTCTTCAAAACTTCAAAAAATACTCCGTTTTTTGTTTGGAGTCGAAAAGCATTCTTTTTTGTGCTTATTTCTTTTAATGGCCGTTTTATGGGCACCTTATTATATTTTAAGTTTTCCCGGTCTTGTGAGCTTAGATGTTTTTGTCCAAGTCGAAACGTGGTTTGGCCTAGTCGACTTCACTGCACATCATCCACCACTACATACCGCTTTCATCGGCGCTTCTATGCAGCTGGGTGAATGGATATTCGGCACATATGCGGCAGGCGTTGCCCTTGCAAGCGGACTACAACTATTATTAACATCTTTACTCATCACTTTTATTTTACGCACCATGACACGCCTTGATATTCATAAAAACTTTTGTGTTTTAGCTCTTCTTTTCTATGGTGTTTTGCCTCTGATGGGTTTTTATGTTGTTACGCTTTGGAAAGATAT
>CAYJIG010000077.1:0-7507 GCA_964370165.1 uncultured Oscillospiraceae bacterium
AAAAGAATACCCACATGAGCCAAAGCCCTTATGGGTATTCAATATGGTGCCGGTGAAGGGACTTGAACCCCCACATGGTCGCCCATAACAGATTTTGAATCTGCCGCGTCTGCCATTCCGCCACACCGGCACGTGTAGCAATACTATATTTTTGGCAACGAACTTATTATACTACATCTACATATATTTTGCAATTGTTTTTTGAATGTTTTTTTATAGATTTATTTTATATGTGAATATATACAAATAATTATTACATCGGTAAAATTAATGGCATTTTTTGATGGCTTATAATACAATGAAAATAACTACTAAAACCCAAGGAGGCATCGTATGCAATATAACTCAACCGTAAATGGATTTTCGGTAGAAGGATTTTTTGATGATGAAGATGTTAAAAACATATTTATACCACTACTTGAAAAAATCATCCATATGCAACAAACAAAAAATGAAAGATTATTAGTTTTTATATCTGCTCCACCAGCCGTAGGGAAATCTACTTTGGTGAATTTTTTAGTGTATCTAGCACAAACAAACCTGAATTTTCACGATATTCAAACCATCGGCATAGATGCATTTCATTTTTATAATGACTATCTGGCAGAAAACGGGCTAGCCTCAAGAAAAGGCGCCATAGATACATACGATATTGACAAACTGACAAATAAAGTGGCTAGCCTAAAAAAAGAACCTCATGTTTATTTTCCTGTTTATGACAGAAACCTGCATGAACCTGTGCAGGACAGTATTCTTATCAACAGTAAAATCGTCCTTTTGGAAGGAAACTATCTATCTTCCACCAGCGAAAAATGGAAAAACCTGAACAAATATTGTGATTTCAGTATTTTTATTACAGCAAAAGAAGAATTTTTAAAAGACAGGCTGGTATCACGTAAAATGAAAGGTGGTAAAACAGAAAAAGAAGCTCTGACATTTTATGAAAATTCTGATAGTGTGAATATCAAATATGTTTTATCAAACCATAACAAAACAGATGTCGTGCTGGAACTTAATGATTACAGATATACTATAAAATAAAAAAATAAGCATTTTGATAAAAATACATAGTATTCGACATCAGCATATGATACAATATTTTATAGATGGACGATATTAAATCTATTAAATATATCTTGTCAGCAAAGAAAGGGGTATCCTATGAAAATCATGTTGTGCACACATTGTAAAAATCAAACCTATGTATTAAACGACGCCGGTGTTCCAATGGTATGTTGCGGTGAAAACATGAAAGAGCTTTCTGCAAACACCACCGACGCTGCCACCGAGAAACATGTACCATTCGTGTCACTTGAAGGTAATGTTTTACATGTGGCGGTGGGTGAAGTGTTGCATCCTATGCAAGAAGAGCATTTCATCAACTGGATTGCTGTAGAGCAAGGCAGGAAAGTACAGTTCGTTGTATTACATCCAACAAATGAACCAAAAGCAGATTTTGTGATTGATCCGGATAAAGCTTACACCGTGTATGAATATTGTAATCTGCATGGCTTGTGGAAAGCCTAAACCTGTAGCAAAACAAAACTTATAATCAAGAGGTATCTATGAATAATAAAGTAGTAGCACTGTTAAACGAGCAGATGCAAAAAGAATTGTTTTCTGCCTACTTATATTTCGATATGGCAAATTATTATAGTAATGTTGGCCTTGGTGGATTTTCAAACTGGTTTTATGTCCAGGCGCAAGAAGAAATGAGCCATGCTATGCTGTTTCGTCAGTACCTTTTGGATAACGGCCAGAAAGTGACTCTTTTACCTATAGACGCGCCGGAGTGCAAATTTAAAGACAAAGAATATGACAAACCACTGAAAACCGCATATTCTCATGAACAAAAAGTTACTGCATCCATCAATAATATCTATGAGAAAGCTGCCGACGATAAAGATTATCGAACCATAGAGTTCCTTAATTGGTTTATAAAAGAACAAGGCGAGGAAGAGAAAAACGCCGATGATTTGGTTAAAAAATTCAAGCTGTTTGGCTCTGACGCCAAGGCGCTGTACGAGCTTGACAAGGAGCTGGCACAGCGTGTTTATACTCCACCAAGCTTTTCCGAAACATAATTCATATAAATAATAAACTCAGCTGTATGCACCGACCTCCAAAAAGTTGGACTTAAAAATCTAACAAATTAGGTCGGTGTTTTCATGGCAAAATAGACATGTCTAACTTTTGGGCATTACATTTATTGTTAGCACATAAAAAGACACCGGGTGTTATCTCGGTGTCTTTTTAAAAGAAACATATTAGATGTAAATCATAAGGAACATCAAGCAAGCTGTCTTTTTATATAGATTGTTCTACACTAGTAGATTGCTCTACATTTTCAGTGGTTTCAGCTTGATCAACAGTCTCGGCTTGATCTTTGTCTTTGTTTTTGTCGGGTATAATGATGTTGAGCAAAAGGCCGATAATAGCAGTACCGGGAATGCCTGTAATCATGGATACCAACACGGGAGGTAAGAAAGAAAGGTTGGATGTAGCAAATGCGCCTACCAGACCAAACCCAACTGAAACAGTGAGAATCATCGCTATGCGATCATCTAAAGTGTCCATTGCTATAACCTTGATGCCTGCTATAGCAATTTGAGCGTACATAATGATAACTGCACCACCAATAACCGAAGCGGGCATTAAAGAAAGAAACTGCGACAGTTTAGGCATAAAGGAAAATACAATTACCATGATGCCACACCACAACATTACGCTACGGCTAGCTACTCGAGTGATTGCAATGGCGGCCACGTTGCCACTACCGGTGGTTATCGGAGGGCCGTTAAACATAGTAGCAAAGGCGCTACCAATACCACCTGCACGCATACTGGTTGCCAGTTCTTCTTTTGTGGGAAGCCTGTCCATGGTTGTTGCGGTAAGTGCTGAAATATCACCGGTCATTTCCATGATTGTACCAATATTGATAATAGCAATGGTTAAAACAACACCCCAATCTACTTTAAACCCAAAGGCAAACGGAAGAACAGGGAAGAACCAGTCTGCTTCAACAATAGGAGTAAGATCCACTCGTCCAATTACGATCATTATAAGATATACGCCCATCATACCGAATAATACGCAACATTGTTTGACAATACCTTTTCCAAAAAAGTACAAGGCCAAAATTAAAACAATTACTCCGATGCCAAACCCAAACTCTATGCCCACGTCGGGACTGGTGGGATTAAAGTTATAAAATCCCGTTACTGTAATACATAGGCCAACAGCAAGTATTACGCTTCCCGTAAGAGCAGGACGGAAATAACGATGCAGCTTTTTAATCATCCATGGTCCGAACAAAAACATCACCGCACTGGCAACGCAAGCCGAACCAAAAGCACCCGCTACACCAACATCGGGATCAGCCGCAGCCACAATTAATGTCGCAACCGGCGTAAAACTACTTAAGCTAACAATAGGAAGTTTGCTACCTATATACTTGCCCATACCATATGTATGAATCAATGTGGAAACACCAACAATTAAGAAAGAACTTTGCATAAGAATAGATGTTTCATACACATCCATTCCGAAACCCGAAGCCAAAACTAAAACCAGGCCAACTTGGGCTGTAAATGTGATAATCACCTGTTGGAAAGCTAAAGGAATAGCTTTTCTTAAAGGTGGTTTTTCGTTAATACCGTAAATCATTTTAGCCATAATAATTTCCTCATTCCCATAAAATGTTTTAAAACTATTTGCTTAGATTTGCTTCTTTCAGTTCAGAAAGTGTCATCACTTCACCTAATATATAATTAATATTATCCAAAAACGCTTGATGAATTTCCTCACTGGTGCCTGCGGTACAATCCGATAAAGTTATAGTGCGAAATGCACGATATTGTGAATCAAGTGCGGTGGCGTAAACGCAAACGTTTGTGTCTACGCCGGTAAGAATTAGAGTGTTTTTCTCAAGGCCACGAATCAACACTTCCAAATCGGTCTGATAAAACCCGCTATATCTTCTTTTTACTATCACAAAGTCATCTTCATCCGGGGTAAGCTCTTGTACAATCTCTATGCCGACGCTTCCCTCTAAACAATGTTTTGGGTCTTCTCTTTCCAGTTCCACGCCAAAGTCAATCTCTTGCTTGCGATGGACTTCTTGTGTGTAAATAACCGGAATATCGTTTTCCTTGGCCCATTTTCTTGCAGCTACAATGTTTGGGATTTTGGCTCTACCTCGGGGATTTTCCAAAGGAGCACCCTCGGCTAAGAAATCATGTTGACAGTCAATGATCATCAACACACAATCACTTAGATGGATTCTTTTCAAATATTCCATATTCATATTGGTTTATCTCCTCAAAATCGAAATATGTTTAGCTGTCAAACTCTAACGCGATATCCTTCATCATACCCTCGACAATATCTTTAAGCATCAGCTCACCGTTTTCTGCACTGGAGCCGAGTGCCGTGGAAAGAGCACCGCAAGGGGTAATGACGTCTGTGGGAGCCGGCCACATGAAATAATGAGAAAGTCTATCGGCACACTCGTTGGGAAGCTTGTCAACGCGAACTAAGTCCGGACGCAGAGCCAACATGAGAGATGTTTCGTTGATAGCGGCATGCTCAAGTTCAAAGCCGGGGAAGTTGCCTTTAAATACTGTTTCCAGTGTCTCAGGCTTTACATAGTCTACCCATTGCGAGTACATGATACTGATTTTATTTTCTCCGTGATATTCCTGTAAAGCTCGTTCAATTCCCTCAATCACAAAGTATTTGTTCTCCAAATGACCATCCGTGATGAGCAGTTTTTTTACACCGTTGCGTAAAAGCTCTAATATAATGTCTCTAATAGGATAAATAATCGACTCGGCGCTCATACGCATAGTGCCCGGATAAGAAGTTCCTCCACCTACTGTGGTTTGGGAGCGATATCCGTATATAATTGGAGGTAGCAAAACCACATCTACCAAGGGGGCAATGCGCTGTTTCATAAGCTCGTATGGGATTACATGATCGACATTGAAGGGAAGATGAGGTCCATGTTGTTCAATGGCACCTACAGAAAGGGCAAAAAGCGTATTGGCATCGCGTACTTCCACAAATTCATTCCATGTGAGATTCTCGTATTCTCTTAGCATGTGATAACCTACCTTTTCAGTTTATTTTGTTAGCTATATTCTTTGTATGTATTCCCAAAGCACAATGTTTTTGTCAGCGGTCATTCATGTGAGCAATTGGTAAATATGACAAAAAATTTAACTAACTTATATATATAATATACAAAGAATGCGTGTAAAATCAATGCTAAAAATCGAAAAACATTACCGTAATTTCGGTAAAAAACTGTGAGTTTCACAACGGGATGCCATGTAAAGCAATAAATGGCATTGCATTCGATAAGTAGGTGTGCTACTATAATTTTGTTATGTCATATTGTCGAATTAGTGATAAATACACGATAAATACACGATATATGCAAAGGGGGTGCTCACAATAGAGATTCCAATTTGTGATTTTTTACAACAAGAGGAATTTAAAAGTATCCGTCTGTTATCCGGACACAACAATATTCATCGTCATATCACGGCAACCGCGTGTTTAGACTGTCCGACGGGCATTAATTACTTGCGAGGCAATGAGCTGATTTTAACATCAGGATATATTTTATACGATGATCCTGAACTTCAAATGCATATTGTGGAAGAATGTAATCGTGTTGGGATCGGGGCGCTTGGAATTGATGAGACTTTTTTTCGATACGGTAATCCCGCGAAACTTCTCGAACACGCTCGTGATTTACAGGTTACCGTTTTTGAACTTCCGGAGACATTTTCTTTTGTGACTATAGATAGATTTTTTGCCCAGCATTTTTATTCGAAGCTAACCCACGAAGTTTGCAAAAAAAATGAAGTGATATTAGAATTCAATAAAACATTTGAGCAAAGTGGGTTTTCGGGTGTTGTTCAGTTACTACATAAATGGACAGGATGTTCGGCAAGTATCTATTCTCATTCAGCTATGTTGAATTACTCATACCCGACATCTCTTTTTTCTGTGGAAGATATTAATTTTGTGAATAATACAGATCAAATCTGTATAGAAATATCACTGCCCGCATCAGACGGTATGGATATTAAGGTACTTGCGAGTGATTTGCAGCATGGACGTGGAGATGGCCGGCTTTGTATTTACAACCCACCTAACGGCACCTTTTCTGCCGATAGCACGGAACTACTATCTATTGCTACCGGAATATGTATTCATGAGCTCAATCATAGCCGCGACATAATGTCTCTAAAGCGTGAACAAATACACCAGCTGATGCAAGATATTTTGCGAGGTGTATGTTCTGAAGAGCATGCCGTCGACATTGCACAAACATATGGTTATCGCTTGAAGGGGAACTACTGCCTGGCTATCTTAGAGGTGGAGAAAATCATAGACGAAAGTACTTTGTCCAGCCTTTTACGATATTTTTTCAAAGAAAATATCATGATTACTGCACTACACTCTCTTAAATACAGCATTTTAATTCCAAGCACGCGTATTAAGCCGGGAAATACATCAATGATGCATATATTAGATACGCATCTAAAAACAAACTCATATACAATAGCTTTCAGTGAATCTGTTCCTTTTGAAGAAATTTCGCAAGCACATCAAATGGCCGGCTATATTTTGCGTGTCGGAAAAGTACTGCACCCACAAAAACATTTTCTACATCCTGAGGATATTGGTATTCACATGATTTTTGACCCATATACACGTGGCTCAATTTACACAAAATTGATAAAGAAATATATTAGGCCGTTACTTGAATATAATAATGGCGAGTATAACTTGCTTACAACTTTATCTACATACTTTGATATGCAACTGAACAATACGCGTGCGGCTAATGTTCTTTATATTCATAGCAACACAGTACGCTATAGGTTGTCACTGATAGAACGTATATTAAATGTGGACTTAAGTAAACGAAAAGACAGATATCTTTTAGAGACGGCTTTGTTTTTGTATGAAACAGAGCTCCATTTATAGGTTCTTTGCACGGAAATGTAAATTTAATTAAAAGCTTAATTACACCACTTATCGAGGCTTATAATTAATAATACGGTGTACGTGGCGGAGAAATAAATCTTAGGTTAAAATGCACGCACTGTAATGATGCGAAGTGTGCCGAAAACTTAGAATAATGACCTAATAATTTAGAGCAAACTTTTGTACAAAAAAGCACCGAGTTTCACTCGGTGCTTTTTTTGGTCCAGCACTGGGCTGGTGGTGCGAACCTTTATAAGGGGCTTTAAAAAACGCACAAAAAAAGACACCGAGCTTTACTCGGTGCCTGATTGGGTGCAGCCTCAGGCTGCTGCGACAAATAACCATAAGGGGCATGAAAAAGTATCGTATTAATGTGGTTTTACAGCCGATAAGCAATGTTGAAACTGAGAAAAACAGAAAAATATACTGAGTTCACATTATTGTTTGAAAAACTCAGTAATACATTGTAATAAAATCGCTTATATGATAAAATTAATACGAT
>CAYJIG010000078.1:0-7472 GCA_964370165.1 uncultured Oscillospiraceae bacterium
ACCGCCGGCACCTTGACGATAAGTGGGGTGCTACAGTATACTTATATAATATATCTTAATATAATGTAAGGCCCACACTTCACACAGGAGAATATACTTGAAAGTTGCATTCTACACCCTAGGTTGCAAGGTCAACCAAAACGAAACCGCCGCCATGCAGGAGCTTTTCCGCCTTGCCGGGTACACCGTCGTCACAAAAGACCAGCCTTGCGATATTTTCATCGTAAACAGCTGCACAGTCACTTCCGGCGGCGACACAAAAAGCCGCCGTGCTCTCACACGTGCAAAACACAAAAACCCGCATGTCATCACGGTTTTAACAGGCTGCGCACCACAGGCATTCCCCGACGGTCCTCAGTGCGCCGATGTCATCACAGGCACCACCCAACGTGCCTCACTTATCCAGCACATCGAAACATACATAAGCACCGGCCGTCCCGTCATCGCTATCGGGCAGCACTCTGCCGAGTTCGAGCATCTCCCGGCAGCGCAAGGCCTTTCACGTACTCGTACTTTCATCAAGGTCCAAGACGGGTGCAACCGCCGCTGCGCATACTGCATCATCCCAAAAGCACGTGGCCCGTCACGCAGCCGCCTTGTCTCAGACATCGCAAACGAGGTCCGCACATTGACACAATCCACCCCACGTGAGATTGTTTTCACCGGCATAAACCTCTCGTCATACGGCCGTGATATCGGCGTCACGCTTGCCGATTTGGTGGAAGAAATCTCCGCTATTCCGGGCGTTTTACGGCTTCGTTTATCCAGCCTTGACCCCGACTTTTTCACAAGTGACACCATATCCCGCTTTGCCAAGTGCAAAAAACTATGTCGGCATTTCCATTTGTCTTTACAAAGCGGCTGCGACGCCACACTACGTCGTATGCGCCGGCCATACACCACCGCGCAATATAAAGATTTGGTCACGCAGCTACGTGCCGCCATGCCAAACGCCACCTTCACCACCGATATCATTGTCGGCTTCCCAAGCGAGGACGACGCCGAGTTTGCGCAAAGCCTTTCTTTCATGCAAGAGATGCAGTTTTTAAAGGTACATGTCTTTCCGTTTTCGGTGCGCAAAGGCACCCCCGCCGCCGACTTCGATAATCAAATTCCCACCGCTATAAAAAACTCTCGTGCAAAACTGATGCAATCTTCTGCCGACGCTATCCGCACCGACATCATCGCAACACACAGCGGCACCACAGCACCGGCCCTGCTTGAAAGCGAGTGCGAGCCCGGCGTATACACAGGCTTCACCGACTTATACATACCCGTGCTCACGCCTGCGCCAAAAAACTCTACCGGCAAGATATTCACCGTCACCTTATCAGACTTTGACGGCACATACTGCGCCGCCGATATATCTGATCACTAAGCAAAAAGGAGCTACACATGAAGCTAAAAAAATATGCACAGATAGCGTTTTTAATAGTTGGTGCGCTCACCATACTTGAGTTTGTTTTTGTGCGTGGCCTGTTCACATGGCTACTGGTTGTTTTCGCCACCATCACAGCAGGCGGCATAAACATCATCGTTTGCCTACGCTACAAAGAATGGCTTTCGGCATGTTTATACCTTTTATGCGTTATTGCGCTGTGTATGGGCTACTTCACCATAGTTTTTTAGGCTAGCCAAAACGGAACCTATTTTACATCGGTTTGGCAAAATTCCATTGACTTCGACTTCACATTTATATTATAATAAATAAATTGCGTACACAGTATTTTTATCGGTAAAATACTCTTTATTTTCTAATTATAAACCACAATTATTTTCATGTTTCACACTATACATTATAAACGGATGTGATTTTGCTTCATGAAAAAACGGCCATACCACTATAAATTTATACTTATACTTATATTGATAGTGCTATTAAACATAGGCGCTATTATTTGGTTTAACAACATGGTTTTTAACGAGCTTGAGGTCTCGGCAAAAACCACATTAGAAAGAATTGCCACCGAAGAAAAAAACATCATGTCCGTTGTAATTGAAAGCAACGATCAAAACATCCAAAGCATAGTAGACCTCTTGCCACACATAGACAACGACCCCGCCACCTTATACAACTACATGGATGTATGGCTGGAGAGGTTTAACATATCCACTTTATACATAACCGATATCAATGGTAGGGGTATCTCTTCCGCCTCAGACTATGTTGTCGACATTTCAAGCAACCCATACTTTCATAGTGCTTTCGATGGCGAAACCGCCCTCACCGAGGTTTACATGTCTCAGTCCACAGGCGGCTATGTCATTGCCACCGTTGCGCCTGTTTTTTATGAGGGCACTGTTCAGGCGGTGGTTATCGCCGAGTATGATATCGCATATTTCACCAGCATTTTACATGGTGCCGGCGATAATAGCGGAAACTCCATGATTGTGGACAGTGACGGCGACATTCTTGTCCACAGCTACCCCTTCGATATTTCTTTTGAAAACTTCCAAAACGCCGAGTTTGAAGGTGGCCGCTCGTACACTTCCGTCTTGGCCGATTTTGCAAACCTCAATTCGGGCGAGGTAAACTTCATCATAGGCGGCGAGCGCAAGTTTGGCATATACTTACCGCTAAATATAGACGACTGGTCGCTGTTTTTTGAGATTTCCGAAAGCGAGATCAACGCCAGCGCCGACAGCATCACCTTCAGCATGATTGTTGTCAGCCTCAGCTTATTTATAGCGTTTTCGTTTTTGCTTATTTACATTTTATACACACGCAGAGCCTCGCTGAAAGAAATCGAGGAAGTGGCCTTTTACGACAAGCTCACCGGCCTTGCAAACCTTGTTAAGTTCAAGCAAGACCTTGAAAAAATCGTCTCACAGAAAGACTTTGACAGCCAGCGCTACGTTTTAGTCAAGATAGACATGGCCGATTTCAAGGCCATCAATGAAATATACGGCTTCGACATCGGCAACGAAGTTTTATGCAAAGTAGCGGATACACTTCGCAGCATACAAGGAAACAACGTACACTGCGCGCGCATCGGCACAGACGAGTTTATTCTTTTCGCCGAAAGCTCCACAGTGGACGAGTTTTTATCCTCTGATCACTTCAGTCGTCCGCTAAAGCTTGCCATACCCACCATCAAAAAACATATTTTCAACTTCAGATATGGCCGCTACTACTTAGAGCCAAACGAAAAAAGCGCCGACGAGATGGTCAGCAAGGTTGGCATGGCTCACAGTTTCGCCAAAGCCCAAAGCAACTCGTCCACCATGTGGGATTATGACGACAAGTTCAAGCAGCACCTTATCTACCTCACCGAGCTTACCAACAAGATGGAAGACGCCCTGGCACACTACGAGTTCAAGCTATACCTGCAACCAAAATATCGCCTTAGCGACGAGCGTATTGTAGGTGCCGAGGCGCTGGTACGCTGGATAGAACCCGGCGGGACAATGGTCTTCCCGAATGATTTCATCCCACTGTTTGAAAAAAACAAGTTCATCATCCAGCTGGACAAATACATGTTCGCCCAGGCTTGCAGGTTCCTTGCAAAATGCCAAAACTCGTCTATGCTCACTGTTCCCATCTCTGTCAATTTCTCGCGCCTACACTTCAAAAACCCAAACTTTGTGCAGGAAATCAAAGACATTGCAAACAAATACAAGGTACCCTTAAGCTACCTCGAGATAGAGCTTACCGAAACCATCCTGCTTGAAAACAACGACACGCTAAAAGACACCCTCGTGCAATTGCGCAAGGAAGGCTTCACCGTTTCGATAGACGACTTTGGCTCGGGATACTCGTCCTTAGGCATGCTGAAAGAGTACAAGGTAGACACCATCAAGCTGGACAGAAGCTTCTTCACCGGCCAAGACCAAGACGACGACGGACGTGTGGTGGTGGAAGGCGTCGTAGACCTTGTCAAAAACCTTGGCTCGGTTGTTGTGGCCGAGGGTATCGAGACCAAAGAACAGGTAGACTTCCTAAAGTCTGTAGGCTGCTACTCTGTGCAAGGATATTACTACGCAAAACCAATGCCCACCACCGATTTTGAAGAACTTGTGTCCTTATAATACAAACTCGTTTTTATTTAGCCATTTTCATACTTTATTCTTAATTCAAACCAAAAGACATCGAAACGCTGTGTGTTTTCGCAGTTGTCGGTGTCTTTTTTTGCTTTCCTTTACAGACAAATCCATCTCGTAACGTCTTATTTTTTATATTAGATTTAGTGAAAAGTGAAGAATGAATAGTGAAAAGTTATTGTATCACTTCGTGATGAATTGAAAATTGCATTTTAAATTAAGGCTTCAAACCGACTGCAAGTCCTTTAAAATGTCGCTATGCGACTCCATCACTATTCACTATTCACTATTCACTTTTCACTTTTCACTATTCACTTTTCACTATTCACTTTAACAATCATACTTGTAAACAATTTGAAAATTGTATGTTTTACACCGTCATAATAGGGCGAATCGTGTTGCATTACAATTTTTTATAATATATAATGAACTTGTATATATCCACTATTTTTCGGCTTTAATATCGATTTAATAATCACATTTTTGTTTATTTCTGCAATTTTTGTAAAAAGGAGAATTTTGTGATTCATTACAATCTTGTTGCGGAATATTCTTCTTTGCTTATCATAGCTGTTGCAATGATAGGCTTTTTCCACGATAACGCTGTCATCACCGACAGATATAAGGGCCTAAAATGGATGTACGTTATCACGTCCATTTCTATAGTCATCACCATTCTTTGCCTCACTGTCAGCAACTCTTACCAAAGCTTCCCTATTTGGCTACCCAACTTTTTGCGCCAGCTTTATTTTGTCGCCTCGCCGATACTTGCGCCTTTTTACGTTGTTTATGCCATGTCTATTGTCTATAGTAACCAGTCGTATAGCTCATTTTTCTCAAAATATCTATGGGTGGTTTTGCCGTATTTCATATATTTAGTTTTTGTTTTTTCAAACCCCGTGCACAACCTTATTTTCAGCTTCAGCGAAAATCTAGGCTACATCAAAGGCCCCTTGAGCCAGGTTTCTTACTACATCGCGTTTTTATATTTCGCTATTTTAGCCATATTCACCCTGCGCCACAGACGCTCCCCACAAATAAATGTTTTAGTTATTATTTGTATCAATTTCTTGCTATCCACCGTTGTTTTCAGCATGCAAATTTTCATACCCGAAGTTCAGCTTTCCGGCCTTGCGTGCACCAGTGGCCTTTTGGTGGTCCATCTTTACATCCTCAGCGTGTCGAAGTCCATGGACCCGCTCACCGAGCTGTCAAACCGCCAAACGCTTGCTATACACCTGCAAAGCCTCAGCGAGAAAAACTCGCCATACTACCTCTGTGTGTTCAGCATAGTGAACTTCAAAAGCATAAACGATAGGCTGGGCCTTGATTTCGGTGACGCCGTGCTTTCGGGTTTATCCTCACGCATGCGTGACATTCTCCCCTCCAAAAACCTATACAGGTATGGTGGCGATGAGTTTGCATATCTAACCCTTCACAGCGACGATATCGAAACCGAAAACAACGTGCTGAAAAACGTGATGACGGATATCTGCAAGCCGTTCATTCACGGTAACTCTCAGCTCAGCTTAGACCTTGTGTATGCGCGTGTTGATTTCCCGTCTTTTGGCAAGGACGCTAAAGAGATTATTTCCGCCATCGACTATTCCATATCCACCGCCAAAAAAAGTCTTGGCGAGACAAATTTCTTTTATGATTCTTCTGTTGTCACCAACATGAAACGTCGCAATTTCATCATAGAAACGCTAAAAGATGCCATCGAAAACGACAAGTTTGAGGTATATTATCAAGGCATATATTCGGCCGAAAAAAGCGTGTTTTCCATGGCGGAAGCGCTTATTCGCCTAAAGTCCGAGACATTCATCTCACCCGGCGAGTTTATCCCGATAGCCGAAGACACCGGCCTGATAAACAAAATCACCTACATCGTGCTTGAAAAAGTTTGTAAGGATTATGTAAGTTTCAAAGACAGCCTTGGTAGCCGGTTTTCTTCTATTTCCATCAATTTCCCGTACGTGCATTTTCTGCAAAAAAATACCGTGCAAAAGGTTTGCAACGTGATGGATTCCTATAATGTACCGTACAGCGCCATTAAAATGGAGCTTACCGAGCGCACCTTGGTATCCGACACCATGCGTGTGAAAACCACCATGGACGAGTTTATCCAGCATGGTTTCGAGTTCGAGCTGGATGATTTCGGGGTAGAATATTCCAACCTCAGCTTGTTCTTCGATATCCCGATAAAAATCATCAAGTTTGATCGCAGCTTAGTATATGCCTCCACAAAAGACAAAACGCGGCGTAACTTCTTTGAAAACCTACTTTCCGCCATCAAGGCGCTGGATATCCAGGTGGTTATGGAAGGCGTGGAAGAACAAGAACTGCTGGATTACCTTCTGCGTAGCGGTTGCGATTATATCCAAGGCTATGTTTTCACCAAACCTTTGCCGTGTCCTGAGTTTGTCGAGTTTATAAAGTCTCGCAACGACAACGTAATGTAACAGCATCTTATGTTTTTTTACTTTTCATTCAACACACCTTCGTTTTTATAGCGAGGGTGTTTTTTGCGCATACATCACAAAAAAAACACCGCACTCACATCGTTTGATGTAAATGCGGCACTTTTAGTTTTATACGTTATTTCACTAGTTTTTCTATGACTGTCACCAGTGCTCCGCCCACGGCCAGTGCTATCGCCGACGTTACTATCACCATCACGTCATACGTCGCATCAAACGGAATTATCATGATACAGCTTGAAATCACCAGCCCAAATATCAAGCTCATGGTGGCCTTGTGGTTTTTCTTCAAGGCAAACGCCGTCGCTTTCGAGCTCAGCACGATGCCTGTCAGTATCCCAAGTCCCATAAACATCAGCGGCACCAGCACGTTCGCTTCAAACGACGTCACGCTGGCCACCAGCGAGTTGAACAGGTAATATTCCCCTAAAATCAGTAGCAGCATGCTTCCGCTGACGCCCGGGATAAACATCGCCGCGCCGGCAAGTATACCTAAAAACGCCATCTTCACCAGGTAAAACAACGTGATATCGGGAAAGTCCGTTATGATAAGGTCTGTTTCCTGTGGCGCTAAAAGCACCATCGTCACTATCACTGCCGCGCCTATAATGAACGGTACCACGCTTATTTTTTCTTTAGGCATTTCTTTACGTTTCAGTATCGGGATGGAAAACGCTATCATTCCCACAAACGCAAATTTTGTTTGTGTCGGGATATATGTCAGCGCATATTCCATCAAGTTTGCGAATATCACAAGGCCTAGCAACACACCGATTAGCAGTATGCCGAAATATCGCAAGTGTTTTAGTTTTGATTTGAAGCTGCTTTTGGATAAGATCTCGCTTATTCCCGTCATCACAGGTTCAAATATCCCGAAAATAACCATCATTGTGCCGCCGCTTACGCCCGGAATGATGTTCGCCAAGCCTACAATAAATCCACCAATTATTA
>CAYJIG010000079.1:0-7405 GCA_964370165.1 uncultured Oscillospiraceae bacterium
TTTTCGCAAAAAAGGATTCCCATCACCTGCTCCAGCAGCCTGAGGCTGCACCCAACCGGCACTGAGTAAAGCTCGGTGTCTTTTTTATGCTTATGTCCATTTTCAAGTGGTTCCTATAACAACACTCACTCCAGCAGCCTGAGGCTGCACCCAATCGGCACCGAGTAAAGCTCGGTGTCTTTTTTATGCTTATGTCCATTTTCAAGTGGTTCCTATAACAACACTCACTCCAGCAGCCTGAGGCTGCACCCAACCGGCACCGAGTAAAGCTCGGTGTCTTTTTTATATTTACTCAATCTATTTGCCCCAGCTTGCAGATATAAAATTCACACGTCTTTAAAATAGGTTTCCACATACAAAATACTTTTAATCAAGCCTTTATACTGCAAAACAAATTTGCTGTAAGAGCTTGGTTTATAACTAACACAATAAAAAGGTTGTAGCTTACAGTTGTAAAACTGCTTTGCTATAACCTTTTTAAATTACGAAAGTGATATAATGGCTTTGAACGAATGTAGTCTATATAGAAAACTACACAGTCCGGTATTTTTCACGCACCAAAAACAGCTTCAACATGCTGTTTAGCATATTTATGCTTTATTGTTTTTTCCTGCCTTTATTCCTGTAATAACCTGCTTTAAGGCATACGCTACCTGCTCGTTACTGGTAGCAGGTATACCCTCTAACGGATATGTTAAATTTAGTTCCTTATATTTATTTTCTCCCATGCGGTGATATGGAATAAAATCAAGCGCTTTAATGTTTTTAAGTCGTGCCAAAAAAAAGCCCGAGCCTAAACAAATACTTATCGTCCAACGTATAGTCTTTTATTATCACATGCCTTATCCACACATCTTTATTTATATCCGAGAGATACTCTGCAAATTGCAATATCGGCTCATTGTTTACGCCGGTTAACGAAACATGTGTATTCTTATCGATATGCTTTATGTCTAACAGCACAAGATCAGTGACCGACATCAGCTTATCAAACCGAGAAGTATCTTGTATATTAAACGTAACCCCGGAAGTGTCTAGCGTAGTATGGATACCTTCAGATTTTGCCCGCTTAAAAAGCTCCATCACAAAGTCAATCTGCAAAAGAGGCTCGCCGCCGGTGACGGTGATACCACCTTTTGTAAATTCACTTGTTTTATAAAATTTATCCATAACCTCGTCGACCGACATTACGCTTCCCACACCTGTTTCCCATGTATCGGGATTGTGACAATATAAGCAACGTAGCGGACAACCCTGTAAAAATACCACAAAACGAATTCCCGGGCCGTCTACGGTTCCGAAGGTATCAAATGAGTGAATATTTCCGTTCATTTTTTTATAGTTTAGAGTGGAATGTGCGTGAAATAATATCGTCTTGTTGTTCTTTATTTAGCTTCACAAAATTCACCGCATATCCGGACACGCGCACTGTCAGTTGCGGATATTTTTCCGGATGATTTTGCGCATCTAAAAGCGTTTCTTTGGTGAAAACATTTACATTAAGGTGATGACCGCCTTTTTGGGTGTAGCTATCGAGTAGCTCCACAAGATTGTCTACCTGTTGCTTGCTTGCCATAATAATTTCTCCTTTATCAGTCAATATTTTCATTCGGTTGCAAACACGAAAGGTTACCGGCATCGCAATCGTTAATTCCACCTATCTCTATGCTGATATCATCTATATTAAAATCTCCGAAAAACACCTCGTCGTCTTTGCCCAGTGCACCGGGAACTATAGAAAATGTATCGGAAATGCCATCCAGTGCATCCTCAAACGGTAGTTTTGCAACCGAGGCGAGAGAAGCCGCTGCTCCACTGGTATCTCTACCATGCATTGGGTTTGCACCGGGTGCAAAAGGTACGCCGGCTTTTCTACCGTCGGGTGTAGTGCCTGTTTTTTTGCCATACACCACATTTGAAGTGATGGTCAAAATAGACATGGTCGGAACACCGTTTCGGTAGGTATGAAATTTGCGTATTTTCTCCATAAATGTATGGATAATGTCGGTGGCTATACTATCTACTCTATCGTCATTATTACCAAATTTAGGATAATCACCCTCCACCTGATAATCCACGACAAGCCCGTCCTCGTCTCGAATCGCTTTTACCTTGGCATATTTAATTGCGCTTAACGAGTCGGCTATAACCGAAAGCCCTGCAATACCGGTTGCAAAATAGCGTTTAACTTCCCTATCATGCAAAGCCATTTGCACACGCTCATAGCAGTATTTGTCGTGCATATAATGGATTATATTGAGAGCATTAACATACAATCCTGCAAGCCATTCCAGCATATCATCGTACTTTTGCATGACATCATCATACTCCAGATATTCTGTTGTCACAGGGCGATATTTTGGCCCAACCTGAACTTTCAGTTTTTCATCCACGCCGCCGTTGATTGCATACAGCAGGCATTTTGCAAGATTTGCCCGTGCACCGAAAAACTGCATCTCTTTGCCCACCTTCATGGAAGACACACAGCAGGCTATTGCATAGTCGTGTCCATGAATTTCTCGCATCAATTCATCGTTTTCATATTGTATGGAAGAGGTTTTTATCGACATTTTTGCACAGTATCTTTTAAAGTTTGATGGCAAACGCCACGACCAAAGAACGGTCAAGTTTGGCTCCGGAGCAGGCCCCAAAGTATCGAGTGTATGTAAAAACCTATAAGATGTTTTTGTAACCAGATGATTGCCCCCGGTTGCCATGCCGCCAATCGACTCAGTAACCCACGTTGGATCGCCGGAAAAAAGATTGTTATAATCAGCTGTCCGTGCAAATTTAACAAGGCGCAGTTTCATCACAAAATGATCAATATACTCTTGAATCTCATCTTCGGTTACAAGCCCGGATTTTAGGTCACGTTCGATATAGATATCCAAGAAAGTTGACACTCTGCCAAGGCTCATTGCGGCACCGTTTTGTTCTTTGATTGCGGCAAGGTATCCAAAATATAGCCACTGTATCGCTTCTTTTGCTGTTTCAGCCGGCTTGGATATATCAAACCCGTAACTTGCCGCCATAACTTTTATTTCTTCAAGAGCTCTATATTGTTCCGAAAGTTCCTCGCGCAGTCGTATATTATCTTCGGTCATTCGTGACGGCGCGGTTTTAAGCTGCTCCATCTTATCTTCTTTAAGCATATCGATGCCGTAAAGAGCTATCCTACGATAGTCACCGATTATCCTTCCTCGACCGTAAGAGTCGGGAAGTCCTGTTATAATCGCAGATTTTCGAGCAAGTTTAATCTCGTCGGTATATACATCAAAAACTCCGTCATTATGCGTTTTACGATATTTAACAAAAATATTTTTTGTGCTTTCGGGAACTTCATAGCCATATTGAGCGCAGGCGTTTACTGCGGTTCTAATTCCTCCGAAAGGTTGAAAGCTGCGTTTAAAAGGCTTGTCAGTTTGAAAACCTACTATCTTTTCGAGTGATTTATCAAGATATCCCGGGGAATGTGAGGTCACAGTGGAAACAATGTCGCTATCCATTTCCAATACTCCGCCCTTGTCATTTTCCAGCTTATTAAGGTCGGTTACTATTTCCCATAGCTTTTTAGTGCTATCTGCAACAGGCGACAAAAAACTCTCGTCACCGTCATATGGCGTATAGTTAAGTGTAATAAAGTCTCCGGTATCCACCGCAATACTGCACCACCTGCCTGTTTTAAACCCTTTCCATGCATTTGTAAAATCAAACGTCATATGTGATTCCTTTCTGTTTCATGGTTAGCGTATGCTAACTCGCACACAACATTTTTATGAGTATAGTATACTCTATTCTGTTAAATAAATATAGATGCAAAATAGATAAGGTATTTCAACCTAATCGTTAAATTTTAGTCAATCTATTTTCACAGGCTATATATACACATGTTATTACATCTGTATAAAGGCGCTAAAAGCCTACACCGCCTACCTTTCTCAGCAGTCTGATTTGCCGTACAATCCTTCACTGATACCAATTTTCGGCCGTCATGCTCACCTTAGCTTTAACCCTTTTCATCTGCAAATCCTTGTCTTTT
Organism: uncultured Oscillospiraceae bacterium; assembly: GCA_964370165.1. Lineage (GTDB taxonomy): Bacteria > Bacillota > Clostridia > Oscillospirales > Ruminococcaceae > JAAYCI01. Next base: position 4,040 of record CAYJIG010000079.1, read on the forward strand.
ACTAAATTACATGACAATTGTTGTGGTGTTTGGAGACTAAATTTGTGCAATTGTTAAAAATTTAACGATTTCTATTGACTCGGCCATATTCTTGTTGTACTATTAGTTCGACAAAATAGCGATTAAGAAATGGAGTGTGGTAAATTTGATAATAGGCTCAATAAAAAACGAGTTCGTTTTACATCGGTTTGGCTAGCCAAAATCATTCTTACTTAACAGTTTCAATAAATTCGTATATATATATCTAAAAGAAAAGGAGATTCATTATGACAAGATTTACACTTCCCAGAGATTTATATCACGGCAAAGGATCCTTGGAAATCCTTAAAAAACTAAAAGGCAAAAAAGCAATGGTTTGCACCGGTGGCTCGGCAATGCAAAAAACCGGATTTTTAGACAAAACAGTTGCATACCTAAAAGAGGCCGGCATGGAGGTTGCTATCATCGATGGTATCGAGCCGGATCCTTCTGTTGAAACCGTAATGAATGGCGCTGCGGAAATGCTGAAATTTGAGCCTGATTGGATTGTAGCAATCGGTGGCGGTTCCCCTATCGACGCAGCTAAAGCCATGTGGATAAAATATGAGTATCCCGAAATCACTTTCGAAGAAATGTGCAAAGTTTTTGGCCTTCCCGAACTACGCAATAAAGCTCATTTCTGTGCAATCCCCTCAACATCCGGTACAGCCACAGAAGTTACCGCTTTTTCGATTATTACCGACTATAAGCAAGGTATCAAGTTCCCGATAGCCGACTTTGAAATCACACCCGACATGGCAATACTGGACTCTGAGATTGCCGAAACCATGCCACAAAAGCTTACCGCTCAAACCGGTATGGACGCAATCACTCATGCTATCGAGTCCTATGTTTCTACTGCACGCTCAGATTTCACAGCACCGTTATCGCTATACTCGGCTAAAATGGTTAAAGAAAATCTTATAGCTTCCTACAACGGAGATTTAAGCAAGCGTGATACAATTCATAACGCTCAGTGCATGGCAGGTATGGCGTTCTCTAACGGCCTTTTAGGAATTGTTCACTCTATGGCGCATAAAACCGGCGCTGCATTTGAGCAATATGGTGCTCATATCATTCACGGAGCTGCCAATGCTATGTATCTGCCCAAGGTTATAGCCTTTAACGCAAAGAACGAGCAAGCAAAAATCCATTACGCTGAAATAGCAGACGCTTTTGGTTTAGCCGGAAGCAATAACGACGAAAAAGTGGCTGCATTAATAGCCCATCTTCGTCAAATGAATGATGAGCTGAAAATTCCTCAGTGCATTAAACATTACGGGCCTGACAGCTACTATGCCGACCAAGGCTTTGTGCCGGAAGAAGTATTCCTTGAAAAATTACCTGAGATAGCCGCGAATGCCATAGGAGATGCTTGCACACTTTCCAACCCAAGAACTCCTACACAAGAGGAAATGGAAAACCTCCTTAAGTGCTGCTACTACGATTTAGATGTTGATTTTTAATCTATAATCACATCCGCTAAATCTCGGATAAGAACTTCATGCTATTTAGGTACTGGTTCAATTGAAATAACACAAAGCCGAAAGGCTTAGACGGCTATCCCTGAGATAGCCGTCTTTTTTGTGTTGTTTACACAACACAAAAAAGCCACCCTTTAAGCAGGTGGCTTTAATTAATATCATATTTACTTATTATGCATTTGCGTTCACGTAACTAGGCCGAACCACATACTCTTCCCTGTAAACCTCGTCACCATCTTGCTCCGAAAGCGCCACTTCCAGCGTTACTACATAGTCGCCCAGTGTCGGGTCTCCGTCCTCTGTCCATGTCAATTCCATGTCATGATCCATGTAGAATCTTTGGTCCAATACAGGCTTTGCACCCGGTACATCAGCGTCTTTATATTCACGCATCAAGATTTCATCCGTCGCATCAATGCTGTATCTTGCAACATAACTATCAGTAGTGATGGCTATCTCACCGGGAACGGTTGTCATGTCCACAGCTTTTGCCATGCGCAAATCTTCAATAAGCTCCGACATTACTTCCGTTGCCACAACTTCCATCTGACCTATATCTGTCACTTCTGCCTCTATGCGCATAGTCTGCACAAAGATATTGGTAATAAACCCTAAGATAATGATCATCACCATCAAGGTAACCACCATTTCAATAAGTGTAAACCCTTTTTTAGATCTAATACGTTTAAATAGTTTCATATTTGTTCCTATATTATACAGATATTTTGTGTTATGTTACGCCTGATATCATGGTGGTGTTGGTGTCGTAGACTCTACGTAAAAATAAAGCATACCTTCGTCAGATGTAAGTTGTGCTTCTTGTGTCACCTCTACAGAAGTAGCGTCCGGGTCTGCCAGCGCACTATTTTCAAGGGTAACGGTAATATCCTTCACCTGAGGTGTCAATGTAGCAGATCTAATCACCATATTATTCGCAGTGTCTTGAACATTCTCCGCCTCACGCTGTGTCGAGCGAAGGCCTCGTGTTGCAGACGTGATGATTGTAGTCACTGTGGCCATTAAAACCACAAAAAGCATGATTGAAATAATGGTTTCAATCAACATTTCACCTTTGCGGTTACCCAGCGTATTCGCCAGCCTAGCTTTCAATTTTTTCATAAGCCACCAAAGCCCACTTTCCATATGTAGTAATCGCGTCCACGGCCGGATCCGGATCATACACAATCGCGTTTTCCAGCCTATAGCCTATCCGATACACGGCCTCGCCTGTGACGCTTGTGTCGTCAGGGTCAAGATCAATCGTTACATCTATCCACATAACGCCGGTTATGTCTGTTCCTGCCACCATCATTTGAGTCAGATCCAGCTTACACTCAAAGCTGTGTGTTTCTGTGGTAACTGTGCTTGTAAGTGAATCTGTTACATCTTCGTCGATAGACACTGTCATTGTATCAAAACGTCCGTTTGCTGCGTTGGTGGGATCCAACGAATAGTTATACACCGAGCGTACAATAGCCGTTTGCAAATTGTCTGTATCCACAGCATCATTCAGCATCCCATGCACGGATATCTGCAAAGACTCTGCCAAAAGGTCTATCCTTGCCTTGTCTTTTTGAGTTCCCGTCACCGAGGCAGCACCAAGAGCGGATATTAATGTTGACGCCGCCAGAGTTACCAAAAATACCATGCAAGCCAAGACCATCATCAATGATGCGCCCTTTTTATCTTTAAGTATTTTTTTCAGCTTATTCACTCGCATGCCTCTTTTTCATAATATTGCCGGAATATACATTCATCTGCATATACCTTTATTCTGTGCCTGAGCCGTCGCCTGTGCCTGTACCCGAACCGTCGCCTGTGCCTGTACCCGAACCGTCGCCTGTGCCTGTACCCGAACCGTCGC
>CAYJIG010000080.1:0-7194 GCA_964370165.1 uncultured Oscillospiraceae bacterium
GTATTTACAACCAGCCATATAGCTGGAAAGACAGTGATTTTCTGATAGCGACAACAGAGATAGCAGATACAGATAAACCTGTTATTATTGCACATCCGATTTTGACTCCTTCGGAAATAGGCGAAATCAACACCCAAATAGAGCTTTTGGCCTCGGCAGGGTATTCGGAAAACCAACAGCAAAAAGATGTTGGATTCAGCGAAAAGCTCGGTAAAATAATTGTTCATATGCAAAATATCGATAATATTCTCAACAATTTTGGAATAATAACTATACAGGATCAAATAAGCATTGATGAGCTATGTAAGTTTGTAAGTTATCGGTTTGCCGATACTGTGGCGGATGGCGAGAAAATCCTGAATGATCTTATATCGAGGGAGCAGATAGCCACCCAGCTTATAGAACAGCTAGATATAGTGCTTTTACACTGCTGTACAGACGGGGTGAAAAAGCCGCTAATAATGCTTTTACACCCAAATGGTGGGTATATACAAAACGCTAAAGGGGCAAAGGCAAACAGCTGTCTGCTAATGTTATTACCTCAAAATGCTTCTACAGACCTTAAAGAAGCGGTGGGAGCTTTAAGCGGGTCGCTGGTAGAGGATGAGCAGCTTTTAGACGCTATTCTTGCCGGCGATGAGAAGGTGGCTTACAAAAAGTTAGAAGTTGTTTTTTCTGCTCATTTGGCAGAATATTATAAAGACCTATTTGGTGAATAACATACGAAAACGAGAAAGGATAGGTGCAAAATGTTAAACAAGACAGAAATAATCTTAAATCAGCCCAGTGTTCATAAAGATGAGGCAATAAAAAAATGCGGCGAGCTTTTATGCGCAGCAGGCTATACTACAGAGCAATACACCGAAGGCATGTTTAAAAGAGACAACAGTTTTTCTACAGCTATTGGCAATCTGATTGCCATTCCTCACGGTGAAAAAGAATATGCACAGTACATAAACAAAACCGGCCTTTGTGTTATAACATATCCCGACGGCATCGACTGGAACGGTACCATGGTGAAACTGGTTATAGGAATAGCCGCCTTGGGGGATGAGCATCTTGATATACTCGAAAATATTGTTGATACATTAGAGGAAGAGGACGACGTGTTGGCGCTGGTGCAGGCAGCCGATGAAGATAAAATAATCGCATTGTTCTCTAAAGGAGAGGCATAAAAATGATTGTGACTGTCACATTAAACCCGGCGATAGACAAAACCGTGAGTATCGACACTTTAAAGCCGGGCAGTCTAAACCGAATCACATCGGTAACAGTTGATGCAGGTGGAAAAGGTGTAAACGTTGCTAAAATGGCGGCAATACTTGGTGTCGAATGTGTTGCAACCGGTTTTTGTGGTGGCGCAGGGGGAGTAGAGCTAACAACCCAACTGGACCAAATGGGAATCACACATGACTTTGTCAAGGTGAATTGTGACACCAGAACCAATACAAAAGTGCTGGACGACAGCTATGGCATTACCGAGTTTAATGAGGCAGGAATAGTGGTAAACGAGGCGGAAGAAAAACAGCTTACAGACAAACTACTGAGCTATGCAAAGCCCGGGACGACTTTCGTGCTGGCAGGCAGCACTCACGCCAACGCAAAAGCTGATTATTACCGTGAGCTGATACTGCTTTTGAAAGAACACGGCGCATATGTGTTATTTGACGCTGATGGCAAGGCTTTCGAACAAGCAATTTCTTCGGTGCCAAACTGTATCAAGCCAAACAATGAAGAGCTTGCAGGCTATTGCAACAAGCCAAATATGACTAACGAGGAAATGTATAAGGCTTGTAGGGAGTTTATAACCAAAGGTGTTGATTTTGTAGCGCTGTCGATGGGCTCAAAGGGTGCTGCTTTTATTACCGGCGACCAGGCTTGTTTTGCACCGCCGATAGAGGTTGAAGTATCCTCTACAGTAGGTGCAGGCGACAGCATGGTGGCGGCGATAGCTTGCGCAAAGCAGATGGGGTTATCGTTTGAAGATACAGCGACGCTTGCAATGGCTTGCAGTGCAGGCGCCGTGACAACACAAGGAACAAAACCACCCAGCATAGAGCTGGTGGAAGAACTAAAGAGCAAAGTGGAATTAGAACATATAACAATACAATAATTATTAAGGAGAATGACATGAAAACAAGAGCGGTAAGAATGTACGGTGCAGATGATTTACGTGTGGAAGAGTTTGAACTTCCGGCGATAAAATCTGATGAAATATTAGTGAAAGTCATTTCCGATAGTGTGTGCATGTCTACACACAAACTGTTAAAACAAGGAAAAAAACATAAACGTTGCCCTGAAAATGTGGCGACAAACCCGATAATGATCGGGCATGAATTTGCCGGAGTGATAGTGGAAGTTGGCGAAAAATGGGCCAATGAATTTAAGGTCGGTGAGCGCTTTGCGCAACAGCCTGCTCTCAACTACAAAGGCAGTCTTGCATCGCCCGGTTACTCATATGAGTTTTTTGGTGGTGCGGCCACTTATGCAATTATCCCTCAAGAAGTTATGGAACTTGGCTGTTTGCTTCATTATGATGGCGAGGGATATTACAACGCTTCATTGGGTGAGCCCATGAGCTGTATCATAGGTGGATACAATATTATGTATCACACAAACAAAGTGAACTATGACCATGCTCCCGGTATTAAAGAAGGTGGCAATGTGTTGATACTTGGCGGTTGTGGCCCAATGGGCCTAGGCGCGATTGAATATCCAATAGTTGCAGGAAATAAGCCAAAGCGCATCGTGGTTACCGACATAGATAACGGACGTATCCAGCGTGCAAAAGAGCTGATATCGCCACAGTTCGCCAAAGAAAACGGTGTAGAACTTCACTATATCAATCCTAACGATTGTGATGATGCATACAAAGAGCTTTTGGATATATCACAAGGTGACGGATATCACGATGTTTTTGTGTATGCTCCGATAAAATCAATTGCAGAACTCGGTGATAAACTGATGGCGTTCGACGGTTGCTTAAACTTTTTTGCAGGACCAAGTGACAATGAGTTTAAAGCGGAAATAAATCTTTATAACGTTCATTATACCTCGACACATATTTTGGGTAGCACCGGCGGCAACACAGACGACTTGAAAGAAGCTTTAGCGTTATCAGCGCAAGGAAAAATAAGACCATCGGTAATGGTCAGCCATATTTGTGGTCTTTCAAGCATGGTAGAGGCCACAGCCAATCTTCCCGACATACGTGCAGGAAAAATCATGGGCTACACGCAGTTTGACTTGCCGTTAACTGCTCTCACGGATTTTGAAAAGCTGGGTGAAACCGATCCGTTGTTTGCCGCATTAGGTGAAAGTATTAAAAAGAATAACGGGCTGTGGAATGTTGAAGCCGAGAATATACTTTTAAAACATTTTAATGTGGAATAGCTAGCAAAGAAAGCCTTTAATAATTTACTGCTTAAGTAAAAACCCTTGATACCATGGTATCAAGGGTTTTTTGTCTTTTGGTATATTCTAGCGCATTAAAATCGTTTTCACTAAACTACCAGTAAAACTTATTATCAAATATTTCTTCTAGCTTCCAGCTAAGGCCGTCTGGGTCATCACTGGATAAAATAAAATAAGTGGGGTAGATGCCACCTGCTACCTGAAGACCGAGGTTGGCTACGTGAGGGTCTAAAACCTCGTTTACAAGACCGTATACAATAGCTGTGTTTTTAGAATCGAGCTCGGATATGTAGTCGACAATATCAGTTGCCATATCGGGGTTTTCAATCATACCGGGGGTAACAGGCCGCAAATCGGATATAATATATCCCGGTACATATGTGTGTTCTTTTGAGTGGTGCCAAAGCTCAAACAACTCAACATCTCTTGTATCTGTGATAACTTCAGACAACGCGTCATAGTCACGCACAGTTATAGCTCTGTAGTATTGTGTTATGGCAGCATTCTTTGGTGAAGAGGAATTTTCGGTATATTCCATGCAGAAAAACTGCCCGTTGTTGTATGCGGCGTAAGAAGTGTCGAAATTGCCGGCGGGATAATCTGCCAAAAAGTTGAAGGTTTCTTCGTTTATAAGGTTTAGCTCTTCTAAATAAATATCGTTTAGGTTTTCAATAGGATGAAGTATGCTCTCGCCATAAGAAGATGATATTTCATCAAACTCTTCCCATGTATATTCTTCATCGTTGATAAAAAAGCTGCCGTCGATAGTTATACTAAAATGAGTCTCAATCCCAAAAATCCCGTCAGTAAGTCCGTAATAATATATATCGCCGTTACCCATCTGCCAAACTTCGCTGTGGCTAATATAGGTTTTATCGCCTGAAACAACATACTCAATACCATAATTGCTTGACACAGGCATAGATAAATAAGACAAAGGCAAGCTACCTAAAAGGAGTAAGCCATCGTTCGGGTCTATGGTATACACTTTTATCACGTCTTGATATTGAAGCTCGGTGATTTGGATTTTACCGTCTTGTGAGTCATCTTGATAGTTCCACTCTTGCTCATCATAAGCAATCATCACCAGCTCTAAAACACCGTTACCGTCAAGATCTATCAAGTTTGCATAGCAAAAACCACTGGCGTCAACCATATCTTCTTCGGGATACTCAGGATATGTTGGGGTAAGTGTCATGCCTATTATCTCATAATCAGATGCACTGAGGCTTGATATGTTGTAGTCAAGAGTGTAAGCATTTAAAAGCATAGAATATGGCGAATAGTCAATTTCTTGAGCAGATGTGTTGTTTTCCGTGCTGTTTTCGCTTGTAATTTCGGACACTGCGTCGGACGAGGCGTTTTCTGACGGTTGATTAACATTTCCTTCGATGGAAGAAAAAGCATCCTGCAAGCTGTTTTCCTGTGAGTCTGCGCAAGACGCCAATACCAAAACAAGCACCATTGCCAAAAAAATCGCAAGTGTTTTTTTCATAATTACCCCCTGTTTAGCCAAACCGATGTAAAACAAACCCTTTTTATTAGTCTATCACATTTTCATCATTTTTTACAGTGGAATATTTTTCATAGTGGCGCAAGATGTCAGACAGGAGGATAAGCCGTAAATCGGCGTTGAAATATACACAACTTATTTTGATATGTCGTTATTTTATGCTTGATTAATTTATTTTTATTATGTATACTGTTTAAATGCGCAAAAGAAAAGTGATGTGTGAAAACACAGGTTTTGATGAAAGACATGTGGACTCACGCAGGAGGAAATATGTTTAAAATCTTCTTTGAGCCGGTGGACCTAACACAGGGTAATCCGCTTAAAAAAATAATATTATTTATGGTGCCGATGCTGATAGGTAACATTGCCCAGCAACTTTACAACACGGTAGACAGCATTATTGTAGGTAGGTTTAGTGGCGACAATGCCTTGGCGGCGGTGGGCAGCGCAGGACCTATCTTGAATTTGTTGATTGTGTTTTTTGTGGGCATCTCAATCGGCTCGGGCATTATGGCTTCGCAATATTTTGGGGCAAAAGATAGAGAAAACTTATCGGCCGCTATCGAGTGTTGCATTATACTTTGTGCAGTTTTTTCATTATCACTCACTGTTATAACACCTTTTGTGACAATGCCACTTTTGGTACTTTTAGACACACCTCAAAGTATTATTACGCAAAGTAATGACTACTTATTAATTTTAATGATGGGCAACTCCGGTCTGGTTTTTTTCAACATACTATCAGGAATTATACGCGGCCTGGGCGATTCAATATCATCGCTGAAATATCTTTTGGTATCAACTGTAATTAACATAGTACTGGACCTTGTTTTTGTGGCATATTTTGATATGGGTGCTGCAGGTGTTGCCTTGGCCACTGCTATAGCGCAGATTATATCCGGTTTGTTATGTGTTAGAAAACTGTTTAAAATGAAACATTTGTTTTCTATCAGTTTCAAAAAGCCCACAGTGAAAAAAGTGCATTTTTTGACGCTGTTTAGGTTGGGTTTGCCGGCAGGACTGACTCAGGTAGTGCTTGCGATGGCTATGATAATTGTACAGTCGCTTACAAACAGTTTTGGCGAGATGTTTATTGCGGCTAATATCATAGTTATGCGTATCGACAGCTTTGCGATGATGCCAAACATGTCGTTTGGCAGTGCGATGAGCACATATGCGGCACAAAATGTCGGCGCAAACCAGATGGATAGAGTGTTGAAAGGCGCAAAATACGGAACATTGTTTGCGGTGGCTACATCAGTGGTGATAACCCTTTTACTGCTTTTATTTGGCTCATATGTAATGGCGGTGTTCACAACCACACAAGAACTTGTTGATTTAAGCATGAGGATGATGCGCATTTTAGCGCCGGGGTACATTGCAATGGCGGTAACGCAATGTTTGTCGGGCGTAATAAGAGGTGCCGGCGACACGCTGACACCCATGTGGATATCGATTGTGACATCCGTGCTTATACGTGTTCCTATGGCGTATATTTTGGTATATTTAAGCATAAGCGAGGAATACCCAAGCGGAATGAGCGAAAATATGTTTGTTTCGTTGTTGTTAAGCTGGGTTTTGGGCGCTGTAATCACTTTTATTTTTTATATTCGAGGCAAGTGGAAGAACAAAGCTATACAATAAATCATAAAAATATTGAAAATTATTATGCTGATTTTCAGGCTGGTTATTATACTGATTTTTAGGTGAAATAAAAGTGGCTTTTCTCTTTACTTATAGCGGATTATGTGCTACAATTTTTTATGAAAAGTCTTAATAACATTAACAACTTAGGAGGATTTTCAAAATGCCCAATATTTGCAAAGTTTATGCTCGTGAAGTGATTGATTCTCGTGGTAACCCCACCATCGAAGTAGAAGTAGCAACACAAATCGGTGCTTTTGGCCGTGCAATGGTTCCATCCGGTGCATCTACCGGCGAAAGAGAAGCCCTAGAGCTTCGTGATGGCGACAAAGCTCGTTATCTTGGTAAAGGTGTTTTAAAAGCTGTAGAAAATGTAAATGATATTATTGCCGATGCAATCATGGGCATGAATGTTACCGATCAAAACGGTATCGACAAAGTTATGCTTGATCTTGACGGCACAGACTTTAAATCCAAACTAGGCGCAAACGCTATTTTGGGCGTTTCCATGGCTTGTGCTCACGCAGCAGCTGATTACTATGGTATGCCTCTTTACAAATATCTTGGTGGATTCAACGGCAAAACATTGCCTGTTCCCATGATGAATGTTGTAAACGGCGGTA
>CAYJIG010000081.1:0-7042 GCA_964370165.1 uncultured Oscillospiraceae bacterium
TCATACCTTTTATATATCTCGGTAGCGGCGGTGTATGAATCGGTCGCGTTATATGCCGTGAAATCGTCTAAAACAACGATGTACGGTGATATTCCTATGTTTTCGGTAAGTTCCCTTGCATACTCTTCCAAAAACTCTATCTCGTCATTTGAAAGTATGCCAACGGTATCGAAAACATACCCGTCATGACTTGCCATGGCGGCCTCCAGCGCATCAAAGCTAGCCTGCGCGCTACTTACGGCGGCGCCTGTAGTTGGGACGCTTTCACCACTTAGCACAGATTCCGTTGCGGACATGTATGCCATCAATGCATCATACATGCTACCGGTTTCACTAAACGTTGTCTCGAACATTGACCGAACAGAGTTTTGCTCGTCTTGCGAGAGTCCAATGGCGTCAAAATATCCATAGTCGAAAGCGTATCCCTCGGCCGATGTCGGTGCCAAGAAAATAAGGCTTCCCAGCTTGTTCTCGCCGACGCCTAAACCATACGTGGTGTATATTTCTTGTGTGGCCTCGGATATGTCTGCGGCATTAAACATGCTATAGTCTTCCAGCGTTACCACGTGTAATCCGACACCGTACTGCTCGGCGATGCGTTGTGATTCCGCCAAAAGGCTTCCCAGTTCATCGTCGCTCAGCACATACATGCTGTCTGTGATAAAGCCCAGTTGTGGCTCGCCTGCCTCGGTGGCGGCGGCCAGCGGCGTAATTATACATAATATCAATGCCAATATAAGGCATATGCTACTAAATTTCAGTTTCATTATATCCCCCCGGTGATATCGTTAGTAATGAAAGCCTATTTATAAGACAAACCATATTAGCGACAAAAGTGCCGTCAGGCCTGCGGTGATTCCGCCGGCAGTCAGCCAAAACTTGCCCCAGTCTACAGGTAAATCACCCACGAAACTGCCTGTTTGTCCGTTCATTGCGAAAAGATATGGCTTGTTTTTGTATCGTGTGCTCAGTAGCCATACCGGGGTCATTGCATATTCTATCTCGCCACGTGTGATGTTTACGTATTTTGTGGAGATACTCCTTTTGTCGTATCCCGTCACGCTGTTTTGCATCACTGCAATGGTCGAGTCTACCGCGCGCTCGTCTGCACGTTTGGAGCTATCTTCCGCACTAACGTCATATTTATCCGCTAGGTAGCCGGGCATATATGCCGTGCTGAACGGTTTCAGCTCGCTATAGTCGTACGGTTCGATGGACTCCATATGCTCATCAGGCATTTTACTGGATGCATCCACCGGTATCTTTTCAAAGTTTACCTTGCCGGCTCTGCGTACTTTATAGTGGTGCGTGGTGGTGACGCGATAGTCGCCCGAAGTGTGTGTTTCGGAATTACTTGCATCGAAATTTATGTCTGCATCGGCTTCGCCGTCAAACAGCCAAACCGGAACATACACGCCTTTTATTTCCTCTAAGTGGTTTTCTTTCGAGAAACATTTTGGGAGTAGGTATTTGCCCTTGTAGTGGTTTTTCAGTGCGGCGATTGCGTCTTCTTTATCTTTCTTGAACGGAATAACGTAGTCCGGACGTAGTACGCCCGCAAACTGACCCGGAACAACTGTCGGGTTGCCGCAATACAAGCAACTTGTGGCGGCCGTGGTGGCGTCACATATTACTTCCGCGGCGCATGACGGACAACTGTATGCGCGCATGTTTGCCTCGTCTTCGCCCCAGTCAGTGGATAAGTGCGACGTGCTCCATTCGCCATTTACCGTGCTGGTGTCTGCGCCCGGTGTGGATGTATCTGTCGTGCCTGCGGCACCTGCTGCGGCACCTGCTGCGGCACCTGCTGCGGCACCTGCCGTGTCTGTAGATTGTGCGTTTGATGCTTGGTCAGTGGCACGTTTTGCTTGGTCTTTTGCGTATGCCGCCGCGGCATCTGCTTCTTTTTTTGCGAACAGCGCCTCGACTTCCGCTACCTCGTACATGCTTCCGCAGTAGTCGCATTTTAGTTTGCCGCTGTCGGCGTCAAAGTGCATCGGGCCACTGCATGCCGGGCATTGATAGTTTGTTATTTGAGATGCCATTATATCTCCCTCCCGCTTTTTGAAAAACTTTGGCAAAAACTTTAATCAAAAACACAGGGCATAAAATGAATTTGCCTAAATAAATTTGTCTATACCTATAATAGAATTAAATGAAATCTACACAACCTGACTTATTGCCGCACCGCAGGTGCAATTGCCTGCGCCGCTGGCGCAAAACTTTAATCAAAAACACAGGGCATAAAATGAATTTGCCTATACTTATAATAAAATTAAATCTACACAGCCTGACTTATTACCGCACCGCAGGTGCAATTGCCTGCGCCGCTGGCGCAAAAGCTTGGCAAAAAACTCAATCGAAAACAATTTTTATATTACATTGGATAGAATTTGTTGAAATTTCGCAATCGAATAACTAAGAAAAACCTGTTACATATACATATAAAAAACCTGACGCATTTTATTCAAAATGCGTCATGATTAAAAGTTTTTGTGCACTTTTTTCAAAAAGTGCGAAAGTGTCTAAGCTTTAAATCGGCTTCTTAAGACGTTGCGCCGCCGCAGAATTCGCATCTGCCGCTTGCGTCGGGTGTGGTTGTTGCGCCACAAGACGGGCATTCGATCGCTGTTTTTGGTGCGGATGCCGCCACGACGTTTTCACGAACTGATTTCTGTACGTTATTCAGCGCGTCACAAATATCCTCGCCTACTTTTTTGTACCTGTTATATTCCGTCCGGCTTCGGCCTTCTTCACGTATCCTGCTATCGTTAATCTCGAACTTTATTTCATCAAAGTACGGGTGGTTTACATGTAAGTTAATATGAAAATCATACAAGTATTCCATCCTGCGTGGGAAATAACTTTCTTCTTCGCCGTCAGCGTTTCTACGTGTTATCTCACGTTCATCTTCATCGATATCTAAATGACATCCCGTTACTTGCGAGAAATCCATTACGTCCGGGTTTTCTTCTTCAAGTTTACGACTTTTCGCGACCATGAACTTGCCTGCGTCTTCGTCCATTAAGATCTTATAGTTTCCGTCCGCGCCTAAAGTTTTGGTCGTGTTGAACGCAGCTACGGCTTTTTTGTTTTCTTCCCTGTATGCTATCTGTTGTTCAATTTCCTCAACCGTGCTTTGGCGCCTGTCGCTGAACCATGGTGATAACTGTTTCGCGCAGTTTTTACACATGTTTCCGTCTTCAAGTTTACGGTTACCTAAAAGGCCGATCTCGCCACCACATAAGTTACATTCTTTTTTCTCGAATAGTTTTCCAAAGATACCCATTATAATATCAACTCCCCTTTAAATAAAAGTTAATCGGATACGAATTTCTAAAAAAGCTTATTCTTTTTCTTCGGTCGATGTGTCCTTATTTTGTTTAGGTGTGCTGTGCATTGTGCCCATCGCTCTGCGTTCTGACGCGCGTTGTGAGCCGGGTGTTTCCAGTTTTTTCGCACTGGCGGCACCGTATGATAACAGCGCCGTTACAGCTAATGATACCAAAACCCATAAGCCTAGCGCTATCCATACAAGCCATAGCGGTGTGCCTAGCCATGTATGTAAAACTAAACATACCAACGCGAAAACTAGCCATTCGGCACGGAAAATAAGGTTGAGCAGAAACGCAAACCAAAAACCTATACCCTGTCCCGTCTTATGCCGTGGACGCCCCTCTATCACAACCTCACCCCCCCGCTTTTTGAAAAAAGCTTGGCAAAAACTTTAATCAAAAACCAATTACATTCAAAAACCAATTACATACCATATTGCACCGCCGTAGGCAACTGCGTGTGCCGCTGGCACAAAAGCTTGGCAAAAACTTTAATCAAAAACCAATTACATACCATATTGCACCGCCGCAGGCAATTGCGTGTGCCGCTGGCACAAAAGCTTGGCAAAAAACTCAATCAAAGACCCATGCTTTTTCAAAAAAAGTTATATGAAACATTAAATAGAATTTTTCAAAACACAATTACATACCATATTGCACCGCTGTAGGCAACTGCGTGTGCCGCTGGCACCATTTTGTATAAAATGCGTTATTGAAAGTTTTTGCTTAGCTTTTTTCAAAAAGCGTGAAAATGTCTAAGCTTAAATTTAAACTATATCACCGTCGTCGAATGGGTCGCCGCATTCAGGGCAGAATTTCGGTGTGGGTTTATCTTTGGGTGGTTCCCAGCCGCATTTATCGCATTTATATTGCGGTATCCCTGCAGGTTTCCCTTTACCACATTCGGCACAGAACTTACCTTTATTTTTTACACCGCATGCGCAATCCCAGCCGTCTGCCGCCGCTGCGGGTTTTCCACAACTTGCACAGAACTTACCGGTGTTTGGTTGGCTACATTCGCATGTCCATGTCCCTGCCGGCGCAGGTTGAGCTTTACCACACCCGGCACAGAACTTGCCTGTGTTTTGCTGGCCACAAGAGCATGCCCAACCGCCTGCTGCCGGAGCTGCGCCACCACCTTGCGGAGGTGTAGGTGCGCCGCCACCTTGCTGCTGACCCATCTGGAACAGGTTTTGTGCGTTCATGCCACCTGCCGCACCGGCCATACCCATACCCATAAACGCCATGGCGGGGCCTGTACCTTCGTTGGCTGCCGCGCTTTGCATTGCCGCCGCTTGTGCACCAACCATATGCGCCGCCGCACGTGTAGGATCCATGAATGCCGCATTACGCTGCATTTCCTTGATCATTTGCTCGTCTTCTTCGTTGGCTTTCACGCTGGATAGACCAATCACGCCTATCTCAACACCACGATTTCCACGCCAACTTTCCGACAATATGTCTTTCAATGCCTCGGCCAAATCCATGGTGTGAAGCATCAGCTCAGAATACCTAACGCCACTGGACCCGATTTTTGCAAACGCCGGCTGAAGCGCTGTCAATAACTCACTTTTCAGCTGTCCGTCAAGCTCTGAACGGTTATAATCCTCTTCCACGTTACCACACACGTTGGTATACATCGCAAGCGGATCAACTATCTTATAACTGTATTCGCCAAAACAACGAATCCCGATATCAATATCGATACCTGCACGCTCGTCCACTACACGGAACGGTACCGGCGCAGGTGTACCATATTTATTACCGATAATTTCTTTTGTGTTGAAGTAATATACACGCTGGTCTTTCGGCGCATCGCCTCCGAAAGTGAAACGCTTACCGATATTAATAAAGCTGTTTTTGATACTCTCGCCAAGACTTCCCGAGAATATGGACGGCTCTGTAGACACGTCATACACATACTCGCCCGGCTCTGCGCACACGTCCACAACCTTGCCTTGCTCTACAATCAACATACATTGGCCGTCAGCCACCGCAATGACCGAACCGTCACTGATGATGTTATCCACACCTTTTGTGTTACTTGAACGTGATGTGGTACGCTTTTGACCTTTTTGCGCCAATACGTCTACCGGTATCGCGTCACAATAGAAAAACTCCTTCCATTGATCTGCCAACACGCCGCCTGCCGCACCTGTAATTGCCTTAATTAGTCCCATGCCTGCATGCTCCTTTCCTCTTTCGCAATTTATCTTTTATTTTTATACATGCTAACATCTCGCAACCCAAACCATATACACACACTACACCACACCACCTTGCCACAATATTCGTCGCAAAGGCGTAGGTTTTCATGCTTGTAATACACAGCTTCTCCAATGGTATTGCTTGGCCAAACCAATGCAATACGAATCCGTTTTTTATTTAGCCAAAAGCCCTAAAACTTCGTCAGTGCGTCTTGTGAGGCGGCAGCCTCACGGCACCGCACTTCCTTGTTATTAGAACTTTTGGCTGTATAAAAAATTCTGCGAACCTATTTTTAGTAAATTTTGTGCGAGACAAGGCAGACGAGCGCGCAATACTTTTGTATTGCAAGTGAGGATAACGCAGTATCACGCATAAATTTACCAAAAATAGGCGGGTTCGGATTACATTGGTTTGACTAGATATATTTAGTATAGCAAATATAGGCATTACTTGCAACGAAAATTTTACCGTGTTGTTCTTAATTTATTCTTATTTTTATCATACATTACTACCAAAATTTATCACAAATTCGATACATAATCAGTATACAATATCTTCATATCCTACTTATTGTCTAGGTTATAAACTTAGTTTAAAATTCGCATATGGAGGTATGCTATTATGAAACGGATTCTTGCTGCATTGCTTGCTGCGTCGCTTTTGGGCGCGTGTTCTGCCGGGGCTGTGTCGCCGTCGTCTGCGTCGTCTGCGGATAATACGGCCGATGCCTCAGAGCCCAGCACAAACACTATACCACTGACCAAAGACGAGATCCCAGAAGAGTTTTTGGGTGAAATATACGTTGCGGGCGGATGTTTTTGGGGTACCGAGCATTTCATGGACATGATTGAAGGCGTGGTGGAAGCGCGTGTCGGGTACGCTAACGGCACCCTTGAAAATCCCACGTATCAGGATGTTATCACAGGCACTACCGGCCACGCCGAGACGGTGTATGTGGCGTATGACAAAACACGTGTTGGGCTGGATTTTCTTTTGGATTTGTTCTACCAGACAATTGATCCTACCTCGCTGAACCAGCAAGGTAACGATATCGGAACACAGTATCGGACCGGTGTTTATTATGTTGATGAGGCCGACGTGCCGGTGATTGAAGAGTCGATACAGCGTCTTTCTGAGGAGTATGACGACGAAATCGTGGTGGAGGTTTTACCGCTTACGTCGTTTTATGACGCCGAGCAGTATCATCAGGATTATCTGATAAATAACCCGAATGGATATTGTCATATTCCGGCAGGGCTTTTCCTGAAAGCTGAAGAGGCTGTGCCGCCGTCGACGGGATTGTCGTATGACACAGAACCTGCCGAGCCCGAATTTGACGCACAGGAAGTGATTTCTGAGTATACCACGCCCAGCGACGACGAACTGCGGAGTTTTTTGACGGATGAGCAGTATGACGTGACGCAAAATGACGGGACCGAGCCTGCGTTTGATAACGCGTATTGGGACCTGAAAGAAGACGGGATTTATGTGGATGTGAC
>CAYJIG010000082.1:0-6961 GCA_964370165.1 uncultured Oscillospiraceae bacterium
AAATAATAAATGATGTATAGCATAAATGGAGGAGGTGTCTCCGCGAAAATTACAAGGTGCATTATGGTAACAACTAAAATCAAAAATATCTATGTTACCAGAATGGAGTCTATTATGGAATATGGGTACGTCCGTGTATCAACAAAAGATCAAAACGAGGACAGACAATTGAGCGCGATGCAAGAAATTGGCATAGAAAGGAGGAATTTGTATATTGACAAACAAAGCGGCAAAGATTTCCAAAGGCCTGCTTATAGCAAGCTCATTAAAAGACTAAAAAAAGATGATGTGGTATTTGTGAAAAGCATTGATAGGCTGGGTCGCAACTATAACGAGATATTAGAGCAGTGGCGGATAATTACAAAGAAAATAAACGCCGGGATAGTTGTTCTTGATATGCCGTTGCTTGATACCAGGCAAAAAGGCTGCGATTTAATGGGTATATTCATCTCAGATTTGGTCTTGCAAGTGCTAAGCTATGTGGCGCAAACCGAACGTGAAAATATAAAAAAGAGGCAAGCCGAGGGAATCGCCTTGGCCAAGGCAAAAGGAATACACATGGGCAGACCGCCTCAAGAAAGACCTATCAACTTTATGGATATATACCATCTACAAAAAAACGGTATGATAACGCAGCAAAGAGCCAGTGAAATGCTTGGAATATCACGAACTACGTATTCAAGATGGACAAAGGCGTTGTAAGCAAACATACCAATAACAGCTTTAAAGCAGTTGTACTTTTATAAATGCCATGATATAATTTCTTCATACAATTAAATAGATGTTCAAAGAATGTACTAAAGGTACACCTTTTTGAATGAGTGGAATGAATGCTTATTAACACCTATATGAGGTGTTTTTTCTGTTTTTAGGGGCATTTTTCGCTATGTTCAAAAGGTGTACCTTTTTGATAATAATATTATTAAGGAGATATATACTATGAAAGATAACTCGACAGTAAAATGCACAAATTGTGGTGGAAACATAAACGTAGACTCTTTAGAAGATACAGTAGTTTGTAAATATTGCGATGCTACTTTATCCGTGTCGGAACTACTTTCAGAAAGCGACAACATCAGAAGCCAAAAAATCAATGCACGCATGCAAAGAGATATTGAACTGGGCAAACAAGCAACTGAATCCGAAAGAATGAAACATGAAATATCAAGAGAAAACCAGCAGCGACACATTGAAATGATAGAAAAGTTCAAAAAAAGCAAATTTAGCAAGATAGTTATTGTATTTGCTATAATCTCATTGATTGCTGCCATCAACTCTTTTGCGAATGTCGAAATTTTAGCAGGACTTGTAGCTATAGTACAAGCTGGGCTATATATAGTATCGTGGCTAATGGGTATGCAGTTTATCAAAGAAAAAAGATATAGCTATCACATTTTACCTACGATTGCCGCACTTATTTTGATTGTTCCATATAGTTTACTTAGTAATATGTCCACCGACACTACAGAAAGTTTTGAATGGACTGACATGGAGCTTCATCAAATTTTACCCGAGCCTGACTCAAGTAAAGGTGAACTGCATACCAACAGTAATAATGAATTATGGATTGATGTAGTTGGATTAAGTGAATCTGAATATAATGACTATATTGATGCTTGTATTGATGCAGGATTTTCCATCGATGCAGAAGAAATAGGTTCTTCTTATGATGCATATAACAACGAAGGCTATAAACTGGGATTGTCTTACTACAGCTCTAATGAAGAGATGAGCATAATGCTGGAATCTCCGGCGGAAATGAGTGAGATAGTTTGGCCTACCAGTGATATTGCGAAACTTATCCCTGTTCCAAAATCAAGTAAAGGAGATGTATATTTCGATAATGCAGATGGGTTTGCCATATATCTTGGAGAAACACCGATTGCGGATTATAACGAATACGTCCAGCTTTGCTCGGAAATGGGATTTAGCGTCGACTACGATAAAGGCGATCATCATTACTATGCTTATGATGAGTCAGGGCATTATTTGTCACTCAAATACGAGGGTAATAATATAATGTTTGTGAAACTTGAAGCTCCTGACGAAAGCGAACCCGTAAAAAGTGAGCCTCCTACAAACAGTGATACGCCGGAAAGTGACGAACCACTTGCTATCGATGAATCAGAGCCTGCAGACGAAGCTGTATCCAGTGAAAGTAGCAATACTGAACTGATAGACGGTATGCGTCCCGAGTTTAAAGAAGCTATGGATAGCTATGAGGCATTCTTTGACGAGTATATTGAGTTCATGAACGAATATAACGAATCAGACGACGTCGCGGGAATGATGGTTGATTATGTGGACTTTTTGGCAAAATACGCCGAAGCTATGGAAGGACTGGAAGAGCTGGAATCACAAGAAATGAACGATGCAGAACTTGCTTATTATACCGAAGTGACGCTACGAATCAACGAAAAGCTACTTGAAGTGCTATAGCAACAAAAAGAGCGATGATAATAAAACATCATCGCTCTTTTTCCTTAATATCAGACATTTTCATCCTGTTTTTGCATAATTATTTGGACTTTTTATGTAGAGTATACGAATAAATAAACGGCAATATTATCAAAAAAGCAACAGTCACCGGAACAATATATCCTGCTACACTAAAAATTGCCGTGAGCAGTAATACAAAACCACCTATAGTCCATAAAAAGCCTGCAAATCTGTGTGTTTTGTACCAGTTGTCATCATCACTTAGTGTCCAAGGCAATCTAATTCCAATAGTATAATTTTTCTTGCATTTGGGAAAATAGTTTCCAACAGCTATTACCAAAACCCCTACCATAGCTCTGACAATCAATACAATAGGTAGCGACATGCCCATTGCTAAAAATAGAGTTATAGGCATAATGATTATTGCTGTTGTCGGAACAACCCACCACATAATATTCCTTAGCATCATTGAAATATTTGCATTTTTCGGATCAGTGGCAATTCTAAAATGCAAGTACAAATTAAGTGCCGCAAACAAAAGTGGTAACCCAAATACGACTATTGATTTTGGCATAAATCCATCCCCTGCACCACTGGAATCAAAATGTACTGCAATAGTTGCAGGTAAAGTGTCATAGACTAATACGCCCAGCAAAATGGGAAGAATACATATTATTGTTGTGATTACAGCATCTTTATTTCTCATTTGTGTTGCCTCCAAATTGTGAAAACCATAGCATAATCTCTTCAAATACCGAAGTATTCAGCTCATAAAAAACATAATTTTTATATTTAGTCTCAAAAATAAGGTCCGCTTTTTTCAGCTGTGCCAAATGATAGGATATAGTAGCGCCGCTCATATCAAACGCACTGCCAATATCCCCTGCAGACATTTTCCCTTGCCTCAGCATAACTAATATTTCTCGCCTTACCGGATCTGACAAGGCTTTAAATGCATTTGGCAATTTCATCTGTGCACCCCCTACAAATTCTATTTTGAATATTTTCTAAATAGATAATATCATGGCAAACAGGCAGTGTCAATATCTATTTCGATTTTTTTCTAAACAGATGCGAAAATTGCTCGAAGTTTGCTTATTATACAAAAATAGTGCTAATAATTAATGAAAAGCCACTTAAAGTACTATGGTACTAATTTGAGCAATAATATGCTAAGATCAACAAAAACCTGCCTACCGTCATCAGTAGACATGCTCGCCATGTTGTAAACTGACAGTGCCTGTGATATACTTTTATTGGGCGAGGTCATAATGATTTTTGGCACGCTTAATTATGAACTAAACGCTCTGCCCTATGGGTAGGGCGTTTTATGTCTTTATTTAAGTAAGTTTATGAGGGTAAACCATATGCTTAAAGACGGGTTGTACGAGCAAGTTATAAGCGAAGAGATTGATATTACTCTAAACGAGCTAACGGATAGGGTTTATCAATCTGCGCTTATTGATGAAGCTGAAAGCTCTAAAATATTGGCTGATTATATTGCAGACGTAGTTGAAAAAAGCTTTGATAACCTCGTAGATAACGGCGGTGATATCACACAGCAAATAAAGCTTGCCAATGAAATTGTCACTCTTTTGACAGAGCAAACCCAAGAGCCTGATTTCACACAAATGAAAGTAGCGCAGCGTGCCGAGCAACTGCTTGCAGTAAAAACCAAAAAGAACACTGCTTTGGCAATAAATGAAAAACTTGAAATAACACGGCCCGAAACATCCCTTGCACAAAGTAGTTTGTTTACAGGTTCCATCCATGAGCCACAAATGTTTACCGAGCTGAAAAAAGAAATTGTATCTGCCGATAAAATCGACATGCTTGTATCATTTGTGAAATGGAGCGGACTAAGGCTGATTATAGAAGAACTTTTTGAATTCACCCAAAATGGCGGCGAGCTGCGAGTAATCACCACATCATACATGGGCGCAACAGACATAAAAGCCATTGAAGAGCTTCGCAAATTGCCAAACACCAAAATCAAAGTTAGCTATGATACTAAACGAACACGCCTTCATGCGAAAACCTATGTATTTTATCGAAATACCGACTTTACAACGGCTTATGTTGGCTCGTCAAATCTTTCAAATGCCGCAATCTCAAGCGGACTTGAATGGAACGTGAAGGTGACAAAAAAAGACTTGCCCCAAACTATTGATAAAATAAAAGCAACTTTTGAAAGCTATTGGAATAGCTCGGACTTTGAATATTACGCAGAAAATCAAAAAGAGCGACTATCAAGAGCTCTTAAAGCAGAAAAATATTTCGAACATAGTAACGAGGCCACTTTTACTTTTGATATCACACCGTATTCATACCAGCAAGAGATTTTAGACAAGCTAAATGCCGAAAGAAAAGTTCGTGGATATTACAAGAATTTGGTCGTTGCGGCGACAGGTACGGGAAAAACCGTGATTTCTGCATTTGATTACAAACTTTTCAAAAAGGAAAACGCACATAAACCATGCAGGCTTCTTTTTGTGGCGCATCGTGAAGAAATTTTAAAGCAAAGCATGTATACTTTTAGAGGTGTTTTGAAAGATAACAATTTTGGGGAAATGTTTGTTGGTAGCCATAAGCCGGATAGTATAGATAACCTTTTTATCTCTATTCAAACCTTTAACTCTCAAGATTTCACCCAAAAAACCACTGCTGATTTTTACGACTATATTATAGTAGACGAGTTTCATCATGCTGCGGCGCCCACTTATCAAAAGCTACTCACCTACTATAAGCCACAAATATTACTTGGGCTTACCGCTACACCCGAGCGTATGGACGGCAAAAGTATTTTAGAATATTTCAATCATAGAATTGCGGCTGAAATAAGGTTACCCGAGGCTATTGACAGAAAACTACTGTGTCCATTTCAGTATTTTGGTGTCACCGACAATATCGATTTAAACGAGCTACGCTGGGTCAGGGGTGGTTATGATAAAGCCGAGCTTTCAAACCTCTATTCGTTCAGTGGTGCCGCCTCAAACCGCAGGGCAGATATGGTTATATCCTCACTGTTCAAGTATGTTACCGATATAAGCGATGTGAAAGGCCTTGGATTTTGTGTGTCTGTTGAGCATGCAAAGTTCATGTCCGAGTATTTTAATTCAAAAGGTATATCGTCCATGCACCTAACCGGTGCATCGCCTGATGACGAAAGAAAAACCGCAAAACAAAGCCTTGTCAGCGGTAAAGTACGCTTTATTTTTGTCGTGGACATCTACAACGAAGGTATTGATATTCCCGAGATAAACACCGTGCTATTTTTACGGCCGACAGAATCACTTACTGTATTTTTACAGCAGCTTGGGCGTGGGCTTCGCCTTGCAGAAAATAAAGAATGCTTAACTGTTCTTGATTTCATAGGACAAGCGAATAAAAAATATAACTTTGAAGACAAGTTTACAGCGCTTTTATCAAACCCTACAAAGAGTGTGCAAAAAGAGATTCGAGATGGGTTTATATCCGTCCCAAAAGGCTGCTATATCCAGCTTGAGAAAAAAGCTCAGAAGTATATTTTAGAAAATATTAGGGCTTCTTTCACAGCCAGATCAGGACTTATTTCTCGTATAGCCGCTTTTGAAGAAGATAGCGGATTTCAGCTGACTTTGAAAAACTTTTTAGAGTATTATCACCTTGATGTCAAAACAGTTTACGCAAAAGATAGCTTTTCAAGGCTTTGTGTCTTGGCCGGTGTAAAAGAAAATTTTACCGAAGAGTTAGAAGAAGTAATGACAAAATCTTTTTCAAGATTTTCAACTATAAATTCTCGCAGATTCATTGAATTTGTGCTGAAGCTATTGTCTGATGATATTACCGATTTTAATGATGCAGAAAATCGCATGCTACAAATGATGCAGTTTACAATTTGGCAAAAGCCTTTTGAAGAATGTGGATTTAGTAACATTTTAGAAGGAATAAAAAAACTCAAAGATTGTCCTGTATTATCGGCAGAACTAATTGAACTATTAAAATACAACTATGACAAAATCGACTTTATCGATGACGAGGTCAATGTTGGTTTTGACTGTCCGCTTGATTTACACTGCACATATACAAGAGACCAAATTCTTGTAGCTCTCGACTTTTTGAAACCCTCTACCGTGCGTGAAGGTGTAAAATATCTGCCTGATAAAAAGCTTGATGTATTTTTCATCACGCTGAATAAATCGGATAAAGATTATTCACCGACCACGATGTATAACGATTATTCCATCAATGACGTGCTCTTTCATTGGCAAAGCCAAAGCACCACGGCAGAGCATTCTTCTGTCGGTCGTAGATACATCTCGCATAAGGACACCGGCAATAAAATTTTGCTATTTGTGCGCGAATTTAAAACAGATAAAATCTTAGGTAGTGCCGGAGCATATACATATCTTGGCTATACAAATTATGTTAGGCACGAGGGCTCAAAACCAATGAATATAACATGGAAGCTCGAAAAACCTATTCCTGCAAAGTTCTTAAAGAAAACAAACAAACTGATAGTAGGGTGATGATTTGCTAAAAG
>CAYJIG010000083.1:0-6838 GCA_964370165.1 uncultured Oscillospiraceae bacterium
AACGTGATGCAACAAGCGCTGGGCAACTACCCGCTACAAGACAATCATCCTATCTTATATACGTTGGTGTTACGTGCTTTTTTGGCTGTAGGCGAGGCGATTTTCAGCGTGCAGGTGGGCGCATGGATGTTTGCGGTGGCGCAGATGCTGGTCTTGGCGTGCGTGCTGAGTTTTTCACTATACGTCATGCGCATGCAGGGGTGCCCGTTTGTTTTAGTGGTGCTGAGTCTTGGATATTTCACGTTGACACCGGTGTTTGCAGTGAATGCAATCACGTTGTGGAAAGACATATTATTTAACGCTGTATTGCTGATTTTAGTCATGCAGTTGTTTAAAATAGTGGAGAGTAAGGGCGAGTATCTGCAAACGAAAAAAGGATGCGTGGCGTTTTTAAGCGTGGCATTTTTTGCGTGTTTTATGCGTGGGAACGGGTTTTTTATCGTGGCGGCGGCCATGCTTGGTATCTGCGTGGTGTTTTGGAAGCAGTGGAAAAGATGGATTATGTTATTCCTGCCGTTTTTGTTGTGTGTGCAGCTGATATTAGGGCCGGTGTATGACATGCTTGGATTGACGGGGCTTGGGCATATCGAAAGCACGTCTTTACCGATGCAACAAGTGGCGCGTGCTGTGAAAAATGGCGCTGAACTGACGGAAAATCAAGTTAGCGTGATAGAGAGTTTTATACCTGTGCAGACGATGAAAGACGCGTACGTGTCGTCGTCGCCTGATTTTATCAAGAATCATCCGCAGTTTGATTCACAAGCGTTTGATGAGAATTATGTGCAGTTTTTGCAACTTTGGGTTGAGTTGTCTGTGACGCATGCCCAAGATTATTTGGATGCGTGGCTGTTGACAACGCTCGGGTATTGGAAAGTGGATTTCTATGGATGGACGGCGTTGATGAGTGAATATGAGGCGGATGTGCCGTTGCCGGTGTATTCCTCGGACTTGTATTATGAAGTGTTTGGCGTGGATATGTATTCGTTTTTTGCCGCACGAACGAAGTTTTTTAGTTTGGGACAGTTGGCGTTTGTTGTGGGGTTTTGTGCCGCGCACATGGTTTGTGTGAAACGTGAAAAGTACGTGGTGTGTCTTGTGCCGATGCTGGTGTTGTGGGCGGGGCTTATGCTGGCGGCGCCAACGTATGCCGAGTTTAGGTATATGCTAGTCTTCGCCTACGCACTACCATTCATCTTACACTCACGCTTTTTTGAAAAAAAGCCCCGCTTTTTGAAAAAAGCTTGGCAAAAACTTTAATTAAAGACCACATACGTACAAATCACCATGCCGCAGGTTATTGCGTGCGCCGCTGGCACAAAGCTTGGTAAAAACTTTAATTAAAGACCACATACGTACAAATCACCATGCCGCAGGTTATTGCGTGCGCCGCTGGCACAAAGCTTGGTAAAAAACTCAATTAAAAACCCATGCTTTTTTAAAAAGTTAGATGAAACCTGAAATAGAATTTCTTTATACCAACGCATTTTGTATAAAATGCGTCATTGGAAGTTTTTGGGCGCTTTTTTCAAAAAGTGCGAAAGTGTCTAAACCTAAAGCGTAAAAAAGAACCCCCGTCGCATTTTCATCAATGTGACGGGGGGTTTTTATACGGGCGGAATGTATACGCTACCTGTCCTCTGTTCCTCTGACTTTGAGTTTGTTGGAGGCGTGTATATACCTGTCGTGACAGGTATATGCTGAGGCATCGGTACAGGTGCTTTTTGTGGTTGTATCGGCGCAAATGCGGCGGGGTTTTGAGATGCTTGCGGTGTCGGCATGGTAGGCGCCACACCATGCGCCGACGGGATTTTTGGTATGTGATTTTGATGTACCTGCGATGTATATTGTGCCGAGCTTGCAGGCGGTGTAGGCTGTGCATGTTGTTGTGGTGGTACTTGTTGCGTGGGCGTTTGTGGCGGAGTTTTCAGCGGTGGCACGTCTAGCTCGTCAACTTCACGCAGCCATGCGGCCGACACGGCGTCGGACGGCATCTGCCACCCACCACGCGGTGAAAGAGTGACGCTACCCACCGCCGGACCGTCTACGCTACAGTTGCGCTTGAACTGCTGTGAGAAAAATCGGCTGTAAAACGTGCGCATACACTTTTGAATCTCGTGTTTTGTGTAGGCGGACCCGAACGCCACAACGGCTAACCTGAATATTTTACGTGGCGAAAAATGCCATCTCATCGTGTAATATAAGAAAAAGTCGTGCAGGTCGTACGAGCCGAGAATCTCCTCGGTTTTTTGGGATATTTCGCCGTTTTCGGTGGCGGGCAACAGCTCGGGCGACACCGGCGTGGACAGTATCAGGGATATCACTCGGCCGAGGTTTGGCCGAATGTTGCTCTCGTAGCTTAAAATAGGACGTATCAACGTTTTTGGTATCCCGCCATTCACCCCGTACATGCTGATGTGATCGCCGTTGAAGGTGGTCCAGCCCAGCGCCATCTCAGACAAGTCGCCGGTGCCTAAGAACAGAGCGCCGTGCTTGTTGGCGAGGTCCATCAGCGTCAAGGTGCGCACACGTGCTTGTGCGTTTTCATACACGGCGGTGTGTTCCTCTTCATTATGCGATATATCGCTGAAATGTGCACGTGTGGTGGTGGTGATATCGATGTTGTGAAGCTTCAGGTCCAGCTCGCGGCACAGGCGCTGCACGTTGCCCAAAGTGGTGGGCGTGGTGCCGAAACCCGGCATGGTGACGCAATATATCCCCTCAAGCGGCCAGCCGACATTTGAAAAAGTGCGCACCGCGACCAGCAGAGCCAGCGTGCTGTCCAGTCCGCCGGACAGGCCGATGACCAGCGATTTTGTGCCGATATGCTCCATTCTTTTTTGCAAGGCCGCCGCCTGGATGGCCAGCACGGTCTCGCATCTTTGTGCCAAAACATGTGCGTTTTTTGGGATGAATGGATGTGTGTGGATGTATCGTGTGAGGTGTGTTTCCTCTATATGCAGTGAAAATTCTACGGTGGTATGTTTAGTATTTTGCAAAACACCGTTTGTGTTTTTGGCTAGTTTTGCGTTTGATATCCGCTGAAGGTCTATGTCACTGATGACGATTTTGTCGCTGAAAATACGGTTTGAGGCCAGTATTTTGCCGTTTTCGGCGATGAGGTTGTGGCCGCTGTAGACGTAGTCGGTGCTGGACTCGCCACGGCCGGCGCCGGAGTACAGGTACGCGCAGGCCAGCCGACTGCTGTGGGCCATCAGGACGGTGGTGCGGTGGCGGGCGCTGTCGGCAAGCTCGGCGTCGGCACCGACGCACACCACCACGTTTGCGCCGGCGGCGGTGTGGTATGTGGACGGCGGAATCAAGGCGGCGAGGTCTTCGCTGTGCTCGGCCGCTATGACAAGGCCGTCGACATTACTGCATGAAAACAGTAAACCTGCGCCGATATACGGCATATCACCGTCGTTTTCTTGGGCATAAAACGGATTATCAAGGCGCTGACACTCAAAGAATCCGGCCGAGAAAAAGCGTTGTGTAGGGTTCAGCTGAGGAACAAAACCCAAAACCTTGCCACGGTGTAAAGCGGCGGTGCAGTTGTATAACCGGCCACGGTGCATGATAGGCAGGCCGACGAATATTATGGTGTCAAGCTCGGCGCATGACGTAGCTATGTGGAAAAGCTGGGTGATGCACCCTTCTTGCAAGGTGCGTTGGAAGTAAAGGTCGCCGCACGTGGCCGAAGATATGCTCAGCTGTGGGGTGATCAAAACCTTGACCGAGCTGTCGTGAAATGCCGTGGCGATGATCTCGGCGGCGTTGCTGTGCATGTCGGCCACCTGCAACTTTGGTGAAGCGGCGGCTACTTTTACAAATCCATCTCTCATGGTGTCCTCCTGACAGGGTGGTGTTTTTATGAGAAAAAAGGCGAATTTTGTCGAAAAATTATTGTTGGTAAGTGCTTTTTATTTAACTTACAATGTCGTATAATGTAATACAGAAGGGTGAAATCATATCCTGGATATCCGATATGAAAAATGAATATGAAAGGTTAATATGTAGAATGGATATCGAGAGCACAAAAAAGAAAGTTTTTTGGGACGAGGATGAACAAAATAAGCCCCAAATGGCCGAAAATAAGGATACATCGTCGAAAAAAGAAATGTTGAAACAACTTATTTATCATCTTGCGGAAGATGACCCGAGTCTTGCTGCAATAGACGAGTTCGCAAAAGTAATTGCGCAAAATCGTATAAAAGAGAAGCCTCCTTCTCGCTGAAAGTATCGACTAAATGTAATAAATCAGACTTGCGACCCTCTGTCACTTCAGGCAGAGGGTTGTTTTGTGCCAGCTCGCCTTTCAAAATATAGTCGGTGGAAACCCCGAAATATTCAGACAACTTTAAAAGAGAATCGTTGTCGATGTCGTGCTCGCCACGCTCCCAGTTGGACACAGTGCCCTGCGACACAGACAACATGCGGCACAGCTCGTGCTGGCTGAGGCCGCTGTTTTGCCGCAACCGACGCAATATGTTGGCAGACTTTGTGTCAAATCCCATACGCTCCATTTTTCCTCCTTGCACCCAGCTCACCTGACTGAGAAACCGGGCTTGTTTTATGCTGAGGCGAATAAGTTTTTAAAAAATCTGTTCTTTTTTATTAGAGTATCTAATATAATAGCAATTGTAAATAGATATTAGTTTTTTGATAAAATATATGAAAAAATCTATTGACATATTAAAATTTTGTTGATATTATTAGATTAATTAATAAATTATTAATAATTTTGAGACTAGAAAATGGAATAACTAATAAAAAGTATTAGGCATGTTTTTAGGGAAATAATATTTATTAGGTCGGTGATGGCCGAGAAAAGAGGTGGGCGTGAGAAAAGCGTGGAACAGGAACTGTATCAGCGAGGGATGGCCGCCGCATGTGGAGGGTGCGTATGAGAGGTGGTGCGAGGCGCAAAACATGGCGTACCAGGCGGAAAGTGAAGCCGAGGCGGAAAAGGCAAAGATGGAGGCGGACGAGTTGTGGGTGGTGTTTGAAAGGGAATATAACGATGTGTAGAGGAAAAATGTGTGGTGAAGCGTGGTGAGGGGTGAGGGGTGATGTGAGTGATGGAGAACGGGTTTGTGAAGGTGTATCGGTCGCTGTTGCAGTGGGAATGGTATGGCGACGTGAACACGTGTAGGGTGTTTGTGCATCTGCTGTTGACGGTAAACTACAAGCAGGCACGGTGGCAAGGCGTGGTGATAAAGCGTGGGCAGCGTGTGATTAGCTTGGAGAATTTAGCGAAGGAGTGTGGGTTATCTGTCCAGCAAGTGCGCACGGTGCTGAAAAAGCTGAAGAGAACCGGGGAGATTGAGCTGGTGCCGAGCGCGCAGTATACCGTGGTGAGCGTGTGTAAATATGACAAGTATCAGGCCGATGGCACGCAAACAGCAGAGGCTCAACACGGGGATGACACAGAGCCAACATCTAATAAAGAAGGTAAGAAGGAAAGAAATCTTGTCATTAATGACAAGATAGTAAGAAGCCACGAATGGCGAGGGTATGTGGAGATGAGGAATCGCCTGAAAAAACCGTTGACGGAAAACGCGAAAATTATTGCGTTGAAACGCTTAAAAAGCCTGGCACCGGAAAACGAAGAGTTGCAAAAGCAGATATTGGAACAGTCGACATTCAACTGCTGGCAAGGGCTTTTTGCCATTAAACAAAACGAGGAGGTGGAGAAAAATGGCGTGGCAACCGGAAAAGGACCAGCGCTTTCTGCGACTGTCAGACTCTGAAAAAAAAGAAGTGAAGTATCACAACGAAAGGCGTGACCCAAAGCGAGATGATGACTGCGAATGGTGTCACGGCAAGCGGTTTTATTTTATAACGCCGTCCATGGTGTGTGATTGTGTGTGTAAGAAAAAACATGATAACATGCTGGTTTTTAAGCAAAGTGGATTGGGAACAGCGTTGCAGGAGATGCAGTTTGAAGATTTTGTGGCGAAGGAAGGTTGGCAGATTGAACTAAAGCAAAAAGCCGAAAAGTTTGCCGAAAATCCCGAAGGGAATTGGTTTTTTATCGGGGGGCAGCCTGGGTGTGGAAAGACGCATTTGTGTTCCGCGATATTGTATCGATTGGTGCATGCCGGGCGGATGGCGAAGTATATGGTGTGGAGTGATCACGCGGATTCAATCAAGGGGAACGCCGACGGGTTTGTGAAGAGATTAGAGGATTGGGCGAAGACGGATGTACTGTATATCGATGATTTTTTGAAGGTTGCGAGGGATGCGTACGGCGCGAAAAACACATACAGGACAGCGTCGGGTGGGGATTTAGCGGCGGCGTTTAAGCTGCTGAACAGGAGGTATAACCAAAAAGATTGCGTGACGATTATTTCGAGCGAGTTTTCGATTGATGAGATATTGAATATGGATGAGGCGCTCGGGAGTAGGATCTATCAGCGGAGTAAAGAGTATCAGATTTATGTGGCACACGACAGGTATAAAAACCATCGGTTGTTGAGCTAGGTGCACTATTTTAGGCTTAGGTCAAGACATTTTCACGCTTTTTGAAAAAAGCTTAGCAAAAACTTTCAATTAACGAATTTTATACAAAATTCGTCGGTTTTTGTGATGTATGTTTAGCGATGTGAATTTAGTAAAAAGTGGTGTGTGGTTTTAAGTGATTTTATTGTATGTATGTGGTTTTTGATTAAAGTTTTGCGCCAGCGGCAGTGCCATGCGGCACACGCAATCGCCTGCGGCGTGGTGATTAGGTAGGCTTTGTATTTTGTATTAATTCTATTATATGTATATGGTTTTTGATTAAAGTTTTTGCCAAGCTTTGTGCCAGCGGCACACGCAATAGCACCTGCGGTGCGGTGAA
>CAYJIG010000084.1:0-6435 GCA_964370165.1 uncultured Oscillospiraceae bacterium
AGAATTTTTTATACCGCCAAAAGTTCTAATAACAAGGAAGTGCGTCTTGTAAGGCTGTCGCCTTACAAGACGCACTGACGAAGTTTTAGGGATTTTGGCTAAATAAAAAACGGGTTCGTTTTACATCGGGTTGGCTAAACACTGCGCTAAGTGGCACAGGCGCTTTGCTGTTTAAATGTTAGCCGTGCTTGTTTCAGCTCAAGTAAAAGTTTGTCATACTCGGTGAAAATCTCGTTATATACATTTTCCACAGGCCGTGAAACCATATCAAGCATTTCTTGTAGTTCGGTTTTGTTATCTGCAATAAGCTGTACTATGTCGGCGTCTATTTGGTTTTGCTGCGCCATGTCATTCAGTATCAAAACAGTTTTATCCCAGTCATATTCGCCTTTATAGCTTCGTTTGCTTATTAAGGCGCTGGTGATATCGGCTATTGCAACGATGCGCATTTCGGTGGTAAGGTCTTTGGCGCTAAGGCCTTTAGGATACCCGGTGCCGTTAAGTTTTTCGTGATGGTTCACGGCATAGTCTATGATGTCTTGGTCAAAAAGCCCGTTTAATATCTCTTCGGTATAGGAAGAATGTGTACGCATAATTATCATTTTGTCAGAGTCCAGCTTGCCTTTGAACTCCAAGATAGACTCCGGTATAGCTATCTTGCCAACATCGTGTAGTAGTGCGCTGTAATACAGCTTTTCCTGCACATCTTTTGGCAGGTTCAGTTTTTGGCCTAAAAACACGCTTATGGTGGTGGTGTTTACCGAATGAAGCATGGTGACAGGACTTTTAAATTCCATGGAGTAAATTATCATTTTCAGATATTTTACCAGATCATCTGTTGTCAAGTTAAGCGAATCCACCATTTTGTATGACCATTCTTTTGCATCTTCGTTAAAACGGTCTTTATTTATTTTTTTGCCGTCAAGTACTTTTCTCAAGGCTATCATATATTTATCTTCAATATGACCGCCTTTTAATATACCGGAATAAATTTTCTCAAAAGAGTTGGTTTTTAAGTATCCCACATCAATTTTATCGGCTAGGTTTATTACCTGCGCATATGCCGCAACCAGTGGATCGACATCAGTAAGCAAGGCGGCAGGCGTGTGATGATACAAAACAGCCTCACAGTTGTCTGTTATCGGGGTTAAATATTTAAGAAAAAGATAACCATACACAGAATGTTCGTCTGCGTTGGCGGTCTCAAACTTCAAAAGGTTATTAATATCCTCGGTCTTATACGCTCCGATATCATGAAATATACTCATCAGATATAAGGTGGAAGGATTGAAGCGAGTGTTGTCATCAAGCTCATTTATTATTTTCGCGGCAAGATAAGCAACACGCTCGCCGTGGTTGATAAGCCTTTCGTCGAAAAATCGCAAAGCTTTAGAGCATAAAAGCACGATTTTATTTCCGCATTTAAATGTAGACATATTAGTCTGTTCCTTAAAAAAATATTTTTTTTACGTTTTCTTTAATGTGATACAAGTAAATAAGTATATCACAAATATTTACATATTGCTACAGTTGTGCATAAAAAAATATATCCGTTTCAAATAACGTTATATCATATAAAAATAGTGTGGTAACTTGATTTTGCACAGATGTTGTTATATCATATAATTATAATCGAATTAATAGGAGGGTTTTTGAGATGAAAGAAAAAATAGATGTGTTTGATTATTGCAGTGAAATTATAAACGGAGTTAAAAAAGGTGTACTGTTAACGGCCAAGGCCGACGATAAAGTAAATTCCATGGTGATTTCATGGGGGACACTTGGAATTGAGTGGCAAAAGCCGATTTTCACAGCTTTTGTAAGGGAAAACCGTTTCACAAAACAGTTGCTTGATAAAAACCCTGAGTTTACAATTAATATACCGCTAAAAGATATGGATAAAACCGTTTACAGTGTATGTGGCACTAAATCCGGGCATGACATGGATAAAATTAAAGAGCTGGGCCTGACACTGGTAGACGGTGAAAGCGTTTGTGTGCCTGCCGTTAAAGAACTGCCTCTGACACTTGAGTGTAAGGTGATATATAAGCAGGTGCAAGACCCTGCTGAAATCACAGACGAGAATAATGCAAAGTTTTATCCACAAGATGTAGATAGTTCTTTTTATGGCTCGAATAGAGACTACCATACTGCATATTATGGCGAAATAGTGAATGCATATATTTTAAAATAGTAGCCTAAGGCTGCACCCAATCAGGCACCGAGTAAAGCTCGGTGTCTTTTTTTATATGCGCACAAAAAAAGACTCACCAAGATGCCGTTTTGGCTTTTGATGAGTCTTTTTGATGTTTAAGTATTTATATTATTTTCGGCTAAAGATATTAGTATAAAATATTTTGATTGTTATCCTCAGACGGCATAGGTAAGGCAGCTGGGCCGGATTTACGTACCGTGAACGTAGATACCAGCTGTTTCAAAGTGGCGGCTTGGCTTGCAAGCTCGCGGCTTATGGCGGCGCTTTCCTCGCTGGTGGAGCTGCTGGAATGAACAGCGCTTGAAATCGACTCCATGCCTTTATTCACCATCTCAAGAGATTCATTTTGCATGACGATTTCTTTGGAAATGGTCACTATATGCCGGTTGGTTTCCTCAGAGCGTTCAATAACTTTTTCCAAAGCTTCTGAGGTTTGTTTTGCCGAATGGGTTACATTTTCGACAGAGTTTACAGAGCCTTCGATTAAGCTGGTGGTTACTTTGGCGGCCTCGGCTGACTTGTTGGCAAGGTTGCGTACCTCGTCGGCCACCACGGCAAAGCCTTTACCGGCAGATCCTGCACGTGCTGCTTCCACCGCGGCGTTCAGGGCTAAAATATTTGTCTGGAAAGCAATATCGTCGATGGTTTTGATGATTTTAGATATTTCGTTTGAGCTTTGTTGGATATCGTCCACCGCTACAAGAAGTTCGCTCATGTATCCTTGGCTTTCGGTCAGCTTTTCACTTGCCGCGCCGGAAAGACGAGCAGCTTCTTGTGCACCGGATTTTATTTCGCCGGAGCCATCCTTAATACCGTGAACCGAGCTTGAAATTTCTTCCACGGCTTGTGCTTGGTCGATGGAAGTTGAAGACAGAATATCAGCACTGTCAGCCACTTGAGCGGCGCTTTGTGTCACGTCGTTTGCAGTGTCTGTGATGTCGGTGATGATGCTGTTAAGTTTGCCTTCAATCTCGGTTATGGCCGACTGAATCTCCAAAAAGTCACCTTTATATGTAACTTGGCTTTGTGGCAGGCTCAAGTCTCCGGCCGCCAGATGAGACAGTCTTGTTTGGATATCCGATATCATGGTATTCATGTCAGTTATCAACACGTCCATTGCTTTGGCGAATGTGCCGATTTCGTCGTTTCGTGGGGCGATAGTAGGCATGGGAGATTTCAGGTCGCCTTCGCCGACGGCTGCAAGGCGATCAACACATTTTATGATGGGGCGGCCAATGCTGTTGCCCATAACAATGGCAATCACTAAGCCCACAATAACCAAGAAAACACAAATACCGATAATGAAGTAAGACGCTAACACAGCAGAGGCGAGCATTTCAGACTCGTCCACTTCCACGGCGATGCTCCAGCCGTCGGTGGAAGGTATGGGCGCATAGCTTTGCCAGACGTTAACTCCTTCATATGTATACTCACCAAACCCGGTATCGCCTGCCACCATTTTAGCCTCTACTTCGGCTAAAGCTTGCAAGTCTTTATCGTCGGGGGTCGCCCCAGCGTCAACGATGGCGTTTGAGCCTTCAATAACCAAGTTGATATCTTCGTATGCTATGGTGGTGCCGTTTTTGTCTATGATGTAGCAGTCACCGGTTTCTCCGAAAGCGGTTGCTTCCACAATTTGATCCAATAAGAAGGTATCGCAAGAAAAATATAAAACACCAACCACGTCATCGCCGTCTCTGATAGGGGCTGAGACTACAAGATACAAATCGCTTTTATCTTCGGTAACATAGGGTGTGGACATATATGCGGTTCCGCTCATTGCACTTTGAAAAAAGGCTTCATTTGCAAGGTTTGCACCGGTATACAGGTCGATACCATCAGGCCCCGCAACACTACCATAACGCATATAGTATTGAGCCACTTTTTGGTCTACAAAAGCTTTTACTTCAGCTTCTGTGGCATCTTTGCTGGTGAAAATTTGATTTTGTGCAATTTCCGAAACGCTGGCGACATATACAGAAATAGCTCCCGAGGCGCTACTTGCGGCGGCAGTTGCAGTTTCGACCAACGTCATTTCAGCTGTGTCTTTTGCAACCACTCTTGATACATTAATAGTGATGACGCCAAGTACAAGAGAAGTGATGACAACCATGCCCAAAACAATAGCGATAATGCGCGAACGAATACTCTTCATAAATTTTTCCTCACTGTATGTTAAAAAAAGTATAAAAAATCTTATGATTAAAGTATAAACAAAAAAAATCCAATGTCAAGCATTATTTAGGGTTGTTAATATTGTGTTTTTAATCTATTTAACTTATAATATTATAAGTATGCATTTTGATTGATTATTATGGAAATTATGCTATGCTTAAAAATGATATTATTTGTATTTAGGGGTATGAAATGAGAAATGGTATTGGTGTTCTTGGAAACATCTTAGTGGATGTTTTATATGAAGTTGATGTTTACCCCAGAATAGGGGAGCTTAGTAGGATATTAAGTATTCCAAGTATGTCAAGCGGCGGGCTGTGTACCAATGTTTCAAAGGACTTGGCACGTCTTGACAGTGAGCTGGACGTGTATGCCTACGGTTGCATCGGCAACGACGATTTAGGCGAGTTTATTAAAGAAGGTTTTCGTGAATATGACAATATTAACACCGACAACGTCAGGGTGTTAAACGAATATAAAACTTCAAACACTTTAGTGATGACAGATAAAAACACTCGTCAGCGTACATTTTTTTATGCTGCGGGCGCAGGCGAAAGAATTGATGAAGATTTTCTTGATTTGGATAAAATAGACGTTAAAATCATGCATATGGGATATGTTCTGATGCTGGATTTACTTGATGCGCCTTGTGATGAATATGGAACTGTAATGGCTAGACTGCTGTCAAAACTCAAAGAAAAAGGCATTAAAACATCTATTGATTTAGTTTCGGAAACCTCTGATAGGGTGCGTAGCATAGCTGTTCCTTCGTTTAAGTATACGGATTATTTGATTATCAACGAGATTGAAGCCGAAAACGTCACAGGAATAAAACTGAGAGATGAAGGCAGATTGATTGAAGATAACATGGAAAGCGCATTAAGACAGCTGAAAGAGCTAGGCGTCTCTGAGTGGTGTGTTGTTCATTGTCCGGAATGTGCTTTTGCAGTAGATGAAAACGATGTATACCATAAAAAGCCCAGCGTGAAACTTGAAAAAAGCTTTATCAAAGGAACAGTAGGGGCAGGGGACGCATTTTGTTCGGGCGTGTTGCTTGCCGCATATAAAGATATGAAGATTGAACAAGCGCTTACACTGGGCCATGCCGCCGCAATTTGTGCGTTGTCAAAAGATGGATCATCCGAAGGGATTTTACCATATAAAGAAGCATTAAAATTATTAGAAAGTTTTGAGGAGAATTAAACTATGCTAGTGACATTGAAGGAAGCACTAAAAGATGCAAGAGAAAAGAAATATGCTGTGGGTCTTTTCAACACAACAAACCTTGAAATGGCTAAAGGCGTAATTTCAGCCGCAGAAGAAACAAGATCGCCTGTGATAATAGGCACAGCAGAAGCACTTTTGCCATATGCCGGCCTTGAAGAACTGACATACTTTTTGAAACCTATGGCAGAAAAAGCAACTGTGCCCATCGTGTTGCATTTGGATCATGGTCTTACAACAGATACTATCAAAAAAGCAATTGATCTGGGCTTTTCTTCTGTTATGTATGACTGCTCAGAGCTTAGCTTTGAAGATAATGCCAAAAATGTTGCAGAAATCGTGAAACTTGCACATTCTAAAAATGTGTCGGTAGAGGCCGAGCTTGGACATGTAGGCTCCAGCCACGACAGTGCCGAGTCAGACGGTGGCGAGAATGATTCCGTTTACACAGAGCCAAGCGAGGTTGTGAAGTTTATTGAAGCAACCGATTGCGATGCGCTTGCAATATCGATTGGCACAATCCACGGAGCATATAAAAGAGCACCTAAGCTGAACATTGATATATTGAAAGAAATCAATGCTGTTTCCAGCAAGCCTTTAGTGTTGCATGGTGGTTCAGGCCTATCGGATGACGACTTTAAAAACTGCATCCAAAACGGCATCTCCAAAATCAACATTTTCACAGATATCAACACTGCCGCCGCAAAAGCAGTTTATGATAACTACGAGCCGGGCGCCGGCATAACCGCACTGAACTTGAAAGTGATAGAAGCCGTTAAAAATGCAACCATGAAGAAAATGGAACTGTTCTCTTCTGCAGG
>CAYJIG010000085.1:0-6232 GCA_964370165.1 uncultured Oscillospiraceae bacterium
GCAGCCACCGGGCTAAGCATATTTTCCGGAATAAAAAGACCGGTAAGAAGCATGGAAATTCCGTAAATTCCAAGGTTTGCAAACGTAGAAATAGAATATTTAAATATCGAGCCTATAAATCCCTCGGCGCTGATATCTGCTTTTTTTTGACTCAAGCTTTGTCCTCCCGGCTGTTTAGATAACTTTCATTTATATTAACAGTAAAACATTTTTAGAAATTCTAAGTCAATACCGACATTTAAAATTCATTATATGTCATTTCATTTATCATGTAAGTTGTTTTTTACGCTTCAGATAATCCTTTATATACATTGCGCTCACCACAGCTATTGTAATAATGGCAATAATCTGCGAGGTGGATAAAACATCACCGTACACACCACGATTTATGTCTCCACGCCAAAATTCTATTGTGAAGCGGAACACAGAATAGCTTAAAAGATATATTTTAAACAAATGAGTTTTGAGTGCATCTTTTCTTTGCAAAAACACCAGTGTTACAAACAACAATGTATTAAAACACACTTCTATCAGCTGTGTTGGCACACGTGCCACATCGCCACCGTTCATGAATAGTGGAAAAGATACGCCCGGCATCGGCGCACCATAGCAGCACCCCGCCAAAAAGCAACCTGTACGCCCAAACATGTGAAACAACGGAGCTATAGGCGTGAGCATCCACAAATAATATGACGTGTCCATCTTGCTTGCCTTTGTGTATATGTACAATGCCAAAAATCCGCCGTACATGCCGCCATAAAACACCTGCCCACTAAAAAGATGCCTCATGTTATAAAACAACATACTAAAATCACCATATGCGCTATATTCTTCTATGATTAAGAACAGCCTGTCTATATTGACAATGGCATACAATATCCGTCCGCCGATCAAAACACCTATAATGACAAACAAAAATATCGGGATAACATCGTGTATACTTTGTTTTTCACGTTTTATCATAAAAATAACAAAAATACCCGCCGCAAAAATGCCTATACCCGACATAAGAACGTAACTTGCAATTTCAACACCAAAAACAGTTATATCCGGACTCATACCTTTTCACCTCGTAAAGAGTAAACATTAATACAATAGTTATCATACCACAAAAAACGAGTAAAAGCAGAAATCGCAAGAAGAATGATTATTTGTGTCAAAAAAAACACAAATAAAAGATAAAAACAAGAGCAAAATGTGATATACTTGTGTATAAATTAAGTATTTCAGCATCAAATTAATGGGAGTGAATGAGATGTATTTGAAAAATATCACGAAAAAGCAAAAGAAAAGCTATTTTATAGCATTCAGTATTTTTATCGCAATGATGATAGTTTCTCTGATCATGTCTAGCCCGCCTGTTTTTGCCCTGAGCATCACAAGCGAAAACTTGGAGGATGCCACCTATTATTTAAACGAGCCTGCACAGGAGCTGTCTGTCACAACAGACCCGGTTATTGATGGCTCTGTGTGGGAAATTTCTTACGATGGCGGTGTTAGTTTTCAAATGACCGCATCATTAAACGGGACTGCTTTTACCCCACCAACAGATGAACCCGGTGTGTTTCATTATAGGTGCAGACTCGCTCTTTCTGACGTTTACCAAGACTCTGATGACTCTGATTATGTAGAAGATGATGATGATGATAATGATTGCGGTGGATGCAATTGCACCTTTGAGCCTACCCCTATCAATAATAATGTTTCTGAGGTGACAAACTCCGAGAGTGTTTCTGCGTCTACAGCCCCGCAGGCTACCGCTACGCAAGATTCCAGGTTTTTATATAGCTCTGTTGTCGTCATTACCGTGCTGGAGGAAGAAGATCCCAATAAGCCGGATCCCGAACCCATTTCCATCACCGGTCTGCCCGAGAGCGTAGAACTGCGCATGGGCGAAAGCTACACCTTAGATCCTGAAATAAACCCTGCGAATACCGAGGGTAGTTTCGCCTTTGCCGAAGAGGCCAATGGCAGCAACTTGGAAGTGGGGCAAGATGGCACCTTTATCGCACGCAGTGTGGGAGAAACGGCGGTGAAGGTGACCTTT
The DNA here is from genome assembly GCA_964370165.1 of uncultured Oscillospiraceae bacterium. GTDB lineage: Bacteria > Bacillota > Clostridia > Oscillospirales > Ruminococcaceae > JAAYCI01. The sequence continues at coordinate 2,048 of CAYJIG010000085.1, forward strand.
GAAAACGATGGAGAGGTTTTGGCCGAAGCCAGCGTGCCCGTAACGGTGACAGCGCGAACGCATATCTCCACACCAACACCTACACCAACACCTACACCAACGCCTACACCAACGCCTACACCAACACCGACGCCAACACCAATACCAACACCGACGCCAACGCCAACTCCGACTCCTGCCACGCTAGTGTTCACTGCGCAACCTACCAGCGCTATCTACCCTATACCGGCTCCTACCAGTGGTGTCACTCAGCTTACTGCTACGGCCACTCACAGCGGTGGTTTGGCTGTCAGCTATCAGTGGTACAGCAACACTACTAATTCAACCCTGGGCGGCACTTTGCTCGATCCTACAACCTATCCCGACGCTACCACAAACACCCTTAATATATTCATGGACGTCGCAACCCAGACTAGCTCCATTAACCTTTATTACTACTGTGTTGCCACCACCACCGACGGCCTCACCGCCACAAGCAGCATGGCTACCATCCGTATCATCGAACCTGAATTCACAGCAGATCCCTCACCTGCTATTGTAAACGAACAAGTGATGCTGACATACAACCTAAAAGATATTGACGGCAACGGTATAAGCGGTATAGATGTAACCTTTACACTTCCTGCAGGTGTAACGCCCACCTCCATCAAAGACAGTGCCGACGCTGATATCACGCCATCTACTACCAACCCTGTTACAATCGTTGCAACCACTGACGTAAACGGCGAAGCAATTATCAAACTCACTTTTGATACTGTTGCCGACTCAATTCCCCATATCATTTATGCCGAGGAAACCGTTCACGGTACATATTCAAATCTTTCCTTGTTTGTCAACTCTGCTCCATAATGCTTTCAAACAACTTTCAAGTTTTTATGCGTGCAAAAATCTTTCGATTTTTGCACGCATTTTTTCTATTGTTTCCTTTGGCAGGTATGCTTTTTCCACATACCCGTAAATGCGCCCTGCAAACGAGGCAAAGCTCGGGGATATTTTCTTGAATTTGTCCGGGTGTAGTTTTAAAGCAAACATCACATGCACCCCAACCAAGGCGCAATATTTCAAAAAGTTAAACCGTGGGGTGAATCCCTCGCTAAACGGTAAGTCCCTAGGCGGGTTTTTATATACGTCTTCAAGTAAATCTGCCGTTTTTAAATATGCCGCTTTATCGTCGTGGTCAAAATATGCTTTTATCAGCTCGTCTTCGATAGGAAAAGTGCTGTTTTGTGCGTTTGCCGCTTTTTCAAACGCTTGGTATGTGTCTACCGCTTGCACGTTTTTGTAAATCACAGGATCAAACTGATGCGGCACAGGATACGGCCTTACCACCACTGCGCCTTTATTTGCAAAATACACCTCGGCAACAGCGCTGGACATCCATATGAAGATGCTGTCCGCCGCTGTAATCCATTGCTTTACACTGTCTTCAAATATCACATGAAAGCCCTTGTGCTTTTTTTCTAGAGAGAGCAGTTCTTTGCTGTTCCACTCGCTGGGATGCCTGCGATACACAAGCTCCACATCAGGATTTTCGCTGAGATATCTGTCAAACCACGAAAGCGTTTCTGCCATGCTTTCTCTGTTCACATGTGCAAACTCTGTAAAATCAGTACCCGCCATGTCTGAAAGCTCGCGTACCTCTGCCTCGTCCATGGACGCATACCCAAAACTTGAAATATACAAAAGCAAGCGCTTTTTGGGGCTAAGGCCATATTTTTCGCACAGCTCTTTTTTACCCAGATAATACCCGCTAAACTGCACACGTAAAAAATCCATCATCACGGCGCCGGTTACAGGCGTGTTTTTTTTATCTACACCATGTGCTTGCAGCCGCTTTGCTGTTTCCTCACCCCAGCACACATGCACACATTTTTTGGCGTTGCCGTTAAAGTTAAACCATGCTTCTTCCTCTTGGGTATCGCTTAGCATCTGTTCCCAATGAAGATTCACCACTTTTTGGCACACACCTACGTTGTTATACACATGGCTGTTTATCGCCTCGTTGTCATACATACAACTGCCCACCACTACTTTTGGCTTTTTATAAGTAAAATACCTAAGCTTCTTACGGTCTAAAAGCTGGCGAATTTCGGCTGTATACCCTCTTTTTTGCAGCTCCGCTTGAAGCAGTAGCAGGCTTTCGTATTCGCGCACCACATGCTCATATAAAATCAAAAAGTCAAGACCCATATCTTCTCCCTTAAATGCCGTTTAAGCGTCGCCACTGTTTTTCATGATATCTGAAAATAAAATGGTAGTGAAATCATCAAGGCCACGCTCTTCATCGATGTGAAACCCGTCAAAATATTGATCATCACGCAAAATATCTCTGTTGTTAAACTCATAGTCCAGCACCCCGGCGCCAAAACTATTCATTTCTTCTAAAACAGGTTCCATCTGCACGTCTATGCCGCATGATTTTACTACATACTCCATTACATCGTCGTGTGCCGGCGGCAACACTATCGTCACTTTCACGCCTTCAGCCATCAGGCCTTCCATCACGCTTATCATGCGCAAAAACTCTTCTTCATTCAGCTGCCAGCCTATTGTTCTGGGAAGCAAATTTGTGATATGCTCGGCTATTTTTTCGCGCATCTCCACCGTTTCGCCACTTGCAAAATCCACATACGGCACATACTCATACTCGCTTATTTCCATCGTCTCGCCACTACTGCCCACGCTACGCGAGGGCGCCAAATGGTCGTACAAATTAGTAAGCATATTGATATTATACCCAAGGTTTGTCATGTAGGCGAAGGGATTGCCCAACGCGTCTATCACCTTTCGGTCGTGGTTATAGCTTTGGTTCAGCGTGTAAAAGCTAAGCCCAAACACCACTTCATTAAGCTGTGGATTTTGCTGATATGCCCACTCTAAAATATCCAGTTGCTCCTTCAGCGAGGCCCCACCAAACGCAAGGTTTGTGTATTCGTCGCCTGTTATATCTTCTATCAGCTGTGCATCAAACTTCGCCATGCGTGAGTCGCCCAATATAATACTATCACCCGGGGTGTCCTCATACATTCGAAGAATGGCCATTATATCTGTACCGTCTGCATTTTCTTTCAGCCCAAAATAGTTGTTAGGCTCAAACGCTATAAACACGCAATAGTACAAAACAATAGGAAGTAGTACTAAACAAATGTTACGAAGTAGTTTTTTCATCTTTTAAAACCCTCCGTATAAGAAACTTGCCGCGCCAAACCCGCCGCTTTGGGCCAAAAATCCCGCAAAACAGCACATTACCATTACAAAATACACTACCCATCTCCGCCATGTCACCATGCCCAAAAACGCCACCGCAAGGCTTTTGCCTTTAAGGCGATGCGCCTGCCACCAGTCTGCCCACAGCGCAAGCGCCGTGCACATCAACGAAAACGCAATAAATGCCATTGCAATGCGGTCATCTGAGTAAAACCCGCTTTGCACTGCGCTTAGCACATCTCGCCAAACAGTGCCAAGGCTGACCGGAGTAAACTGACGCACAAGCGCAGACACTGCCACACCTACACTGCTTTGGCTCTGCATGCCCACACGAAAAAACACCAGGCTTTCTGTCCACAATATCAGCACCACCGCTGTTTTGCCAAAGCGCGTCCAAAACGGTGGCCTTTTCTTAGGCTTGCCAATATATCGGTGCATACATTCCTCGCCGATACGAAACACTGCCTGAAGCGCCCCCCACACCAAAAACGGCAAGGTATCCCCGTGCCATATTCCCGAAATCAAAAATGTTATGGCGATAGAGCTAAGCATGGGTGGCTTTTGCAAATATTTCCCGACTATCGGTAGTTTTTCCGTCCATCTGCTCCACACCAGCGGCATGAAGATATAATCTTGTAAAAACCGTGACAGGCTGATATGCCACTTTGACCAAAACAAGGAAAAATTCGTGGCAAAATACGGGTTTTGGAAGTTGTGTGGCAGGTTTATCCCCAGCAGTTTTGCCGAGCCACGCACTATGTCGGTGTATCCCGAAAAATCAAAATAAAGCTGTATGGTAAACAGCACCGCCGCCAGTGTCAGGCTGGCCCCACTATACGCTTCAAGGTCGCCATACACCGCATCCACCACTATTTTCAGCGTGTCTGCCACGGCAATTTTTTTGAAAAAGCCTATGCCCAGCAGTACCAGCGCTTCCCCTGCTTTTTCCGGCTGAAACCGCCTGGTGGTATCTTTCAC
>CAYJIG010000086.1:0-6130 GCA_964370165.1 uncultured Oscillospiraceae bacterium
GCGTGCTGCGTTCGGGACGCAGAGGCCGCGAGTTCGAGTCTCGCCACTCCGACCAGTCGAGAAGCTCGACACCAAAACCGCCCTTTAGCTTTGTGCTAGAGGGTATTTTTATGCCCGAAATTTAACGGTATGCATTTTGTATAAGCAAGCCACCAGCGTGATAGCATGCCCCCTTGGGTACGCTGGACCAATCTGGCACCGGATACAGTCCGGTGTCTTTTTTATTCCCGAAATATATGTTATACTTTTATACAAACAAACTGGCGCTCGAGAAGCCACGCACCAAACATACCAAGGAGATTTCAAATGACTGAACGTGAAAAAATGCTTGCAGGCCAGCTTTATGATTGCGGCGACGCAGAACTGCTGACACAATGGCACAAGGCGAAAGACTTAGCCCGTGACTACAACAGTCTCGCCTCCACCGATGCCGCCTGCAAAAAAGCTATATTAAAAAAGTTACTGGGTGGCTTCGGGGACAATCTATGGATCACCCCGCCGTTTTATGTCGACTACGGCAACAACATATATTTCGGGAACAACTGCGAAGTTAACATGAACTGCACGTTTTTAGACGACAATAAAATCACCATCGGCGACAATGCCCTGATTGCACCAAACGTGCAGATTTACACCGCTTTTCATCCCACCAACGCACAAGACCGATTCGGCACACCGAAAGAAGACGGTAGCTTTGAGTTTTGCAAAACACAAACCGCACCCGTCACCATCGGCGATAATGTCTGGATTGGCGGCGGCGTAATCATCATGCCGGGCGTAACCATCGGCGATAACGTCGTCATCGGCGCCGGAAGCGTGGTGACAAAAGACATCGCTTGCAATAAAATAGCTTTCGGCAATCCATGCCGCGAGCAAAAAGACAACATATAACACTCGCCATATGGCGCAACCATCCTACAACGTCAAAAACGGAGCTTTATCATGAAAGAGATAGTAGCCAAAAGCCTGCTCTCGCAAAAAAACAACATCAACATATACCGAGGCTGTACCCACGGCTGTATTTATTGCGACAGCCGCAGTGAAGTATACGGTAAAACGTATGATTTCGAAGACATCGAAGTAAAAATCAACGCCACACAGCTTTTGGAAAAAGAACTGTCTAAGCGGCGCAGTCCCTGCATGATAGTCACCGGCGCCATGACCGACCCGTATCTGCCACTGGAAAAAGAACTGCAAAACACAAAAAAATGCCTCGAAATCATCGAAAAGCACGGTTTCGGCGCAGCTGTTTTGACCAAATCCGACCTTGTTTTGCGTGACATCGAGCTGCTAAAACGCATAAACGAAAAAACAAAATGCGTGGTACAAATCACCCTCACCACATACGACGAGGAACTGTGCAAGATACTAGAGCCAAACGTGTGCACCACTAAAAGACGATACCACGTGCTAAAAGAGATGCAAAAAGCCGGCATACCCACCGTGGTGTGGCTAACGCCTATCTTGCCGTTCATAAACGACACAAAGGAAAACATCGCCGGAATTTTAGACTACTGCAAAGACGCAGGCGTCAAAGGCATTTTAACATTCGGCATCGGCATGACATTAAGATACGGAAACCGTGAATATTTTTATGAGAAGCTAGACGCCCATTTCCCCGGCCTAAAGTCCGAATACATGAAAAAATACCGCTCGTCATACGGCCTAGGCAGCCCAAACAGCGCAAAACTATCACGATATATCAAAGATTTTTGCAAAGATCATAATATGCTCTACGGCGAAAAAGAGGTGTTTTCCTACATATGGGACTTTCCCAAAGACAACTCTCAACTTTCTTTTTTTACCTGATTTTCCGACGTTGCTTATGCAAAAAAACCTGTTTTTATATCCCAGAAACTTTATATGACTATTGACATTTTAACCAAAATATGATATCTTAATTTGTAGGTTAGTTATAGCTAACCTAGCGTGCAAAATACATTCCATTTACTTTTTTATTTTGCACTTATAATACCCTACTTGGAAAGGTTTAAATCATGAAAAAACTACTGTTTGTTTCTATTGCACTTATGATATCCATCGCCATGCTGGCGTCTTGCGGCGCTAGTGCTGCCAGCGAAGTTTCCTCTGCGCCTGCGTCGTCTGCGCCTGCGTCGTCTGCTCCTGCATCTTCCGAGGCAATGCCCGAAGAAGAAGCCGCCGATCCTGTGGACGTGCGTGCTCTTGGCCTGAAAGGCCCCACCACCATGGGCATGGTTTCCTTCATGAACGCTGTTGAAAACGGCGAAATCACCGACAACAACTACACATTTGAAATGATTGCAGACACCAGCGAGGTTGCTGCTAAAATAGCCAAGTCCGAGATTGATATCGCCGCTGTTCCGGCAAACTTGGCATCTGTCATCTACAACAACACCGAGGGTGCTGTCGAGGTGCTTGCCATCAACACTCTTGGCGTTTTGTACATCGTTGAAAACGGCGAAAGCCTTACTTCCATCCAAGACTTGAGCGGCAAAACCATCCACGCCACCGGCAAGGGTGCCACCCCTGAGTTTTCCCTGCGCTATATCTTGTCTGAAAACGGCATAGATCCCGACGCCGACGTTACCATCGAATGGCACGCCGAGGCAGCCGAGGTACTTGCTTCCATCGCAGATCAAGAAGACGCCATTGCAATGTTGCCCCAACCTTTTGTGGCCAGCGCACTTGCATCAAACGAAACCCTGCGCGTAGCTCTTGATCTTACCGAAGAGTGGAACACTACACAGGAAGGCGCCGAGATGCCTTCACAGCTGGTAACAGGCGTTTTAATAGCCCGCAAAGCTTTTATCGAGGAAAATCCCGCTGCTGTAGAGGCTTTCCTTACTCACTATGAAGAGTCTGTAGCCTACATCAACAGCGACGTTGAAGGCGGCGCAGCACTTGTGGTCAAGTATGAAATCCTGCCGGCAGAGCCCATCGCAGTGGCTGCCATCCCGCAATGCAACATCACCTATATTTCAGGCACCGAGATGAAAGACACTCTCAGCGGCTACTTGCAGGTATTGCATGACCAATCTGCCCAGTCTGTGGGCGGCGCAATGCCCGGCGACGACTTCTACTACGCTCAATAATCCCATAACATAGGCAGTCTTGCCTTAATCTGACTTTCTGTAATGTTCCACCCGGTAAATAACATGGATAAAAAAAACAAGCTAGCACAATCGGATAAAATAAAGCCGTGGTCTGTTATATTGGCGCTTTTGGTTTGGCAGATAACCGCCATGATCATCGACCAACGGATACTGATAGTATCGCCCATAGCGGTACTGGCAGAGCTTGCAACAATCATCGGCACCCCAGACTTTTGGGGTGCTGTTTTTGCTAGTTTTATACGTATTGTCGGCGGTTTTTTGCTTGGCACATTGTGTGGTGTGGTGCTTGCCGTGCCTGCCTCACGCTACAGCTTCGTCCGCGACATGCTTGCCCCGTTCATGATCACCATCCGCTCCATCCCGGTGGCATCTTTCGTCATTTTGGCCCTCATATGGTTTTCGTCAAACAACCTCGCTATTCTCATCAGCTTTTTAATGGTCATGCCAATCATATACACCAGCGTTTTGGAAGGCATCAGAAACACCGATAAAAGCCTATTGGAGATGGCTGGGGTTTTCCATGTTGGAAACCTGAAAAAACTACGATACATTTACTTTTTCGAGGTGTATCCGTTCTTTATCTCCGGCATAAAAATCGCCCTGGGCCTGTGCTGGAAATCCGGCATCGCGGCCGAGGTTATCGGCATACCCGAGCCGTCCATCGGCGAGCACCTCTTCAACGCCAAGATATTTTTAGACACGCCGTCTTTGCTGTGCTGGACGCTGGTCATCGTCCTTATCAGCACCGGCTTTGAAAAGCTGTTTTTGTTGATGCTACGTACGCTTCACAAACAACTGCAGAAAGGATAACTATGCCGACTACACCTGCCAAGCACGACATCATCATCGATAACATATCAAAATCTTTCGGCGAAAAGAATGTCCTTTCGCATTTTTCGGCATGTTTTCCTTTTGGTGAAAAAAGCAGCATCATGGCCGCTTCAGGCAAAGGAAAAACCACGCTACTGCGCATCATGCTGGGCCTTGAAGTGCCCGATGATGGCACTATCAGCGGCATGCACGGCAAAAAAATCGCCATGGTATTCCAGGAAGACCGCCTGTGCGAGAATCTGTCTGCCGCCGCCAACATCAGCATGGTTTGCCAGCGTTCAAAACATGATATTAAACACGCCCTCGCCAAGGCCGGCCTTGAAAACGAAGCCGACACACCTGTGCACACTTTATCCGGCGGCATGAAGCGCAGGGTGTCGATTTTGCGCGCGCTATTATACGACGCCGACATCATCCTGATGGACGAGCCGTTCAAGGGCCTTGACGAAGACACAAAACTGCAAATGATACGCCTTGTTTCGGAATATGCCGGCGGCAAAACCCTTATTCTTGTCACCCATATCCACGAGGAACTAGAGGCGCTGGGCACAATATACAACATAGAGTTGTGATTTTTTAAAAAATTTTCTTAATATACCAAATTTGTATAGTTTTTTCACTTTCATTGCGCTATAATGATAATAATATCACCTGAAAAGGAGCTTAATCATGAAAAACATAACAGATGACATTATTGCCGTCGGTGTGGCCGATACAAAAACCGACTTGTTTGAGGGTCAGTACCCCATACCCGACGGCATTTTATACAACTCATACGTGGTTTTAGACGATAAAATAACCGTTTTTGACGCGGTGGACAAGCTTTACTCCTGCGAATGGCTGAAAAACATAAAGTCGGCTCTTGGCGAAAAGCATCCCGACTACTTGGTAATTCAGCACATGGAGCCCGACCATTCGGGCAGCCTTTGCGACTTTATTTCAGCATATCCAAACGTGCAAATAGTCTCAAACGCCAAAGTTTTCGCCATGATACGCCAGTTTTTCGGCAGTGACATCGCCATCAGCGAGCATGTGGTGGCCGACAAAGACACCCTTTGCACCGGCAAGCACACCTTCACCTTTGTTTTTGCGCCCATGGTACACTGGCCCGAGGTGATGGTCACTTACGACAGCTACGCAAAAGTTTTGTTCTCGGCCGACGCTTTTGGTGCGTTCGGCATCACACCGCCCAAAACACCCGCCGAATGGGCCGAGGAAGCCTCCAGATACTACATCGGCATTGTGGGCAAATACGGCCCGCAGGTGCAGATGCTACTAAAAAAAGCGGCCGAGCTCGACATTGAAACCATCTGCTCCTTACACGGCCCGGTAATACGCGAAAACCTGCCGGAATACCTACGTTTGTACGACTTATGGTCATCTTATCGCCCCGAAAAAGAGGGTGTGTGCATAGCGTACGCCTCGGCATACGGCCACACGGCAAAGGCTGTAGACTTGCTGGTAGAAAAGCTACACCAAAACGGCTGCAAAAACGTCTTAGTGTACGATCTTGCCCGAAGCGACAAGTCCAAGGCCATCGCCGACGCCTTCCGATATGAAAAGCTGGTACTGGCCAGCAGCACATACAACATGGACATCTTGCCGTTTGTCAGCACATTCATCCACGGCCTCACCATCCGCAGTTTCCAAAACAAACAAGTAGCCCTCATCGAAAACGGCACCTGGGCACCAAACGCCATCAAGGTCATGCGCTCTTTGCTGGAAAAAAGCAAAGACATAACCTTCGCCGAAAATACCGTAACAATAAAATCGGCCCTGTGCGACACTTCTTCGGCGGCCATTTCCGCCCTGGCTGAAGAACTTTGCAAATAACTTTGTAAATAATTTTCAATAAAGCTTGACTTATATAGTTTAATGGTTTATACTGCAAATAGTAATCATTATTATTATCAAAGGAGGGTATTGATGAAGACGTTAAAATATAGCCGACAACGTGAATCTGTAAAAAACTTTTTAACCTCGTGCACCAACCACCCTACGGCCGATATGGTATATGAAAACATGCGCAAAGAGTTCCCTAATATCAGCCTGGGCACGGTGTACAGAAACCTCAACTTGCTTGTAGAGCTTGGCGAGGCTGTGAAAATCACCACAAAGTCAGGCTCTGACCGCTTCGATGCCCGAATGACGCCGCACTATCACTTTATTTGCAACACTTGCGGCTCGGTGAAAGACTTGCTGAT
>CAYJIG010000087.1:0-6032 GCA_964370165.1 uncultured Oscillospiraceae bacterium
GACACACACGCCCACACACTGCCGGAAGTGCTGTTTGCTCGCTAAGCGCCACAAACGCACCCTCAAAGTCTTCCTCCGCCACTTTCTTGACAAATTTCGGGATATCTATCATGACGGGACAACCCTTCACGCAGGGTTTATGCTTGCAGTCAAGGCAACGTTTTGCCTCTTCCACTGCCATTTCTTTGGTGTAGCCCAGCGCCACTTCGTCAAAGTTCGAGTTCCTCACCTGTGCGTCTTGCACCGGCATCGGACATTTTTTAGGATCCATGTTCGCCATCTTACTTTACCTCCGCGGCTTTTATCACACATTCTTTTTGATGTTCTGCGGTCTCCACTTTCTTATAAATGGAACCACGTTTCATGGCCTCGTCGAAATCCACAAGGAATCCGTCAAAGTCCGGGCCGTCCACACACGCAAACTTCACCTCGCCACCCACTGTCAGGCGGCATCCTCCACACATTCCTGTGCCGTCTATCATCACAGGGTTCATGCTAACGGTGGTTTTGATGTCATGCGGTTTTGTTGTGGCCACCACAAACTTCATCATAATCAGCGGACCTATGGCAATAACCTCGTCATACTGGTTACCCTCGCCAATCAGCTTTTCCAGCGCATGCGTCACAAGGCCTTTCTCGCCACAACTTCCGTCGTCGCTCATAAGTACATACTTGTCCGACACAGCACGAAACTCGTCTTCCAAAATAAGCAAGTCTTTACTGCGAAAGCCCACAATACTGTGCACTTCGCATCCCATCTCGTGCAACTTTTTCGCCACGGGATATGCTATGGCGCTGCCAACACCGCCACCCACAACGGCCACTTTTTTCAGGCCTTCCAGCTCGGACGCTTTGCCAAGTGGACCCACAAAATCCTGCACACACTCGCCTTCTTCAAGGCCCAGTATCTGCTGTGTACCGGCACCCACAATTTGAAAAATAATGGTGATGGTACCGTTTTCAGCATCATAATCCGATATCGTCAGCGGTATACGCTCCGAGTCATCTTTTGCACGCACAATGACAAACTGGCCGGGCTGGGCCTTTTTTGCCACCAGTGGCGCTTTTATCACCATCTTACATACTGTTGGGTTTAAAAGTTTCTTTTCAATTATGGTATACACTGTATCGTTCCTTTCATTTTGTGGCACCCACGGCACCAATGTTACTTTTACTTTTTACAAACATAAACTCATTATAGCAAATTTCATGTCGCTTAAATCAAGCCTAGTCCAGCACAGCGCCTCTGTCGGCACTGCTCACCAGGCGTGCATATCTGCTTAGCCAGCCGCTTGTGATTTTCGGCACAAACTCTTTTTGAGCTTCTTTGCGTTTTGCCAGCTCTTCGTCGCTCACTTTTGCGTTCAGCGTGCCGGCCATAATATCAATCTCGATGATGTCACCCTCTGCCACCAGGCCAATTTCACCGCCAAGTGCCGCCTCGGGAGCCACGTGTCCTATAGACGCGCCACGTGATGCACCGCTGAAACGCCCGTCTGTAATAAGCGCCACTGTCTTGTCCAGTTTCATACCTGCCAATGCGCTGGTCGGGTTCAGCATCTCTCTCATACCAGGTCCGCCTTTTGGTCCTTCGTAACGGATAACAACAACGTCGCCCGGCACTATTTTCTGCGCATAAATGGCCTCAATAGCGTCGTCTTCACTTTCAAACACACGTGCCGGCCCTGAATGTTTCAGCATTTCCTCGGCCACGGCGCTACGCTTCACCACACAACCTTTTTTAGCAATATTACCCCATAAAACGGCGATGCCACCACTTTCCGAATACGGCTGTTCCACCGGACGAATAATATTCGGGTTTTTGTTGTATACACCTTTCAGGTTTTCTTCAAGGCTTTTTCCGGTAACGCTCAACACGCCGGTGTCCAGCTTTCCTATCTTCACCAGCTCTGCCATCACCGCCGGTACACCACCCGCAGCGTCTAGGTCGGCCACTTGTGCCGGGCCTGCCGGTGCCAAATGGCACAAGTTCGGGGTAACTTCGCTCACTTCGTTCAGTTCTTTCAGGCCCAGCTCCACGCCTGCCTCGTTCGAAATAGCCAACAGGTGAAGCACGCTGTTGGTGCTACATCCCAGCGCCATGTCGCACGCCATAGCGTTTTGCAGCGACCTTTTATTGATGATATCACGTGCTTTTATGCCTTTTTTCAGCATTTCCATCACCTGCACACCGGCCGTTTTTGCCAGCTGAATCCTGCGTCCCGACACCGCCGATACCGTGCCGTTTCCGGGCAGTGCAATACCGATGGCTTCCGATAGGCAGTTCATGCTGTTGGCGGTATACATTCCGGCGCAGCTGCCACAGCCCGGACAGCTGTTCATCTCTGCGTCCAATAGCTGGGCCTCGTCTATCATGCCTGCCTTGTATGCGCCCACAGCCTCGAATGTTTTGGACAAAGTAACCAGCTCGCCGCCCACACGTCCTGCTTCCATCGGGCCACCCGACACCAAAACGCAAGGCAAGTTTAGGCGCGCCGCACCCATAATCATCCCCGGCACTATTTTGTCACAGTTAGGCACCAACACCAATGCGTCAAAGCCGTGGCTTTTGGCCATAGTCTCCACGCTGTCGGCAATAAGCTCCCTGCTGGGCAGAGAATATTTCATGCCTTCGTGGCCCATGGCGATGCCATCACACACGCCAATAGCAGGCACTAAAATGGGTGTACCGCCGGCGCTTTGCACGCCGCTTTTTACCGCCTGTGCGATTTTATCAAGATGTATATGTCCCGGCACTATCTCGGAAAACGCCGACACAACGCCAATAAGTGGCTGTTTCAATTCTTGCTCTGTGTATCCCATCGCATAAAACAAGCTACGATTCGGCACACGTTCTGCTCCTTTTAGCACTTTGTTACTTTGCTCTTTCATCGGCTGTCTCCTTTGTAATATGGCCGCCATTATCACGTCCTGAAACCTGTACAGGGATATTTCCCCGTACAGGTTTCAGGACGTCAACAAAGCACCAATTGCGTTGTCAAGCTGCAAAACGTCACGGCAATTACATATTCAATATATGCGCATTTGCGACATTTTCAGTTTCCTTGCACTTGGCACTTTCTTGCCGCCCTGATGTTTTTTCGTTTTTAAATAGCCTTCATTATTTCTTCAGCCAGCTCATCATGCTACGCAGTTCTTGGCCGGTTTTTGTAAGCTGTTGGTTGGCTTCTCTTCTGCGTGTAGCAAGAAAACGTGCTTTGCCGCCGGGGCCCATTTCCTGTACAAACTCGCTGGCAAACTCGCCGTTTTGAATCTCGGAAAGCACTTTTTTCATCTCTTTGCGAGTTTCTTCTGTAACAATACGAGGGCCGGTGCGATAATCGCCGTATTCTGCTGTGTTTGAAATGGAATAGCGCATCATTTCAAAGCCACCTTTGTTGATAAGATCAACAATCAGTTTCATTTCGTGGATACACTCAAAGTATGCCATCTCGGGCTCGTAGCCTGCTTCCACCAATGTTTCAAAGCCTGCTTTCATCAGCTCGGTCACGCCGCCACACAAAACAGCTTGCTCGCCGAACAGATCTGTTTCGGTTTCTTCGGTGAAGCTGGTTTCCAAGATGCCTGCACGGCCTGCGCCGATGCCTGCTGCATATGCCAAAGCATAATCTTTTGCACGGCCGGTGTGGTCTTGATGCACAGCGATAAGGCTGGGCACGCCTGCACCTTCTTCATATTGGCTACGCACGGTGTGTCCGGGGCCTTTAGGTGCTACCATGATAACATCGATGTCGGCCGGAGGATCAATTTGTTGGAAGTGGATGTTGAAACCATGAGCAAACATCAAAACATTGCCTTCTTTTAGGTTTGGCAAAACGCTTTCGGTGTAAATAGACGGTGCTGCCTCGTCCGGCACCAACATCATAATAAGGTCGCCCACTTTTGCGGCTTCGGCCGGCTCCATCACGGTAAGGCCTGCTTTTTCAGCCTCGGCACAGCTGGCGGAAGAGCTGCGCAAACCCACAACCACTTTCACACCACTTTCATGCAGGTTCAGTGCATGTGCATGTCCTTGGCTACCAAACCCAATGATGGATACGGTTTTACCTTCCAGCATACCTAGATCGCAATCTTTGTCATAATACTTGTTTACCATTTTCAGACACTCCTTTATATTACCTATAAATATTTTTTATGAATACAATTTTATTCGTCCAAACACTTGCTACCCAGTACCACTTCACCACGCTGCAACGCTGTCACGCCGGTGCGGCACATTTCCAAAATATTATACCTTCCGATAATCGTCAAAAATGCGTCTATTTTCGAAGGTTTACCCGTCAGTTCCACCACCAGGCTATCCACCGATAGGTCCACTATGCTGGCCTTGTACACGTCTGCAACTTCACGGATAATATGCCTCATGCTGTCGTCTGCGGCCACCTTCACCAAAAGCAGTTCACGACGGATACTTTTTTGAGAACGAAGCGGTTCCACACATTTTACTTCGTGCAGTTTGCTTGTCTGGCTCAAAATCTGCTGCAACACCGATTTATCACCCGTCACTGTGATGGTGATACGAGACACACTTTCGTCTGTGGTAGCCGACACCGTCAAGGAATCGATGTTAAACCCTTTGCGGGCAAACAAGCTGGACACCCGCGCCAAAACGCCTGCGTTATTATCCACCAGCATGCTTACAACTTGCTTTTTATCTGCCATATCGCCCTTGCCTCCTTAATAAATAATGGTATCGTCTACGGTACCGCCGCCGGGAATCATGGGGCTTACCATCTCGTTTTTATCTATCAGACATTCAATCCACACCGGGCCGTCATGCGAAAGCGCTTTTTCCATGGCATCCTTCAGCTCTTCTGGGTTTGTGGCACGATATCCCACCGCACCAAACGCCTCGGCCATTTTTGGGAAGTCTGTTTTTCTCTCAAGGGTGGTTTCGCTGAATCGATCGTCAAAAAAGCTGTGTTGCCACTGACGCACCATGCCCAAAACGCCGTTGTTCAATATCACGGTGATTACCGGCAGGTTATATTTCACTGCGGTACATGCCTCGTTCAGGTTCATGTGGAAAGATCCGTCACCCGTGAAATGGATAACTTTGCGGTCTTTATACGCCACTTGTGCGCCCAGCGCCGCGCCGTATCCAAACCCCATTGTGCCCAGTCCGCCACTTGTCAAAAAGCTTCTTGGCTTTCTTCTTCTGCAGTACTGCGCCGCCCACATTTGATGCTGGCCAACGTCCGTCACCACAATGGCGTCGTCGCCTGCCATCTCACCCACCATGGTAACCACTTGATGCGGCCGCAGGTGATCGCTGGCATCTTTTGCCTTGTAGTCTTCCAGCCTCATTTGGGCAATTTCATCAAGCCATGCGCTGTGATCGTTTTCTTCCATCATTGGCAATAGCTTGTCCAAAACAGCGGCAATATCGCCCACCACCGAATGTTTCACACGCACGTTTTTGTTGATTTCCGACGGATCAATGTCGATTTGCACTATGTCTGCTTTTGGAGCAAACAGGCCTGTGTTCAGCGCCACACGGTCTGAAAAACGGAAGCCGATGCTTAAAACAAGGTCTGCCGATGCTATAGCGGCGTTGCCTGTTCTCCAGCCATGCATGCCCACAAGGCCTAAATTCAGCTCGTCATCCCACGCCAAAACGCCTGTCGCCATCAGCGTGTGCACTGCCGGTATATGCATTTTATGCACTAGATCATACAGCTGTTTTTCGGCACCACTTGCTATCACGCCACCACCAAAAATAATCAGCGGTTTTTTACTGCGTCCGATATAGTTTAAAATTTCCCACACTTCTTTGTCTTGTGGTACTTCGGGTTTTTCCGGTGTAAAAGCTTCTTGTGGCTCGAAATCCGCCTCAAAAACCGTGGCATCTTTTGTGATGTCAATCAGCACCGGGCCTTTGCGTCCACTTTGCGCTATGGCAAACGCTTCCCGCATCACCGGCGCAATCTCTTCTGCTTTTTGAACTGTGTAGTTATGCTTTGTGATAGGCATGGTGATGCCCATGGTATACACTTCCTGGAAGCTGTCTT
>CAYJIG010000088.1:0-5739 GCA_964370165.1 uncultured Oscillospiraceae bacterium
TAGAAGCCGTTAAAAATGCAACCATGAAGAAAATGGAACTGTTCTCTTCTGCAGGTAAAGCATAAAAATGCCGTCAAAAATATGACAGTAAGCTTTTTATATTAAAATCACAAAACAAAAACACTTATTGACGCCGTGTCAATAAGTGTTTTTATTGTTTTGGTGGTTATAGATCTAAAAAATATTCTTTAGATTTCATTGTTGTGCCGTCAAATTTTTGATAAAAGCCGTCGCCGACATATATAAAACCCAGCTTTTCAATCACGTTTTTCGATTTGGTGTTTTCAAAAGCATGACAGCAAAATATTTTCTTTTGGTTCAAGTTGTTTTTGGCAAATTCAAGAATTTTTCTTGATGCTTCGGTGGCAAATCCCATGCCCCATTGAGAGTGCATTAAATTGTACCCAAGCTCATAACAGCCTTTTCCGCTGTTGAAAACAAGTCCGCCGGAGCCTATCAAGCTGTCTGTAGCTTTTAAAACAAAACCCCACGTGTAGTTATCGCCCTCGATGCTTTCCTCTTCAAGCGATAGCCAATCTTTGGTATCGTTTAGCTTTGATGGGTGCTCCATCGCATGAATCTTGACACATTTTCGTCTGAGCTCCAAGATGTAAATATATGCTGTGCATCGTCTACGCTTAAGTTTCGCAGCAGTAAACGCTCGGTGGATAAAATAGGTGTTTGCACGAATAAAACCCCAATCATTTTCAGTTTACAGTTTTCGCATTTTTGTGAAGTTAGTTCATAGGTGTTTCTGTATTTTGCGGTAAATCGTCAAAAACAAAGCCTATATCATCACCTAATGTTTCTGATGTATAGTATATTTGCCCAATGCTTACTAAATTAAGCTCGGGGATAACCACCATATCTGTGAAAGTTCCGTCGTGAAAATTCACGCTTAACAGATATGCGTTGCCGTCACTTTGCACCTGCGCGATATTTTCATAATCCTCGTTTGTAAGCTCTGCCTCGGCTGTGTTTGAGAAAATATCAATAAGCGCTGAAGTATCCTCTTTTGTGATTTGTGCAAATTCGGTGGTTTTTGCGATATCGTAAACGGCGCCACCACTTACAAGGTCGATATATCCCATCACGTCGCTTGAGGCCATGGCTGTGCTTTCAAGAATATAGTAAGTGCCACTATCTTCGGCTACTATACGGAAATTATCGTCATATTCAAGCATTTTGAAAAACACCGCATTTTCTGAGATGCTGTTAGCAAGTTCTTTTGTCAATACACTCTCGTCCACAGTACCACTAAAGTCGATAAAATCAGAAGACTCGCCAATTTTTTCTGAAAGCATGTCTTGTGTTATCATCGCGCCATCGTTATCTGTGAGCAAATAACTGGTAGAGTTGTAGATGGCAATTTTAGGCAGTGTAGCATCTTGAGACGGTAGGCTTTCGGCGTGGCTTTGAGACTGTTGCGATACCGAGCTTGGGCTTGTAGTATCCGGATATGACGTGTCTTGGCTATTACAACCTGATAGTGATAAAATAGAAAATATACCTATTAGTATAATGATTGATGTCTTTTTCATTTGTCACCTCTGTATATATATATTTATTTAGATATTATTGGCTGGGTTTTAATGGCATTAATTATACCACACATAAAAACAAGAAAAGTAACAAAGTGATATCAAATTATTATAAAAACCCACCGACTATTATGTCGGTGGGTTCAGTGTGTATAGTGAATTTGCTAGGGTGCTGCTTTATCAAGTGGGTCAACCACTCGTGCGTTTAAGCGAGCTTGCTTGCCGGCAGCTTTATTTTCATACATCTTTTTATCTACTGTTTTAAAGAATTCGTTATATTCCTGCAATGTGTTGCCGCAAAAGTTATCAAACCCAAAAGCAAGCGAGAACTTATATTCGTCGTTAGTGTTTAGTTTTTTGATGTGATCGGTGATTTTCATAATGGTATTTTCAACATCTTCTTTTGTACAGCCGGATAAAATAGAAACAAATTCATCGCCACCGATACGGAAGCTTTTACCGTATGGTTTGAAATTGCTGTTTAAGGAATAGTAAGAGTTTCGTATCGCATTGTCGCCGTCTATATGCCCTAAAATATCATTGATAAGTTTTAGGTTGTTCATGTCGGCCACCACACACCATAGGTCTTTCTCTTGGGTTTCATCTGCAAACAAGTCGTTCAGTTCTTCGTGGTATGCCTTGGTGTTCAGCCCGCCGGTAAGCGTATCGGTGAATGAATATTCTAAAAGCATGGTTTTCATTTTGTTTGCAACGCTGGCAATTCGGCCCACTTCGTCGTTTGTGTAAAGATCGCATGGTATGGCTATCTTCATGTTGCCTGTATCGGCAATTTCAGACATAGACTTTTCAAGGCTCATCAAGCTGGAGCTCATGCTTTTAGAGAAGAATTTGATGAATATGACAACGGCCGTAATAACAATAGCGTTAAGAATTATTCCGGAAAGTAAAATGGCAAAAACAAGGCTGTCGTTTCGCTGCAGTTCTTCGTTAAGAAGGCGTTCTTCCTCGGCAGAAAAGTCGTCAATACTTCCGAAAAATTCGTTTGCAATAGGGGTAACCACCTGCAACGCATAAAGTGCGTCTTCATATGCGCCGCCGCCAATCATGATGTCGGCAGATAGTATCATGCTGTCTTTGTACACATTTTTTTCTTCGATGATACGGTTGAATTCGGTCAGCTGGTCTCCGATTAAATATTCAGAAAAATCTTTCATTCTACCATCAAGCTCAACAAAAGCATCTATGTACTGGGCATAAAGCTCGTCCCTTATAACTTCATTTTCTTGTAGCAAGATATCTCGGCCCAAAACACGACATACATACATGTTACGTGTGATGGCGCTAAGCTCTTCTTTATGTCTCACATTTACATTTATTATATTTTCAGAAGATCTGTTCACCATGACAACTGAAAAAAATGAAAATGCACTGATGATAACAACACTGCCAATAATAAACCATTGCAGAGGTATGAATTTCCTTTGAATGGGAGCGTTGTTTAGCCATCGTATAAATTTTGACATGTTTAAACCACCTTTAATTTTCTTGAGAAGTTAAGGTTCACAGGAGTGTGGCTTTTTAAAGCCGCACTAGACGAGGTTATTACATAATATCTTTATACTTTTCTTCAAATTCGGCAATAGGCATCGGCTTTGAGTAATAATATCCTTGCACAGCATCGCAATTTATTTTTTTCAGCATTTCAATTTGTGCTATTGTTTCAATACCCTCTGCAACAACGTACATGTCCAGTTTGTGTGCAAGTTTGATAAATCCGTCTACAACATGTTCGGCCCTGATGATTTCTTTTTCATCGGTGAAAAAGCTTCTGTCCATCTTAAGTGTATCCACTTTTAGGTTTTTCAACAGGCCCAGGGAAGAATATCCTGCGCCGAAATCGTCGATTGAAATTCCAAACCCATTTTGACGCAAATCAGAAAATAAAGTCTCTATTATTTCTTCGTTTGCTATGGTGGCGGTTTCGGTCAGCTCTACTTCAACAAACCCATGAGGTATATCATATTTATCGGCAATGCCTCTGATAGCTTGCACAAAATTGTCATGTTGCAAGTTTTGACGTGAGCAGTTTACCGATATCGGAACAGGATTTACTTGCTCATCAATCCATTTTCTAATAGTGATACATACTTTTTCTAAAATATATCTGTCAAGCTCGATAATAAATCCGTTTTTCTCAAACAGTGGAATGAAATCATTTGGGAAAATCATGGTTCCGTCAGCTTCCTGCCAGCGAACCAGTGCCTCTGCACCAATGATTTTTTCTTCGCTTAGGTTATATTTTGGCTGAAGGTATACTAAAAACTCGTTGTTTTGTAAAGCCGCGCTCATTTTTTTGGTAAGTTCGGCTTCTTTTAAAATCTTTTTAGTGTAGCTCTCGTTATAGTCGTGAATTATCAGGCCTTTATTTTCTTTAGATATCTTGTGTGCCAAGTTAAGCTTGTTGATGATATCGTCGACGTCTGTGCTTCCGATGGGAATGTGATACCTGCCATATTTAAACGATATCTTATACTCGCCAAGCTCCGGTATGAACTTTTTGTAGTAAGACTCATAAATCCCGGTGCGTTCTTCCATGTCGTCCAAAAAGCCATTACCGGAAAATAGTATAAACTCATCCACACCTGTTCTGGTGATCATGAGCGTTGGCTCGGGCACAGTTTCTCTGATAGGCTTAAACGCTTGCAACACCCTGTTGCCTATTTCAAAGCCAAACATTTCGTTTATGGCCTTGAAGTTTTCTATGTCTATTTTTACCACGGCATATCGACTATTTCTGTTCTTGGTCAAAATATCTGACATGTCTTTTTTTAGTTTCAGCAAATTCGGAAGACCTGTAAGAGGATCTATATAGGCTGTTCTTTCCAGCGATTTAAGTGAGTGTATTCGGTAAATCCAAATGTATACAACAAAGAATACTATGGCAAGCAAGATAACTATGCTTATGAATACAATCTGCTCAATGGCTGTTTCAAAATCAATATGGATGGCGTTTTCTTCTATGGCTATGGCCAGTACCCAGTCGGTCATTTCAATAGGGTAGTAAAAAAGTATTTTTTGGGTATTTCCCGTGCCGTAATTTGCAATATAAGTAAAACTCCCGCCGATTCCGTTTACTACATTTTGAATGGCGGACGAAACATTTTCATGGCCTAATGTTTCAATGTCGTGCGATGGGATAGCAGCGTCGTCTGTATGCCCTACGCTGGTGGTGAAATGGATATTTAAGTCAGTATCGGTAAGGAAAATCCAGCCACCATTTACTGTGCTGTCGATAATTTCATACAAGTCTTCCACCGGAGATTCACCGAACAACACTCCGCTAGCAACACCGTCTTTAACAACAGGAACAGCAAGCTCGAAAATCAAATCTTCTGTTTCCGGTGAAATATATGGATAATCGATAAAAATGTCGCTTTCGAAGGCACGAATGAATGTTTCATTTTGTGAAAAATCGCGCTCGACATTATCGGCGGAAATACCATTTCCGTCTAAATCTACATAATAAATGTTTTCGAACTCTTCCGCTTGCGACTGCGAGCGTAAAAAATCAGCCGCAGTATCAACAGTTATATCGGCGTCAGAGGCATATTCTGCAATCAGCGACAAGTCGTCTGTGCTTTCTTCAATACTACCTTCTATTTCCGAGCCCATCTGAAACCCGGAATTTTCCATCTTGATGCGAGTGGCTTCAAGCATCTCGTCATCAACGGTTACCACATACACAACAACAAGACTTGCAACCAAAAAAAACACTATGGTCACAATTATGGTGAAAAGCTTGCTCATATTAATTTTGGGTTTCATGTATATATTCCTTTATAATAGGCAAACGGCCATTGCGTATACAATAGGTAGTCAATAACACCGCAGTTGTTGCATAATAATTTTAGTACATACCAATAGATACAGATACCCAAAATGATTTTATCAAAAGAATCATCTATAGTCAATGTGAAATCATGTTGTAATTGTTAAAAATTATAGAATAAAGAGATTTTTGCCCTTGAAATATAATATTTATCAATAAAAGCATAGAAAAAAGACACCGAAACGTTGGTCGATGCCTGTTGCGACAGATGTCATAATATGTGTATTGACATGATAACAAGATAAATCCTGTCAGAATACTTGTGCTTTAGTTTGCCGAGAGCCTTTTTGAAGGCGGGTTTGAAGATCTGGGCGACATATATTGATGTTTGCCTTTATTTTTTTTGCT
>CAYJIG010000089.1:0-5696 GCA_964370165.1 uncultured Oscillospiraceae bacterium
TTCACTGTGCTAGTCATTGTATTATAAAAAGAACTCGACAAAAGATTGGTATCTGATGTAAAGCTTAAAAAACTGCTTTGCAGCGTGCGCAGTTGTGTCGACACATCACGATACATGGTTTGCTCAAGTTCAAGCCATGCTTTTGTTTGGTTTGCTTTATCGATTTTACCTTGGGTACTAGCCAGCATGTCCTCTACCATTGATTCGGTGTCCATACCCGAAGCAAGGCCCGAAAAACCGTAGCTGGCAGCGCTCAATGAATTAATGGCCATTCTAATTTCCTTTCCTTAACCGGTCTACATATATCTTTGTGAAATAACAATTCTCTATCTATATATTCGTACGTTATCTTTAAATGTTTAGCTTTTTATAACATTTTTTTGTCTTAAAATTGTGAAATATTGTTTTTTTAGTGACTTTTATTTTAAAATAATTATTATATTTTTTGATCTCGAAGCATTCCGGTGCTCTTTTTTTCTGTTAAATCCGTTAAATATTTTTTGATTTTAGGCATGTTTTGATTTTGCTTGATATTACTAAGCGCATTTTTTTGCCAAACCTTCATGCGCTCCATCACTTTTTTATCGTTCTCTAAAACACGATTTCCTATGCTGCGTATCGCCTGCGCTTTTTCATAAAGCTCATGATATTCTTGCGGTACTTTATCATAGTCTATCAGCGCACGTGTTGTAGCAATCAAGCGTTCTTTATCCGGATGCATATCACATATTTTCGCTATTTTGTTGTTCAGCTCTTCCCCTTTTATTGTCAGCGTATCCCTTTGTATGATATACTGTTCCACATCATCTACTTCGCATGAGAGCATGGCCAACGTGGCTTCTTCATACTGCGAAAAAACCGTTTTCTTTTCTTTTAGCGCTTCACAAAGCTTATCAATATCGCTCATTACTTTCTCCTTTATTTGTGCTTTGTTTTGTAATATAGCAATATCCCATAGTTGTAAGGAGTTTTTTATGGAATATATTCCTTTTCCCGCAACATTTACTTCTGCTTATAACGACATCCGACTACACGGAAAAGGTGTTGTGTCGGGCGAAGAAAATGCTATTGAATTTCTCGGGGAGTTTATCCCTTTGATGCCCTTAGGTAGCATCGCCACCGTAGAATGGATTACCGGCCAAAACGTCATGGCCGGATTTTCAGGGCGTGTATATTTATCTTCTCAAAATCTTGTGCGCATTGTAGATGTGGAAAAAGAAGCTATTTCCGCCATGCGTGCCATTTTCGCTTCAAACGCTCGATTCAAGGTACAAATATGCCTACAAAGCACCATACCTGTACAAACCTTAGTCGCCGATATGGTTTATTTATCTGCAGGTTTTATTTGTCTTTTGGCGCAATGTAACGCCAGAGAAAACGAAGAACTTTCGCTTTCTGCCGAAGTGGATTTTCTTACGTTGCACGACTTACCACTACGCATTGCACGAAGAGTCCCTTTAAGACGCGGCGAGACTTTACTTTTATGCGACGTCTTACCTTCTGACAACGCAAATTTCATAGCGTTATCTGCATATTCGGCTAGATTAGAACGTCAATCTGACTGACTTCTTATATATTTCTCACATCACAAAAACAACTTTGCTATGCAAGGTTATTTTTTATTGTCTGCACCTTTTTCGTTTACAATTTTTACGGGAGTGTCCACTTTTCCTTGCTTTAGGTTAGCTGCAAGCGCCTTCCAGTCGGTAGCAACGCCGGCCGCTTGAACATTTTGCTCCATTATTTCTTTTAGCTCACTACGTAAAATCTTGATTTCTTTAGGCGCATTGATACCCACACGTACCCTGTCGCCTGCCACTTCTGTGATAGTTATTTCAATATCATTGCCAATGCGAAATCCTTGGCCGGTTTTCCGTGTCAATATCAGCATGTGCCATCCCCCTTATCAAATAAAGGTAAGCGAATGGGGTAATCGGCGTCCAGCACCACTTGTGCCGCCCATTTGTTTTCCGGGTTGATTATCACCGGGCTTTTTAAGTTTACTGTAGTGTCCCGAAAGTCTTCGGGAACCACCGCCACCACTCGTACCAGCGGCTGACTTTGTAGGCTCAGTAATTCCATCATGTCTTCGCCAATTTCCGGGGTGTATTGCAGGCCAATCTCCTGTGGATCCAGCAAAATAAAGCACACCTGAGAATCTTCTACACTTTGTAGCCATAATAGTCCCGGGCCGGCCTCATCATCGCTAAACAGCACGTATTTTTTCATGTCTTCAAAGCCCAAAATAGGAGCTTTGAACTCTAGCTGTTCTTTCTCGTCAAGCTCAATTACACCAAAATCTCTCGTTGTAATGGTCATAAAAGCATCCTCTCTTGCTATACCCGTATTTGAAAAAATGCCGGGATTGCTTGCACAAAACCCGGCATATACCCAACTTACAACTACAATAACTTACCCTGCAACCTATCTTACATCCTTACGCATACTTACACTTATGCGCTTGCTTCAAAATTAGGATTGGCACTGGGTGGTGCATAGTTGAACCCACCCACATATTCAATATTAATTGAAGCATACTGAGTGAAGTTCACTTCAAACGACGGCGGCGTAAAGTCCAGCTTTGCCCGTCCTATATTCCATTCAGCCGATATCTCGCTTGGCTTATACTCCATTTCCATTACCGACGGAGTGTATTGAATTTCCACCGGAGACAACGGAACTAAAACCAAGTCACCCTGGTTTTTTTGCATTCTTTGGCTCCACAATGTGTCCGGAATATTCGCGCCTTTATGCTGCATGGCTACTTGATTGCCAAATTCCACATAATTAGACGTAGTTTCCAGAACCTGTTCGCGACCTTTTTGAGCTTGTGACTGCGCTTGCTCCAGTGGCTCTTTCAAGCCCATATCACTGCGCCTACGTACACTGTTCATATCAAAACGTCCTGCTTGACGCTGCATGTTTAACGATGCCCGTTTCACAGTGCGGTTTACTGTAGGCTGCTCTTGAGTTATCTGCAAGCGCGCATACTTTACCTCATACTCAAATTGTGCCGGCGTTGTTGTGATTTGCAACAACGGACGTGACATGTAAAATCACCCCTGTCTATATTGAAAATACATTTGACATCCCTGTCGGTTGTTGGCTAAGTTTATCTTAGAAAATCAAAAATAGTTTGCGGTAAAATCTTGCTACCCAGCTGAAGTGTTACCAGCCAGCTATTTTCATCTTCTTTATTGTGAATAATTTCATTTGCAACATCCACACCCTCTAGCTTGCTTTGGGTTTCGACTAAATTAACATATTCTTCTTCAAGACGAGTGGCTGTGTCTTCCAGTGTCACTCCCCTTGCGCCGATGTCGGTGATGGATGTCAGCATAAACTCCATTGAGTCTTCAATACCATTTAGTGCCTTGCCCAGGCTTTCCATATCGTTGTTGTTCAAATCCGTCACCATGCGGTCAAACAAACTCCATGCATTCAGCGGTACACCGTCTGAATTTACGCCATATCCGAAGCTTTCTACGCCGGAATATGTGTCTTTATACCCTGTGTTGGGGTCCACCTTACCTTCTGAATTCAATAAGTATCCCGCACCGATATCCACATAGTTGTCAGCATTCCATGGAATGACAGAGTATGTACCGTCAGCATTTAAAATTGAAGGATCACCGTTGTTTTTCACCATGGTATCAACAACTGTTCCGTTATATGTCAAGTTGCCAATATCATCCACGGCAAACGGCGCTTCTCCGCCTACATTGCCCGAGGCCGAGAATAAATATTTATTGGAAAACTGGCCGTTCATAACTTGCATGATTTCTTCTTTTGCCTTATCCAGCTCTGTGGCAATTTTCTCTCTGTCACTGGGTGACATTGTGCCGTTCAGGCCTGCTACAAGACTTTCTTTTGCGCGTATCATCAGCGCATTTACGTTGCGCACGTTATCCTCAGCCGCAGCCGCCCTGCCCTCAGCATCGCGAATAGTTACTTGATAACGCTCATTATCTACTATCAGCTGGCGAATTTTCAACGACTTTCCTGCATCCGGTACATTTTCCCAAGCCTTATTGAAAGAGCGTCCGCTAGACAACTTTTCATTAGACTTAGTTAAATTTGAAAGGTTTGTGTTCATCCGGCTCAGATAGTTGCGGGTGAGCATTTGTTGTGTGATACGCATATGAAATCTCCTTTATCGTCCGGCTATCTGCCCTCGGTTATTGAGCTACATTATCTGCCCACTACACCGGTTCCGTTAATCAGTTTTTCAAGCATCTCGTCCAGCGTTGTGAAAACACGGCTCATGGCATCATAGGCTTTTTGATACATCATCATGTCAACGCCTTCTTCTTCCATCGACACGCCAGACACCTGCTGAATTTGAGTAAGCAAAGTATCGGCAACACTGACAGACGCTTCTAGTCTTGTCATATCATGTGCGGTGTTATTGGAAAGTTTTGTGACAGAATAGAACGATATATAGTCATTTATCGTGCCCTGGAATTCTCCAAAATCAAGCGTTGTTTCAAATAGCTTATATGCTTGTGCGGCATAGCTGTTTTCTTTTGAGCCACCACCGCCGTCTGTTGCATCCGTCACTATTTTATCTTTTAGGTCTTGAATGATGTAGGTGTTGTCGTTTTGCCATTCTTCACTCAATCGGATACCTGCTGCATTGCCGTATGCGTCAAGATCAAAACTAAACAGCTCTTTATATCTCGGGGGATCGTAGGCCACACCGCTGGCATCTACATACTCAATGGTGTTGTTAAACACTTCCGCAAACGTCTGCGCAAACGTATCAATTTTATCTTTGTAGTAGTGGATGCCTTCAGTGAATGTTTCGCCACGGCTGTTGCTCATGCCCAGGCCTCTACCATTCAGCATATCCATATTGCCTTTCATCGAACCTGAGGCAAAATCCACTTCACGTCCGTCACTGTTCCATCCCAGCGTCACTGTCTTGAACTGCGGGTCAACATCGTTTATCTGTATAAACAATTTGTCGAATTTATCGCCTTCCACCACCGGTGGGGTTGCTTCACCTTTTTCTCCCATCCATACTGTAACTTGGCCGTCTTCTTGCAGCTCATACGCCATGTTTGAATATTTCGATAATTCATCCAAAAGCACATTGCGCTGATCTAAAAGCTCCAAAGGCTGGTAAAGGTTGTTGTCCGAGTCCATTGCGTTGTGTTGCTGTAGTCGGATCTCATCATTCAGCACTGCAATTTTTTCAAGAATTGAGTTCACCTGAGTTACATCAAGCTCCAGCGCATAGTTGCTTTGTTCCCAAACATTATCGATTTTCGCCGACATTTGGTTGAATATCTGCACTATTTGGGTGGCCGACGCCATAAGGTTGGCAGAACCTGTGTTTTCGTCCGCACCGGCTGCAAGCATCTCGTTCCAAGCATTTTGAAACTTTTGCATAGCTGTAGACATGGTTGACGGAGAAATTTCGTCCAGCGCAGAGTGTAAATCTTCTTGTATCGTGGAAGTGGTTTCAAAATAACCTACATCGGAGTATTCTTCACGAAAACGCTTATCTAAAAAATCATCCCTTATCTGGTTTACACCATACACTGCCGAGCCTTGTCCTGAAAAGGCTGTAGAGGGCGAATCGTATCTTGAGTTCACCATGTTAACGTGTAGCGACACTTGGTCCACACGTTGGCGCGTATATCCCGTCACACCAATATTCGAGACGTTATGTCCCACTATATCCAAAGCCT
>CAYJIG010000090.1:0-5454 GCA_964370165.1 uncultured Oscillospiraceae bacterium
CAACCACAACTACAACCGAAACATACAACCCTGCAATATCACCACAAACAGGGGTGTATGCAAGCTGAAATTGAGCGAAATATTCACCCTTTAGCAGATGCTAAGGGGTGTTTTTGTGATAGTAGACGGCTTGACAAAACACGCTAAAACACGTATATTATGCCTTGTGGGTGTTTTTTATGCATAAAGATGTATAAATATAAGGCGGTGGATAGATGAAAGCTTTTTTGAAACGTAAAGATATCGAAATATCGTTTAAAAGATATGGTATAGACGCACTGGGCGCCATGGCGCAGGGACTATTTTGCTCGCTGTTGATAGGCACTATTATAAGGACGCTGGGCCAGCAAATGGGCATAGAAGTGCTTGTCACCATAGGTGGGTATGCGGCGCAGATGTCGGGGCCTGCCATGGCGGTGGCTATCGGGCATGCCTTGAAATCGCCGCCGATGGTGCTGTTTTCGCTGGCGGCTGTGGGTATGGCGGCAAACACCGAAGGTGGTGCAGGCGGGCCGTTGGCGGTGCTTTTTGTGGCGGTTATCGCGGCAGAAGTGGGCAAAGCTGTGTCTAAAGAAACAAAGATTGACCTTATTGTGACGCCGGCAGTGACCATTATCACAGGGGTGGTTTTGTCGTTGTCTATAGCACCGTATATCGGCGCTGCGGCCGCCTCGGTGGGGAATGTTATCATGTGGGCGACGGAACTGCAGCCGTTTTGGATGGGGATATTAATCTCGGTGGTTATGGGCATCGCACTGACACTTCCGATATCCTCCGCCGCGATATGCTCCTCGCTGGGACTGGTTGGACTGGCAGGTGGCGCGGCGCTGGCAGGGTGCTGTGCCCACATGGTGGGCTTTGCCTTTATCAGCTTCAAAGAAAATGGCTGGGGGGGCCTTGTCTCGCAAGGTATCGGCACATCAATGCTACAAATGCCAAACCTGATGAAAAAACCGAAATTGTGGATACCGCCTATATTAATCTCGGCGATAACAGGGCCTATTGCCACGGTGGTGTTTGATTTTCGTATGAATGGCGAGGCGATATCCTCCGGCATGGGTACCTGCGGGTTTGTGGGGCAGATTGGAACCGTTACCGGGTGGCTGGCACCCTCTGAAACGGCGCTGGCTAAAGGCGCAGTGGCCATACAAGCCGGAGTTTTCGAGTGGGTCGGCCTGATACTTATTTGTTTTGTTTTGCCGGCCGTGCTTGGCGTGGTGTTTGGGCATGTTTTTAGGAAAATCGGATACATTAAAGAAAACGATCTGAAACTGTGAATATGTGAAAAAATAAAGCAAAAGAAATTATAAGTATTAAAGCTGTTTTAGTTGTGGTATAATATAATGTAAGTTTTGAAATATAAGGAGTTAATGTGTTGATGGATAAGTTCAAAGACTTGATGAATAAGCTTAAAGAATTGATGAGTCAGAAAAAAACGCAGAAAATTGTTATAGTATCGCTGATTTCAGTGATTGCGATTGTGGTGATATTTATTTTTGCCTCGCTTTTTGGCGGAGAAAGCCCGGTGCCGTCAGAGATAACCTCGGTGGAAGCGCCGCCGTCTTCCGAAGTGGCCAGCGTCGCAGAGGTGGAAGACGCTGTGGTGCCTGTGCGTGAGGATATTGTGTTCGGTGATTTGCTTGAAACAAACGTAGATACGCTGGCTTATGTGAGCGTGCCGAACACTACCATAGACTATCCTGTGGTTAGAGGTATCGACAACGTGAAGTATCTGACCACCGATTTTAATGGCGAATATGACGTGAAGGGTACCGTGTTCATGGACATGTTTAACGGTAACAACGTGGTGAGTCCCGTGACGGTGTTGTATGGTCACTATACAATGGACGATACCTTCTTTGCACAGCTGCACAACTATAGAGATGAAGAGTTTTTTGCCGAAAACCCCGATGTTTATCTTTATACGCCCGACATGAATTATAAGTACGAGATAGTGGCGGCGTTTGTGAATGATAATTATAACCTGCTGTATGAAAAAGATTACAGCCAAGCAGAGCAGATGCAAGGGCTTTTTGATCATATCGAGACAATGGCGGCGGCAGACGATACCGCGAACCTGAACATGGACGACGTTAGCGTGGACGATAATCTCTTAGTGCTTTCCACATGCATGGAAGTGGGCGGTAGCGGAGATAATAGGTATGTTGTGGTGGCGAAACTTACGGATTACGCCTCTTCAGGACAGCCATAAAGCACCAATTGCGGCGTCAGACTGCAAAATGCCGCGCAGTTACATATAACACATATGCGCCTTTGCGGCATTTTTTGCTTCCTTGCACTTAGTACTTTCTGGCCGCCCTGAGGGTTTAGTCGCCCTGATGGGTTTGACAACCATAAAGCGCCAATTGCGGCGTCAGACTGCAAAATGCCGCGCAGTTACATATAACACATATGCGCCTTTGCGGCATTTTTTGCTTCCTTGCACTTGGCACTTTCTGGCCGCCCTGAGGGTTTAGTCGCCCTGATGGGTTTTTGACAGTTTGAGGCATCGAGTTTATCTCGGTGTCTTTTTTTGTTGCCTGAAATTTAAAATGATCGGAAAAAGTAATATTTTGTAAGAAATTAATAAAATAAAATGATGATTACGAAAAAATATATTGAAAATGTTTAAAAATAGTTGTATAATGTATGGCATACTAGTAGGCTAGTCGAAAGGAGTGGTGTGAAATGGATAAATATAAAAAGCTGACCAATGAAGTGGGTGCGCCGGTATCGGATAACGAAAACGCGCTGACAGCCGGGGCCAGAGGGCCTGTGGTGATGAGCGACGTGTGGCTGATGGAAAAAATGGCGCACTTTAACCGTGAAGTGATACCTGAGCGCAGAATGCACGCGAAAGGTTGGGGCGCATACGGCTCGTTTAAGGTCAGTAAGGATATCACGGAGTTCACAAAGGCGAAAGTGCTTCAGCCGGGCGCAGAAACCGAAGTGTTTGTGCGGTTTTCCACCGTGGCAGGCGAGCGTGGCGCGGCCGACTGCGAGCGTGACATCCGTGGCGTTGCGGTGAAGTTTTATACCGAAGAGGGTAACTGGGACCTGGTGGGTAACAACACACCTACGTTTTTTATCCGTGATGTGCACAACTTCTCGGACCTGAACCGTGCGGTGAAACGTGACCCGAAAACAGGCAGGCGCAGCGCACAAAACAACTGGGATTTCTGGACGCTATTGCCCGAATGTTTCCATCAAATCACCGTGGTGATGAGCGATCGGGGTATTCCCGCAACATTCCGCAACATGCACTTTTTCGGCGAGCATACCTTCTCGCTGTATAACAAAGACAACCAGCGGGTGTGGTGTAAGTTCCATTTCAAGACAAAGCAGGGGATAAAAAACCTGTCAAACGAAGAAGCCGCGAAAATAAACGGGATGGACAGGGAATATCACGGCAAAGATTTGTATGAAGCAATTGAAAAGGGCGAACACCCAAAATGGACGATGTATGTGCAGATTATGACGGAAGATCAGGCGAAAAACCACTATGAGAATCCGTTTGACATCACAAAAATATGGCGGCATGCCGAGTATCCGCTGATTGAAGTGGGCGAGCTGACACTGAACAGAAACCCCGAAAACTACTTTGCCGAGGTGGAGCAAGCGGCCTTTACGCCGGCGCACGTGGTGCCCGGAATAGGCTTTAGCCCGGACAAGTTCTTGCAGGGTAGGCTGTTTTCATATGGCGACGCACAACGGTATCGCCTGGGTGTGAACCATAACCATATACCTGTCAACCGTGCAAAGTGCGAGGTGAACGAGTATCATCGTGACGGCGCAATGAGGGTGGATGGCAACTACGGCGATGCGCCGGCATATACCCCGAACAGCATGGGTGTGTGGTCGGCAAGCCCCGAGGTGATGGAACCGCCACTGGACATGGAAGGCACTGTGTATCATTATGACCCCAAAGAAGACCCGACGGACGATTGTTTCAAGGCCGGCGGCGACTTGTGGAGGGTATTGACCGAGGATAAAAAGCAGATACTTATTGACAACACTGCAGGCGACATAGCCTCTTGCACAGAAAACATCAAGTATCGGCACGCGGTGCATTGCTGGCACGCCGACGAAGAGTATGGGACCCGTTTTACAAAAGCGGCAGGGCTTGACCTTGACAAGGTGAAAGAGATGGCGAAGCTGTCTAACAACGAGCTGAATAAAGCAACAACCTAAAAACGAACCATACGAATTATTTGGGATTAGGCGG
The DNA here is from genome assembly GCA_964370165.1 of uncultured Oscillospiraceae bacterium. Classification (GTDB taxonomy): domain Bacteria; phylum Bacillota; class Clostridia; order Oscillospirales; family Ruminococcaceae; genus JAAYCI01. The sequence goes on from CAYJIG010000090.1 coordinate 4,226, forward strand.
ATAGTATGATGCTATCCGTCTTTTTTATGCCTTTATACAAGTTTCGTCAATTTTAACAGTTATTTTATACTTGAAATATCGAAGGTTAACGGCTATTTTGTATTGCAATTGGTATACTCTAGTGATAAAATTATTGAGTTCGGCATAATATTCACTTGGGGGATTTATCATGGCACAGGTTTCGGCTCAGGCAACAAACGTATCGGTAAGTGTAGGCAACCCGTCTGCAATCGGTCTTCTCGGTCTTTCGATGGTAACTTTGGTTGCTGCATCGCAAAAATTGGGCATCACAGAAGGCACATCGCTAGTCATCCCGTGGGCAATATTTTTGGGTGCTGTAGCGCAGATTTATGCAGGCGCTATGGACTTGAAACTTAAAAATGTGTTTGGAGCAACGGCGTTCTTTGGGTATGGCTTGTTTTGGCTGGGCGTGGGCTTTACATGGCTTATTCAAAACGGAGTTTTTGGCGAAGTGATGCAGGAAACAGCCGACGTAAAACAGCTGGGGTTTGCCTTTTTAGGGTACTTGATTTTCACATTGTTCATGACACTGGCATCAACCGAAACAAGCAAAGTGTTGTTTATCGACTTTGTGCTGATAGACATATTATTTTTAGGCCTGGCGTGCAGTACGCTTGGGTTTATGCCACATTTCTTCCACCAGATGGCGGCGTACGCCGAGCTGGGCATCTCGCTGGTTTCATTTTACGGTGTGGGCGCAAACGTGGTAAACGCAACCTTTGGACGAGAGTTTTTACCGATGGGTAAACCAATGGGAATTTTCAAAAAATCTGCGGCGTAAGCAAAGCGGAAACGCTTGATTAGATACATTTTAGCGACGATATCTTCGGATGTTCGTCGTTTTTGTTTGTTTAAAGGTGGTATGATTGGTTTTCTTTGGCATACCTTTCTTTGTTTAGAGGTGGCTTTGGGAAGAGTATGACTGGTGTTCTTTGGCATACCTTTCTTTGTTTAAGGTAGCTTTGAGAGGTGCATGACTGGTTTTCTTTGGCTTGTTTTTTTGTTTAAAGGTGGTATGATTGGTTTTCTTTGGCATACCTTTCTTTTTCAAAAGAAAGGTATGTTGCAAAGGTGGGTAGGTTTATGATAGAATATTAGGCGGAACGCAAAAATTAAGAATAACTGTTTTTTTGAGGAAAATAAATGTTAAAACTAATAATTGGTGGATTTATTGTAGGCTTGGCGAACATCATTCCGGGCGTAAGCGG
>CAYJIG010000091.1:0-5188 GCA_964370165.1 uncultured Oscillospiraceae bacterium
CAGGAAAGCTGTTATATGCCCACAAAGGGCCGAGATTATCACACGTGTGTTTAAAGAAACAGAGAATGAGCCTATAGTTGTGCGCAGGGCAAAGGCGCTGGATGCTATTTTGTCTGAGATGGATATATACATAGAGGAAGACTCTATCATATTTGGTAACCACGCAAGCAGTAACTTTGCCGCACCGGTGTTTCCTGAATATTCGTTCAACTGGGTTATCGACGAGCTGGATGAATTCAGCAAAAGAAGTGGCGACAGCTTTGAGATATCAGAAGACACAAAACAGCGCCTGAAAGTGCTGCAGCCGTATTGGCAAAATATCACGCATCAAGACGAAGTTTTGCGTAATCTTCCCGAGATAAACAGGCAAGCTGAAACACAAAATGTGCTCCACAGAGGCGGCATAAGCATGTCGGGTGACGGGCATATCATACCAAATCATGACTTTGTTTTGGAGGTGGGATACGGCGGCATGAAGAAAATCGCCGAAGAAAAACTGCAAAATAAAGAAAACCTGACACAAAACCAAATTGACTACTATGAAGCAGCCATAATCACAATGGATGCAGTGCTGAAATATATCAAACGGTTTAGTAAGCTTTTGGCACAAGAGGCAAAGGGTGCGAAAGACGAAAAAAGAGCAAAAGAGCTTTTAGAATATAGCGTTATTTATTTAGATTTCATGGAAAACGGCGCAAGAAGTTTTTATGAAGCGGTGGAGTGTGTGTATCTTACACATCTGTTGATGATGATAGAAAGTAACGGTCATTCGTTCTCTTTTGGTAGGTTTGACCAATATGTATACCCATATTACAAAAAAGATATCGACAATAAAGTTATCACTAAAAATAAAGCGCTGGAAATTATCACACATTTCTTTATCATGACAAACAGCCTAAACAAAGTAAGGCCGTGGGGACACACACAATACAGTGGTGGATATCCTTTGTATTCGAACCTGATGGTGGGTGGCATGAAGCCGGACGGCTCTGAAGGCACAAACGATATATCATATATGTGTCTTGAAGCAATGAACCAGTCGAAACTGCCGGAGCCAAACCTGAGCGTGAGGTTTTGCAAAGATACACCAAGGGCGCTGTTGAAAGACTCGGCAAAGCTGATTCGTCAAGGGTTTGGGATGCCGTCGATGTTTTGTGACGAGGTGGTTATTCCCGCAATGATGACACTGGATTTGGACATTGAAACAGCCAGGGATTATGCGTCTATGGGCTGTGTGGAAACGGCTATTCCGGGCAAGTGGGGTCACAGGGCAACAGGAATGACATACATAAACTTTGGCAAGATACTGGAAATTATACTGAACAACGGTGTAGATCCTGTATCTAAAATACAGCTGTTTAACATTAGCGGCAAAGATGGTAGCGAGATAGAGTATAAGTCTTATGACGATTTATGGGCGGCGTGGGAGAAAGCACTTAAGTTCTACTTTGAGCTTGCTATTGATTGCGATAATGTGTGCGATGCATCATTGAAGTATCATGACGCCGATGCTTTTGCGTCCTCTACGGTAAACTGCTGTTTGGAAAGAGGCAAAACGCTGAAAGAAGGCGGCTCGGAGTATGACTATATATCACAGTCAAACATTGGCCCGTCGGTGATAGGAGACTCGCTTGCGGCCATAAAGAAGCTGGTATTTGAAGACAAAGCACTTTCGTATGACGAGCTGATGCAGGCTATTAAATCGGACTTTGCAGGCGAGCGTGGCGCCGAAATTCGAAAAATGTGTAGGGAAGTGCCGAAGTTTGGCAACGACGAAGATTATGTGGATCATTTGGTTGCCGATGTTTATGAATCTTATTTGGCACTACTTCCAAACTATTACACAAGCCGTAAGGGTGAGGGCCCGATAGGTTGCAGATATACCATGTCGACCTCAAACATTACCTCGTATGTGCCGAATGGGTTTGACGTGGGCGCAACACCTGACGGAAGAAACGCAGGCATGCCGCTGAACGAAGGTGCATCACCGTGTATAGGCGCAGACAAAAGCGGACCGACAGCCGTTATTCATTCAGTGTCAAAGTTGCCGAACCAAAAAATTGCAGGTGGACAGCTTTTGAACATGAGGTTTTCACCCGATGCGCTTAAAGGCGAGGAAAACCTTGAAAAATTCACGTCGTTTATCGAAAGCGCAAGAGGGTTTAACATCTTCCACAACCAGTTTAATATCGTGGATGCGGCGCAGCTTCGTGACGCCAGAGAGCATCCCGAAAACCACGGTAGCTTGATGGTGCGTGTGGCGGGGTATTGCGCATTGTTTACAACATTGATGCCCGAGGCACAAGATGCTATCATTGGGCGCACAGAGCACAGCTTTTAGGAGATGAGGCATGGCGGAAGGCTTGATTACACATATTCAAACATATTCTACCAAAGACGGTCCGGGGATACGCAGCACAGTGTTTTTTGTGTCGTGTAACTTGCGGTGCAAATGGTGCGCAAATCCCGAGGCGATGCTTCCCGGGAAAAAGCTGTTTCATCAGCAAAATCTTTGTAAAAAATGCGGAAAATGTGTGTCTTTAAGCGATGGCACCATAGAAATTAAAGATGATGCCGTTGTGGTAGACAGAGAAAATTGCGAGATTTTAGAAAGGCTTTCGGATATCTGTAACTATAGCGCATTCAAAGACGAGGGAAAATATATCGGCGATGAACAGCTATATAAGGCGTTGGCACGCGACAAATATTTCTTTGAAACATCGAGTGGCGGGGTGACGTTTTCGGGTGGAGAACCGTTTTTACAGCCAGAGCTGCTTTTGGCTACCATGGAAAGACTGAAAAATGATGATATACACATTGCTATAGAAACAGCGGGACTGTGGAACTTTGAAAAAAGTGCGGATATCATTGAAAAGTGTGATTTATTTTTGTATGATATAAAGGCATGGGACGAAGATATCCACAAAAAATGTACCGGTGTATCTAACAAAGTGATTTTGGAAAATGCGAAAAAGTTGGCTGATGCAGGCAAAGAAATGCATATCAGGATGGTTGTGGTTCCAAAATATAACGATGATATATCTGATATAGTGAAAAGGCTGGAATTTGCAAAATCACTGGGTGAATCGGTGAAGCAAGTGGATTTTTTGAAGTATCATAACTATGGTGAAGGCAAATATAAAGCGCAAGATCTTTTGTATCCGTTGGCAGATTTAGAGTATGACCAGGCTATGTTGGACGAAACAGTGGAGTATGCAAAAAAAGAATGTGAAAACATGGGCATGAAAGCCGGTATTGGTGGGTGAAAAAATGAGTATAGCACAGCGCCGAATGAAACTGCTCGATGTGATAAAAAAAGAAAAAAACATTCAGCTGGTTGATGTGGCGGAGATGTTTAATGTGTCTTCAATGACTATAAGGCGAGACTTGCAGCTTTTTGAAAGGCAAGGCCTTATCACGCTGACACATGGCGGGGCAAGCATCAATGAAGGCATGGAGCTGGAAAAAAGTTTTGTAGATAAGTTGAACACAGACATGCTTATAAAATCTGAAATTGCAAAAGAGGCGGCCAGCTACATTAAAAACGGTGATACCATTGTGCTGGACTGTGGTACCACGACATTGCAGATATTAAAGTATATAGGCGAAAAAAAGCTGAGAATTTTCACGAATTCTTATCCGGCTGTGCAGTATTTAAGCGGAAACAAAAAAGTGGAATTGCTCATGGCGCCGGGCGAATATGACGATGTGTCGGCGGGTGTGTTTGGACCGTATACTATAAACTTTTTCAGTGAGGTTTTGGCAGATAAAGTGTTTATGGGCACACATGGGTTTGACGATGAACTGGGTGCGTCTGTGCCTGAAATTGTGGACGCACAAACAAAAAAAGCATTGCTGAAATCCGGCAAACAAAAATACTTGTTATTTGAAAAATCTAAAATAGGAAAAGTATATCAAAGCGGGTTTGCAAAGCCCGGCGACTTTAACAAAATCATAAAAAAATAAACGAGGTGCAAAAAGGCATGGAGCTATTATTTGATACGGCAAACATAGAGGATATCAGACAATATATGCAGTATTACCCAATCACCGGTGTGACAAGTAACCCGAGTATACTAAAAGCTGAAGGAAAGATAGACTTTTTTGCACATTTCAAAACCATCCGTGAGATTATTGGATGTGATAAAACATTACATGTGCAGGTGATTGCCGAAAAAGCCGAGGAAATGGTATCAGAAGCACACGCAATACTGAAAAATATTGATGATAAAGTGTATATTAAAATCCCTACCACGCAAGAAGGCCTGAAGGCAATGATGCATTTGAAATCCCTAGGCATAGGTGTCACCGCGACAGCTATTTATACAAAGTTTCAGGGATTTGCCGCTATCATGGCGGGTGCGGATTTTATTGCGCCTTATTGCAATCGCATGGCGAACCTAGACACAGACTATGAAGAGGCTATATCTGCGTTTAGGGCAATGATAGATGAGAATAATTCTTCATGCAAAATATTAGCGGCCAGTTTTAAAAACATAGGCCAAGTGAATAATGCATTCATGGCAGGTGCGCAGACAGCCACAGTACAGCCTACTCTACTGAAAGAAACGTTTAATATGGCGACAGTGGAAGCGGCTGTAAAAGGGTTTAAAGATGATTGGCAGGCCGTGCATGGGGATGTGCTTATCACAGACTTACAATAAAATGCGACTGAATAAAAAAGGTTTACACTTTGTATAGGTGTAAACCTTTTTTTGATTAGGTGCAGCGTCAGGGTCTGGGCCCCTTGGTGCGCTGGAAGACGAGACGTATTAAAAAACAGTCCGGTGGACTGTTTTTGTAGTCGAGAGTCCCTTCCAAAGAAGGCGAGGCAAAGCCGAAGACTGATTTGAAAGCGCAAATAAAAAACCTTCCGAAAAACGGAAGGTTTGGTGCGCTGGAAGACGAGACGTATTAAAAAACAGTCCGGTGGACTGTTTTTGTAGTCGAGAGTCCCTTCCAAAGAAGGCGAGGCAAAGCCGAAGACTGATTTGAAAGCGCAAATAAAAAACCTTCCGAAAAACGGAAGGTTTGGTGCGCTGGAAGACGAGACGTATTAAAAAACAGTCCGGTGGACTGTTTTTGTAGTCGAGAGTCCCTTCCAAAGAAGGCGAGGCAAAGCCGAAGACTGATTTGAAAGCGCAAATAAAAAACCTTCCGAAAAACGGAAGGTTTGGTGCGCTGGAAG
>CAYJIG010000092.1:0-4996 GCA_964370165.1 uncultured Oscillospiraceae bacterium
TGATATACAGCGCGTTTTTTAGCCAGTATGGGATTGATTTACAAGAAGTGAAGACCATGCATTGGTGGAAATTTATGGCGTTGTTTCGTGAACTTTCGGCTGAGTGTGAGATAAAAAAAGCTATGTATTATCGCAGGTGTGACACGAAAAACATGGACAAGAACGCGAGGCGGCATGTGCAGAAGATGAAAGCAATGTATCGTGTCGGGAAAGCGGCGAGTGCCGAAAAACCAGCTAGTTTGAAGGAATGGGAAGATACCCTACGCCGAAAAGTACACGGCGGTGCAGGAATTTAGGCTTAGGTCAAGACATTTTTACGCTTTTGTGCCAGCGGCACACGCAATTGCCTGCGGCGGTGCCAGCGGCACACGCAATTGTAATCCGGCAGGCTTTGTAAAAATATGTAATTCTATTAAATGTATGTGGTTTTAAAAAATGTAATGTGGTTTTTGATTAAAGTTTTTTGCTAAGCTTTTTTTCAAAAAAGCGTGATTAAAGTTTTTTGCTAAAGTTTTTTCAAAAAAGCGTGATTAAAGTTTTTTGCCAAAGTTTTTTCAAAAAAGCGTGAAGAGGGGGGAGTTTTAATGGCTGATGGAAGTTTGATTTTTGATACGAAGATTGACACGAGTGGATTTGAGCAAAGTATGTCGATGCTCGCGACGTTAGCGCAATCAAAAATGGACGGTGTGATGAGTAATATGTCGTCGAGCCTTATACAAGGTATAGATTTCAGTGGAATGTTTAGTGGCGTGACGGACGTGATTAGTAGCGAGATGCAACGTGTGTTTTCGCAAACGAGGCCAGTGATGATAAGTGCCGGCAGTGACATGATGACGTCGGTGAAAGACGGGATAGCACGAAACATGTCCGAGGTGACGTCGGCGTGTACGTCGGTAACAAGCGCGATGTTATCATCGTTTTCACAACCCGGATGGGACGGGATCGGGAGCGGAGTAATCAGTGGAATAATTGGTGGGATGTATGGAATGATGGGCGCATTAAATGCCGCGGCACAAAACATCGCGCAGCAAACGGTGGACTCGTTCAAAAGTGCGTTCGCGATAAATTCGCCGTCGGTTGAAATGCAGAATAAAATCGGACGGTATCTGCTACCCGGAATGATGGCGGGTATGGATAAAACTATGCCTCAAACGGAAAAATATGTGAAAAATCAGATGCATGCGTTGGTATCAGGTATGCAATCTGTCGTGGATAAAACCCAAACACCGGCGCGGAACGTTGCATGGGATAATCAACACGCGAAACAAACAAACACAGCACAATATACAACAAACATGTATCAAACCATCAACACGCAATCAACACTCAGCCCGGCACAAGCAAGCAGACACGCCGAAGATATGCTGAGGCGCACCACATGGCAGATACCTTAAGTTTAGGTCAAGACATTTTTACGCTTTTTGAAAAAAGCTTAGCAAAAACTTCCAATGACGCATTTTATACAAAATGGTGCCAGCGGCACACGCAATTGCCTGCGGCGTGGTAACTAGGCAGGCTTTGTGTTTCAGATAATTCTATCAAATGTATATGGTTTTAAAAAATGTAATGTGGTTTTTGATTAAAGTTTTTTGCTAAGCTTTTTTTCAAAAAAGCGTGATTAAAGTTTTTTGCCAAGTTTTTTTTCAAAAAAGCGGGAAGCGGGAGGATAAATGGATGAATAAAGACACGGTGATAACATATAGGAACGATATAGGTGAGATACGATTTTCATACGATGGTATGTTTGGAATAAGTGATATACGCGGCGTATCGGCGGTAGACGTGGAACTAGCCCAAACGCAGACACTAGGCCAGATAGGCGCAACGGTCTCGACACGTAGCATAAAACCAAAAACCATCACAATCGACGGATTTTTCTTCACACCAATCAAAGAAAACAGAAAAAAACTAATCGATGTGTTCGCGCCGGGCATCGAAAGCAGGCTATGCGTTTTACAAGACAATACAGAATACTTCATTGAAGCGGAACCTGTCATGACACCGGACATATATTTAGGCGACGGTATCCAACACTTTCAAATAACACTGCAAGCGTCATACCCATACTGGCGCACAGGCACCGAACACGTGCTTCAACTATCCGGTATCCACCCAACATTCAAGTTCCCGTTTTTTAGTGGTGGTACGTTCAAACTAAGCACATTCAGTGAAGGCTATTTCAAAGAAGTAGAAAACATAGGCAACACCGAGATGGGTTTTTCGGCCATTTTCGCGGCACGTGCATACGTAGAAAACCCGGAAATATACCTTTTAGAAACAGGTAACCGAATCCTGTTTCACGTAAACATGGAATCCGGCGACGAGATCCTAATCAATACGCAGGAAGGTAAACTAAACGCCATACTAACACGAAACAACGGCATAAGTGAAAACGCGTACAGGTACATGGACATCCAAAGCGACATGAACATGCGGCTAGCCCCGGGCAAAAACACCTTCAGGTGTTCCGCGACCCAAGGCCGTGAAAACTTAAGCGTACGTATGCTGGCGTATCAAGGCATCAGCAGCGGCTTATAAAAATCAAGGAGAAACGCATGGTTTTTGTATACGACAAAGACAAAAACTGGATAGGCATCCTGCAAAACATGATATCGCTGCAATGGCAGGAAAACTATCAGTCGCCCGGCGAGGTGAAAATCATAGCCGCGCCAAGCGAAGAAAACAGACAACTGCTACAAGACGGCCACAGGCTACTCCACCAAGAAACCGGCGACGTCGCAAAGATAGTGGAGGTGGTTTTCGCCACCGGCCTGGACAAAGACTACATGACAATCCGTGCCAAAGGCTGCATGTCGCTTTTAGACGACAGGGTCCACATGGGTAGCGTATACCTAAAAAACATCGAGGCCGGCATATATCAAATGTATACGCAAAACAGGCGCGGATTAGGTCTAGAAGTGGCAAACTCTAAAGGCTACACCGAAGAAAAAGACGCCGATTTTTCATGGGGTAGCGTTCTTTTTGCGACAGAAGAACTACTGAAAGGCTCGGCTTTGGGCTGTAAAGCGGTGTTTGATCCCGTGACAAAAACCGAAACGCTGACGGTGTATAAAGGCACAGACCGCACCAGGCAAACCACTCCCGAATATGTCGGGCACCTTGGCGAAGACAACGGCGTCATCACCAACGCCGAAATCTACATGGGCTCGCCCGAACACAAAAACTTTGCGGTGGTGGTAGGCGAAAACGTAAATAATATCCGCACGGTGGTAACGGTGAACGTGATGTCTGCCGGTGACGAGCGCAAAGAAATATACGTAGATAAGGCAGATTTACGCCGTGAATACCGCCAGGCTACCCAAACAGGCACCTCGTCGCAAGGCGAGCCGATATACACCTACACCGACAAAACATACACCGAAAGCCAATACACCCAGCTGCTACAAGCAGAGGGCTACAGCACGCTGGCACAACACAACAAAGAGATGTCAATGACGTGTGACGTACAACAAAAAAACCTGCTGGTGAACAGGGACTATTTCTTGGGCGACAGGATGCCGGTAAAGGTGGCAAAATACGGGATAATTGCCACGGCACGTGTAAGCGCGGTGAGGTATGTGTATGAAGAAACCGGCCAAACCATCCAAATAACCTTATCAGATTTCAGTTTTGATGTTTGAAATAACAACGAAATAATAAAAAGGAGTGTGCAAAAATGATATGTTTTCCACTGGACAACGTCGAATATGAGGCAAAAGCGCTGGGTGCGTGGTTTTCGTCACGAACACGTGGCGTGCTTTCGGCCGAGGGCAACTTGTCGGTATCGGCGCAAGGCGGCATGAGCATCAGCGTGCAAAGCGGTATCGCATGGCTGAAAATGTCAGATTTATGGGGTGCGGTGTGCATGCAGGAAAGCCCGATTCAACTGACGTGCCAGCCTGCCGACAGTGATTTATCACGTATAGACGCCATATGCTGTAGGCTGGACAAAAACACAAACACCGCCGAAATCATGCTGAAAAAAGGCACACCGGCAGTGTCGCCCAGCGTGCCTGTGCCACAGCGTGACATTGACGCGGACGAGATTTTCATCGCCGGCATACGTATCTCACCCGGCGCCACCGAGATAACAAGCGCCGATATCACAGACTTACGGCTGGACGAAAGCGTGTGTGGCCTTGTCAGGGACGGCATAACCGCCATACCCACCGACACGCTGAACAGCCAAGCACAAGCAATGATTGAAGAGTATAGGAGGCAAACGCAAAAAAGCCTGGAAAGCCTGAGCGCGGCGGTAAGTGAAATCACCGCAGGCAACGGCACAATGACGAAAATTGAGTACGACCCAAACTCGAACGGCGTCGATGTTACCAACCAAAACTACACTCATACGTCACTTTCGGCGCTGGCAGGCAACGGCGCAAACGGATATTTCAAGGCGGCGTTTACCGGCACGGTGACATCGATTTCCATCGGTAGTACGACATATATCGTCAAAAACAAAACCGCAACCAGCATTAATCTGGTTGCCGATACGGTATACAGCTTTATTTTAGTTGATAACACTATTAATTTTATCGGTGGCGAAAATAAAACGCTGATATGGCAAAATGCAAGTTTCGGTAGTACTTTTCTGCCTCAAACAATACCACTGGATCTATCCGGTTATGATTTTGTTGATGTTGAATACACACTGATATTTACAGGTGGCAGGCAATACACGTCGACAAAACGTTGCAATATTGTTGACAGTGCATCTCCGATAGGATACATACTTGACGGAATGTCTGCAAACGATGTTGATTTGCAAATGTATTTAATTTCAAGACATTGCAAGCCTTTAGCCACAGGTGTCGTGTTTAACGGTGCAATTTCGGTTCTGTTTCGAAGCGGTGGAGCAGGCTACACAATTCCAATTATATCAAATAGTGGTTCTATTCCAAGTAAAATTTACGGAGGTAATTATTAATGTTTTACCTGAATTTAGACGCAGAAACAGGCCGAGTGCTATCGGCAAACACCACAGGCCAAGGCG
>CAYJIG010000093.1:0-4761 GCA_964370165.1 uncultured Oscillospiraceae bacterium
TTATATACTCTGCGGTTTTTTTGCCGCCTTCTTCTTTTGTTTTGCAAAACACCCACTCCATAGCTTTTACCACCCTTTACGTTTTAACATTTTATAACTCATTATTGCTTTACCTTTTGTGACATCATTGTAACACTAACTTAACATTAAATCAAGTTATATTTTGTTATTTTTAAAAATTCCAACAAAAAAATGTCACTTGCCGAAATCCTCGGCAAAATGACATTCATTATTTGGAATTATCTACGGCGTTTTTGCTTCATTACGCCGATATGGCAGCTTTACGTTGTTTTTTATTCATCTTTTTCATTTCATACATGCGCTCATCGCCCAGCGCAATCATTTCTTTAAAATCTTTAAATTCATTATTTGCCGAGTAAACTACACCATAGCTGATAGAGGTAGAGTATGGTTTTTTATATTTGTTTGAAATTTGTGATATCGATGTATAGCACCTAACCACTTTAGACGTCACTTCCATTTTAGTGTCATATTCACCCACTACCACAAACTCATCGCCGCCATACCTACCCACCGAACATGTATCGAAATAGCTTTGTACGGTACTTGCCACTTTATTGATATAAAAATCGCCTTCCAGGTGCCCATAGTTATCGTTGGCATATTTCAGCCCATCTATATCAATAAACGCTAAAAACAATTTTTCTTTTTTATTTATTTTATCTATAAGCACCTCTTCAATATTTTCACGACTTAATATGCCTGTCATGGCATCTTTAGAGGCCTCTTCTTCAAGCTCCGTTACCAGTTTTTCCTGTTCTTTATTATATGCTTTTGTCTCGTCAATCATTTGCATCATAAGATTAAACCTGGCCAGTTGATAGGCATAAATAAGGAAAAGTAAAAATGCTAATATAAACGACACACCCGAAAAAATATAAAAAAGTAAAAGTCCGCTTGTAGCATTTGAAGTAAATGTTGTGGATGCAATCGTTGTAATCGTGACAATTATAACACCAAAAATACCTACCAAAAACTGTATGTTGCGCTTATCGGCCAAAATTGTGTCCAGATAAATTTTAGAAATACTTTTTCTTGCAAACATAATAGTATTTACAGACATCGCCGAGGCTATCATCAACACAATAACCTGATTTATTGGATCACTTAACGCCACTTCAACTGTTTCGCCCATTAAAAGAGCTGTGCCACCAATAATTGCTATACGTTTAGCGAATAAGTTAATGGAAAACGCCAGTGCAATATATAGTGCAATTTGAAATTTCAGCTTGAAAATCACAAGATACTCTACCAGCAATAGTAACGTAAATAGCACTATTGCCAATGCTTCATAGGCTACTCCGACATACTGAATATACACTATCCAATATGTTAAATTCACCAAATAACTTATAATGCCACGTGCATTTTTATTTTTACTATCGTTGAAAATATGGGTGGAGTATGAAAAGAAGGTTTTGTGATACAACCCATACACCACAGCCAAGCCAGCGTACCAAAGTATCAAATTCACTACTCACCCTCCTTTATTGCATAATATCGTTTTTTATTTTCGCGCATGTCTTCATCCACTTCTGAAAGGATAAAGTCAACACCCTTGGTTTTCAGTGCCTCATCAACGTATACAGAACCTATGCTGGCAGAAACCGTGATCATTTCCTCTGCTTCGTCTTGCGCTTTAATGTGCTGATAAATACGCTCCATCATCTTGTCGGCAGACTGCGCGTGATCATTCCCTATCACCACAATAAACTCGTCACCACCGACTCTTGCGATATAGTCTTCCGAGCGCACAGACTTGCTCAATGCGTTTGCCACACCACAAATCAGCCTATCACCGGCTTCGTGGCCATAGGTATCGTTTGCATATTTAAGTGCATTAACATCTACAAACAATATGCTGAAGTTAGAGCTATTTTCCTCCACCATACTTTCCAATAAATCCATGATAAACTGACGGCTATACACGCCCGTCAGCGCATCACGTTCAATTTTTTTGTGCAGCTTCACCTTTGCTGTTTCAAGGCGTATTTTTTCGCTTTTAGCCTTATCTGCTTCATCCATATAGTGTACCGAATCTGATAAAACCATACTATATGCAAAAACAAAATAAAATGTACCAACAGCAAATATTGCTGTGGATATCGTTAAAATCATTTGGGCCGGGTATATAGTGTTTGTGAAGATAGTAACAACATGCATGGTCTCGTATGTAATAATTCCAAGTACGGCTATCAATAATATCCGAGAATATTTCACCGTGGTGGTAACACGCTGAATAGCCTTATTATCAAATATTTTTGCAACAATGGGTTGCACAAAGACAGCCAATGCAAAAGCAGTAAAGAATGTTGGCATCCAGTCATATTCCGAGTTTCTTAAAACATCAAAAGGAGATGCTTTCACAATAAAGCTGATTATAATAATCGCTAAAATGTTCACCGAGGCAATATTCATGGTAAAAATCGCCGCACCACACACAATCTGCATCCAGCTGGCTTTAGACACACATTTAAACTCTATACTAAGCACGACTAGCACAACGGCGAAAAAATACGCATATGGAATACGGAATTCCATGAACAACCCAACCAGCAAGCAGTTAATGAATGCTCCCAAATAATAATCCGTGATGCGACTAGAGCCGCCCACCAGTATATTTGTGGCATACTTAAATATTTCCACTTGATAAACAAAAAGCATACAAAATGTCACAATGTCAAACAAATTGATGTTCATGGCAATCCTTTCCCAATATAACCTATGCAAATACCCCTCTATGCATAAATCCATATACCAATATAAACGCCTTCATTATAACGAAGTCATTTATTCATTAAAGTAAATAATTATACGAAATTTCATTTCTATTTTATAAGTGTCTATATTATACATTATTTGACACAAATCTTCAATGGTTTATGCCCGCAACATTCATAATACTATTTACTTATAAAGTAACTTGTGAATTTATGCTTAATAATTCTATATAAACACGCCACAAAATCAAATAAATTATTTATTTTCCACAAAATTTGTAGTAAAATTCTAGACTAGTTGTTGAATTTTTTGCCACTTTAAAGTAAAATAATTAATATCTTTGTTTAGACAAGTGGAGGAATTTCACAAATGGAACATCAAAATTTTACATATTCAGCATTCATTAGTTACAAGCATCTTGATAAAAAAGAAGCTGTGTGGATACAAAAAAAGCTGGAAAGCTATCGCTTGCCTGCAAAAATATGTAGAGAATACGGCCTGCATAAACGCCTAAAAAAGTGTTTCAGAGACACTGATGATCTGGCCGGCACCATATTGAAAGACTCCATCATGGAAGAAATGAAACAGTGCAAGTATATGATACTTGTTTGTTCGCCCAACATAAATAAAAACAGCGAGTATATCGACTTCGAGGTGGAAACTTTTCGCGCCATTCGTGGTGATGAATATATCATACCTGTTATCATAAATGGTTCACCGGACGACCCAAACCCCGAAAACAGATGTTTTCCTCCATCTTTGACAAGAGATGGAATCGAGCATCTCGGCGTCAGTTTTGCGCAAGATGGAAAGCAAAAAGCCATCTTAAAAATCATCGCTACCATCTTAGGCCTTAGTGCCGACGCCATAATCATGCGTGAGCGTAGCAGAATGCTTCAAAAACGTATATCCGCGGCGTTTGCAGGCGTGATTTTTTTACTACTTTCTGTTTTTATTGCAAACTACTATCTTCCGAAATCCAGCGATTACACCGACTATACCCTGAAAGACGGCATACCTGTGGGTATAATCGAGCTAAGTTCTGCGCAAGTAAAAAACAAAACGTCCCACTACACCATAGTATACAGAAATGCTTTTGACGGTATAAACTTTTTTTCTACATATCCTCAATATGAAGTTCGGTATGAAAACAACAAAAACACTTTAATCGAGCCCGACACTCAGCAATTTGTGGACGAGCGCGCCTCTCATATTATTTATCAATACAACAGCGACGGCACATATACCGCCGAGTATAAAGACCCTAACGGAAAGCAGATAATGCTTTTAGACTATACCTCCGACGGTGAGGCTGCCGATATCAAAAACCCCGATAGCGACTCAAACCCTATATTTTTAGCCGCCAACACTGTTTCTTCCGAGGCATTCACGTCTACTGATAACTCCGCCACAAAAAGTGATATCACTCGCTACCAGTATGAATATCAAGACGGATATGTTTCCAAGCTGCTGTACATGCGCTATAACAGATATTCCCCTGCGCCTGATGCAGACGGTATTTTCGGGCTTGAATATGTGCGCAATGAAAACGGCCAAATCACTCAAACTTATTATCTTGACCAAGACGAAGAGAGAATAACCCTAAAAAACGGCCTTCACTCAAGAGCATACACTTATAACGAAGACGGCCAAGTAATCTTAGCGCAAAACCTAAACAAAGACGGAGAAGGCATATATATTGAAGGCTCTGCGCCTATTAATGAGCTGGTGTACGACGAGCACTTAAACTTAATATCCGTCATGTACAAAAACACCGAAAACCAGCCTGTAAACAGTGTCGATGGCTTTTCCCAAAGTAGTATTACCATCGAAAACGGAGCAATACAAAAAGTGGCTTATCTAGGCATAGACGGCCAGCCTACTTTGAACAACATCGGTATTTCCGGCGAGGAATTTGTGTATGATAATAAAGGAAACGTCATCTCCGTGTCCTGCTTTGGCGTAGACGGCAACCCCACATTAAACGAGCATGGATTCACCACTACTCAAAGTGAGTTT
>CAYJIG010000094.1:0-4428 GCA_964370165.1 uncultured Oscillospiraceae bacterium
TCAAAAAGAATGTGTTATCAAATCCGCGGAGGTAAAGTAAGATGGCGAACATGGATCCTAAAAAATGCCCTATGCCGGTGCAAGATGCACAGGTGAGGAACTCGAACTTTGATGAAGTAGCGCTGGGCTACACCAAAGAAATGGCTGTGGAAGAGGCAAAGCGCTGTCTTGACTGTAAGCATAAACCCTGTGTGAAGGGCTGTCCCGTAATGATAGATATCCCGAAATTTGTCAAAAAAGTGGCTGAGGAAGACTTTGAGGGCGCTTTTGTGGCGCTTAGCGAGCAAACAGCACTTCCGGCAGTGTGTGGGCGTGTGTGTCCGCAAGAAACACAGTGCGAGCAGCTGTGTGTGCGTGGAATCAAGCACGAGCCGGTGGGAATAGGGCGCCTAGAGCGTTTTGTGGCCGACTGGAAGATGGAAAACGGCGGCGAGCTGCCGGGTGCTATGCCGGCAAACGGTATTAAAGTGGCGGTAGTAGGCGCAGGCCCAGCCGGACTTACTGTGGCTGGCGAGCTTGCCAAAAAAGGCTATGACGTGACTATTTTTGAGGCATTACACAAAGCCGGCGGCGTTTTGGTGTACGGTATACCTGAGTTCCGCCTGCCGAAAGCCATTGTGGACAAGGAAATAAACAACCTAAAACAGCTGGGCGTAAAAGTGATGACAAACATGGTTATAGGCAAGGTTTTGACCATCGACGAGCTGTTTGAAGATGGATTCAAGGCGGTGTTTGTGGGTAGTGGCGCAGGCCTGCCAAGGTTTATGGGTATTCCGGGCGAAAGCCTGAACGGCGTGTTTTCCGCTAACGAGTTTTTGACACGTGTGAACTTGATGGGTGCATGGCAGGAAAATAGCCGTACACCTGTGATGCGTGCCGAGCGTGTGGCGGTGGTTGGTGGCGGTAACGTTGCCATGGACGCCGCAAGATGCGCAAAACGTCTTGGCGCAAAAGAAGTGAGCATTGTGTATCGTCGTGGCATGGACGAGCTGCCTGCACGTGCCGAAGAAGTGGAGCATGCCGAAGAAGAGGGTATCATCTTCAAAACGCTGACAAACCCCGTAGAGGTGCTGGGCGACGAAGACGGTAAAGTGTGTGGTATGCGCTGTATCCGTTGTGAGCTGGGCGAGCCCGATGCCAGCGGACGCAGACGTCCTGTAGAGGTAGAGGGTAGCGAGTTTGTGATAGAGTGTGATGCGATGATTATGTCCATCGGTACATCGCCAAACCCACTTATTCGCAGCACCACACCCGGCCTTGAAACACAAAAATGGGGCGGAATCATCACAAAAGACGAAAAAGGCGCCACCACTCGCAGTGGTGTTTGGGCAGGTGGAGATGCCGTGACAGGCGCGGCTACCGTTATTTTGGCCATGGGCGCAGGCAAGCAAGCCGCCGTCGATATGGACGAGTATTTGAAGTCTTTGTAGGATTTTTTAGGCGAATGTAGATTGGCCTGTACAGGTGGAGACTATGACAAATTGGCTGATATCAAGCTTTGAAAAAAAGCTGAAAAACGAAAAAGATATCTCAAACTCGCTGGGAAAACTTGCGGGGTATGTGGGTCTTTTTTGTAACATCAGTCTGGCTGTTTTGAAGCTGGCGCTGGGGATTGTCACAGGGAGTATTGCCGTGATAGGCGATGCAGTGAACAATTTTTCCGATACAGCGGCGTCGGTGATAACATTGGCAGGCTTTAGCATGTCGAAAAAACCTGCGGACAAAGAACACCCGTTTGGCCATGCAAGGTTTGAGTATATTGCGGGGTTTGTGGTGGCTATTTTAGTGCTGCTTATCGGGGTGGAACTGGCCCAAAGCAGTGTGGCGAAAATCATAAGTCCGCAGGATGTGTCGTTTTCGGCTTTAAGTATAGCCCTTTTGGTGGTGGCTATACTGGTGAAGGTATGGCTGGCGTTTTTTTATCGTGGTATCGGAAAACGCATCGGCTCGGTGTCGCTACAAGCGGCGTTTGTGGACAGCAGAAATGATGTGATAACCACCTTAGCCGTGCTGGTGTCGGCGGTGGTGTCCATGGTGCTTGGCTGGCAGATAGACGGCTATATGGGCCTTTTGGTGGCGGTGTTTATCGTGATATCCGGCATAGGCCTTATAAAAGATGTGATAAGCCCGCTGCTTGGGCAAGCACCCGACTCAGAGCTGGTGCAAAAGCTGGGCGATGAAATAGCGTCTTATCCCGGCGTGCTGGACACGCACGACTTGTTGGTTCACGACTATGGCCTTGGCAGGAAGTTTGCCAGCGCACATGTGGAGATGGACTGTGCCGAAGATGTGCTGAAAAGCCATGAGGTGATTGATGGTATCGAGAAAGATATCCGCCAAAATTATGGTATTCATTTGATTATTCATCACGACCCGGTATTGACAGGAACCGACGCTATAGACAGCGAAAAAGGCAAAGTGCTTCAAAAGATAAAAAGTATCGATTCAAATCTGAAAATTCATGATTTTTCGGTGGAAGATGACGGGAATACGCTGGTGTATCGGTTTGATGTGATATTGCCTGAGGGGTTTATCATGGATGAAAACGAGCTGAGAGATAAAGTGAATAAAGCTTTGCAAAAAGATGATAAAGTGGTTAATGTATATATGACGATAGATCACGGATATGCCGCCATACCAAAGTGAGGAAAAAAGGAGATAGTTTATGCAACTGGAATTCAGCAACAAAGTACAAAACATGAAACCGTCTATTATTAGGGAGCTGCTTAAACAAATGGCTGACCCTAAACTAATCAGCTTTGCAGGAGGAAATCCCTCAAACGAGGCTTTCCCGGCAAAAGAAATTGCCGACATATCGGCAAGGCTGTTGCGGGATGATCCGGCAGGGGTGTTGCAGTATTCTATCACCGAGGGGTATCCGTCTTTGCGCCAGCGTGGGAAAGAGTATCTTAACCGGTTTGAAGAAGCAGTGAAGGATACAGACGATATCATAGTGTTGTCAGGTAGCCAGCAAGCGATGGACTATCTATCGAAACTGTTATGTAACGACGGGGACTTGGTGGTGACGGAAGACCCGGCGTTTTTGGGCGCGATGAATTCGTTTAGGGCAAACGGCGCCGAGCTGATTGGCGTACCACTAGAGGAAGATGGCGTTTGCTTGGCCGCGTTAGAGGCGGCGCTTTCAAGAACGCCAAAGCCGAAGTTTTACTACACCATTCCAAACTTTCAAAACCCAACAGGATATACCACCTCTTTGGAAAAACGCAAAGCGGTGTATGAGATGTGTAAAAAATACGGCGTGATGATTTTGGAAGATAACCCGTACGGCGAGCTGAGATTTACAAAAGAAGATATACCGTCCATAAAAAGCCTTGATACCGAGGGGCTGGTGGTGTATGCTGTGTCGCTATCGAAAGTGTTTGCGCCGGGTATGCGTATTGCGCTGTGTGTGGCGGAAAAAAACCTGATGAACAAGTTTGTGGTGGTGAAACAAGGTAACGACGTGCACACAAACATGTGGGGCCAAAGGGTGATTGACGCTTTCTTGGCAGAACACGATATCACCGCACATATCGAAAGAATTCGGCAGGTGTATAAGAAAAAAGCAGAATATATGATGGATGCATTTAAAAGAGAGCTTTCAGATAAAACAAGTTTTGTGCCGGTAGAAGGTGGCATGTTCTTGTGGCTACAGCTTAAAGATGGTATTAACGCACAAGAGTTTGTGCAAAAATGCCTTGACGAGAAACTGGCAGTGGTGCCGGGAAGTGCGTTTTTTGTGGACGCCACAAAGCCGTGTGACGCCGTGCGTTGTAATTTTTCCACGCCGTCGTTTGAGCAGATTGATGCGGGGACGGCTATCATGAAAAAAGTACTGGCAAGCATGTAGGGCTACTGGTAAAGTACCAATTGCGGCGTCAGCTTCAAAATGGCGCGGCAGTTACATATAATATATATGCGCCTTTGCGCCATTTATCGCTTCCTTGCACTTGGCACTTTCCCAGTGCCCTACAGTTTCGGCTACTGGTAAAATACGGGTTGCGGCGTCAGCTTCAAAATGGCGCGGCAGTTACATATAATATATATGCGCCTTTGCGCCATTTATCGCTTCCTTGCACTTGGCACTTTCCCAGTGCCCTACAGTTTCGGCTACTGGTAAAATACGGGTTGCGGCGTCAGCTTCAAAATGGCGCGGCAGTTACATATAATATATATGCGCCTTTGCGCCATTTATCGCTTCCTTGCACTTGGCACTTTCCCAGTGCCCTACAGTTTCGGCTACTGGTAAAATACGGGTTGCGGCGTCAGCTTCAAAATGGCGCGGCAGTTACATATAATATATATGCGCCTTTGCGCCATTTATCGCTTCCTTGCACTTGGCACTTTCCCAACCTTATTAAGGTTTTCAACAGCAAAAAACCGGCCACACGTTGTGTGAGCCGGTTCTGTTTAGAAAGAAAGGTTTAT
>CAYJIG010000095.1:0-4266 GCA_964370165.1 uncultured Oscillospiraceae bacterium
TTCTTTTAACTGCTCTTTCAACTTTTCACTTTTCATTCTTCACTTTTCACTGCTCTTTTAGCTTTTCACTGCTCTTTTGGGTTTTCACGGAACACAATGCCGTTTTCCTCATCGGCACTTTCGATGATGGCAAGGCTTTTCAGGTTTATGCCTTGTTCACGCAGGCGTGCGCCGCCTGCCTGGAAGCCTTTTTCCACCGCAACGCCCATACCCACAAGTTCTGCGCCGGCCTGATTGATGATATCCACAACCCCACGCAACGCCTCGCCGTTGGCCAAAAAGTCGTCCACCACCAGCACTTTATCGTTTGGCCCCAGCCACTGCCCGCTGACAATCAGCGTCATTTTCTTTTTGTATGTATACGAATAAATCTCGCTCGAGAAAAGGCCGCCCTCGATGTTATCGCTCTTTGCTTTTTTTGCAAACACCAGCGGCACGCCTAGCTCTTCCGCCATGATGGTTCCCAGCGGAATGCCCGACGCCTCCACCGTCATCACCACATTCACTTCGGACGTGTCAAACAGTCGTGCAAATTCTTTAGACATGGCACGCATCAGGCTGGTATCCACCCTGTGGTTTAAAAACCCATCAATTTTAATGATATTCCCCGGCAGAACCCTGCCTTCTTTCACAATTTTATCTTTTAGTAATTGCATAAAAAATCCCCCGATGCGTTTAAAGTATCAAAAATCAATCCAACTCTCAGCCAACGTCAGCTTAGTTTTCTTATATCCTATTATGGCATAAAAAATAGGCAAGTACAAGATACTTGCCCACTAATTTAATTCGCATTTTAATCTTAGTCTTTATTGGTCTCACGCAGTGTCACGTCGTGGCTTCCGCCTTCCACCAAGCTGGTGGACGACACCAGTGTCAGCCTTGCGTTTTCACGTAAAGATGGCAAGTCCATCACGCCACAGTTACACATGGTGCTTTTCACTTTATACAGCGTGGTATTCACATTTTCTTTCAAGCTACCGGCATACGGCACATAGCTGTCCACGCCTTCTTCAAAGCCCAGCTTTTCTGCGCCGCCCATGTCATACCTTTGCCAGTTACGGGCCCTTGCGCTACCCTCGCCCCAATATTCCTTCACGTATGTGCCATTCACAAAAATCCTGTTTGTCGGGCTTTCGTCAAACCGTGCAAAATACCGCCCCAGCATGACAAAATCCGCGCCCATCGCCAGCGCCAGCGTCACATGATAATCATGCACTATGCCACCATCCGAGCAAATCGGCACATACACGCCTGTTTCTTCAAAGTACTCGTCCCTGGCCTTCACCACGTCTATCACGGCGCTTGCCTGGCCACGACCGATACCCTTTTGCTCACGTGTGATGCAAATGGACCCGCCGCCTATACCCACCTTCACAAAATCTGCGCCGGCGTCGGCCAAAAAGCGGAACCCGTCTGCGTCCACCACGTTGCCTGCGCCTACTTTCACTGTATCGCCATATTTCTGGCGTATCCAGTCAATGGTAAGTTTCTGCCACTCGGAAAAGCCCTCCGAGGAGTCAATACACAAAACATCTGCGCCTGCTTCCACCAGCGCCGGCACTCTTTCTGCATAGTCACGTGTGTTTATTCCGGCACCCACCACATAACTCTTATGCACGTCAAGCAGCTCGTTTGTATATTCTTTATGACTGTCATAGTCTTTTCGGAACACAAAATACTTCAGCCTGCCTTCTTCGTCCAAAAGCGGCAACGTGTTCACTTTATTGTCCCAAATAATGTCATTCGCTTCTTTTAAAGTGGTGGTATCCGGCGCTGTCACCAATTCTTCCAGCGGCGTCATGAAAGAAGACACCAATAGGTCTGTGCTCATGCGTGACACCCTGTAATCACGTGAAGTTACCAGCCCCAGCAGGCGTCCGTTTGCCGTGCCGTCTTCGGTAACGGCAATGGTGGAGTGCCCTGTCTTCTCTATCAGCGCCAACACATCCGCCAGCGTGTCGCCCGGCCGAATGTTCGAGTCCGAGCTCACAAAGCCTTTTTTGTACGTTTTCACCTTGCGCACCATTGCGGCTTCTTCCTCCACCGACTGCGCACCGTAAATAAAAGAAACACCGCCTTCTTTTGCAAGCGCAATGGCCAAATCCGGCCCCGACACGCTTTGCATAATGGCACTGCACATTGGTATATTCATATAAAGTGGCGATTCTTCGCCTTTTTTAAAGCGCAGCATCGGAGTACGCAGGCTAACATTCCCCGGTATACACTCTGCCGACGAATAGCCCGGAACTAGCAAATACTCACTAAAAGTACGCGATGGTTCGTTATAAAAATACGCCATATATTCACTCTCCTTTTTTATCTTTTCTCATCATATCATACTGTGCGCGAAAGGAAAAGTATTAATTATTTCCTAATTTGTAACATTTTTATAACATATACTGCAAACATTCACGCAGACGATAATTTTAACACATAAAAAAAACAAAAAGCCTTCGTGCCTGCTCACGACGGCTTTTTGTTACAAGGAGTTTGCCCTAAATATTACAATATATGTAATTGGAGGAAGGGCGTATTAAATGAAAAAAGTTTGCACTTGTTGCACTTAGGTTCTGGCTGTAACCTTATTGCAATTAAATTGTAACCTTTTTGATATTATTTGTCAAGTGCATTTTTATTATTTCACAATTTTTTAACGAATTACCATCTCAAACGGCAAAACCACCCGTTAATGTTGTAATATTTCATCAGAATTCTACTACAGCTTCGAAAAATTTTGTCACATTATCCTGTGCCACGAAATAATATCCATCCTGCTGGGCATCCGCTCTTTTCAGTGTAAACTCTTTATTCAGCGGGATTTCACTGCGGTAAAACAATAACATTCTCTTTGGCAAACTTTTTCTAAGCGCTTCCAAAGGCAGGTTATCACACATGATATCTGCATACCTTGTGTTATTTATATGCTTATAGTTATCACACATGGTGTATGTCGCCACAAGCTCTTGCACTGTTTTCGGCTCGTCATTTGGCTTTACCATGCGCATGTCGTGTTCATCTGTTGGTATTTCGTTGAAATATTTTTCAAGCTCGGGCATAGGCTTGCGCAGTATCCGCTTATTTTTTGTGTCAATCAACACCCAGCGTATATCGGCCTCACAAAGCACCTCGCCAAGCTCGTCATACAATATAGTAATCCTGTGATATTGTGCACGAAGCATACCATATGCACGTGTTTGTAGCTTCACTTTTTGGTCTGCGCTCGGCATTTTATTAATGTGCAGCGAAACACGTGACATCATAAAGCCCGTGCCGTGTTTTTCGTGAAAATCTGCGTTTATGCCCACGCTGTTGCTGTGTGCAAACGCAATCTCCTGCACACGACGCAAAAACGAGCCGGGCGTCATGCGGTTCCATGCGTCACACTCGAAATGAAATACTGAAAACTCACTTTCAAAATAAAACGGCATACTTTCCCTCACATTTCTCTTAGCCAAACCGATATAAAACAGCGCATCTTTATTTGATACGCTGTTTTACTATAAACTAAATTTTATATTTCGACAGACTTTCCGCCCACAAATACTGCCTGAGTTTTCAGTTCTTTGTCCCAAATAACAATATCCGCGCGTTTTTTAGCTTTTATGCTACCCACTTCGCTGTCCAGTCCCACGGCTTTGGCCGGGTTGATGGTGGCCGCGCGCACGGCTTGTTCCATCGGCACGCCAAACCCTATGGCTCTGCGGCAACACTCCGCCAGGCTGGTGGTACTTCCTGCAAGGGTGTTTGTTCCTGCCACGGTGGCTCTGCCTTCCTTGATGATAACCATCTGACCGCCCAAATCATACTCGCCGTCGGGCAAGCCTGCACCACGCACAGAGTCGCTTATCAGGCACACTCTATCTTCGCCAAACCACACAAACACCGAGCGCACCGCCGACGGATGCACATGAATGCCGTCACAAATCAGCTCCACAAACTCTGCCTTGTCAAACGCTGCGCCAATAACCCCGGGATCTCTGTGCCCAAACGGCGGCATAGCGTTAAACAGATGTGTTGCATGGCTGGCACCCGCTTTAAACGCATCACTCGACTGGTCATAATTTGCGTTGGTGTGTGCAATAGACACCACACATTTTTTGCATGCTTTTTCAACAAACTCTATGCTACCGGGAAGTTCCGGCGCAATATCCACCAGCTTGATATAGCCATTTGCCAGCTCATACAGCGCATCAAACATCGAATAATCGGGATCCATTATGTATTCAGGATTTTGGGCGCCGCATTTTTCCACGTTGAAAAACGGGC
>CAYJIG010000096.1:0-4173 GCA_964370165.1 uncultured Oscillospiraceae bacterium
TTTACCTAAAGGTCAAGGGCGCCGCATTTGTATTTTCAATACAAACACGGCAACAATTTTTCTGAAGAGGCTTTATACGAACACTACTCGATATATAAGGTGTTACGGATGTCGGGCTCAGGGCGGTAAAATTTCTTAAGTGCTTTAATTTTATTATAATTAATGTGTGTTTTTGATTAAAGTTTTTGCCAAGCTTTTTTCAAAAAGCGGAAAATGGAGAGAGATATGAAAGAATTACAGAAAGTTTATGATCCGGCGCAGGTGGAGGATAGCACGTATGCGTTTTGGACAAAAAAGGGGTATTTTGCGCCCAGTGATGACAAGAGTAAAAAACCATACACCATAGTGATGCCGCCACCAAACATCACGGGCCAGCTTCACATGGGTCACGCGATGGACAACACGTGGCAGGATATCTTAATACGTTTTAAGCGTATGCAGGGGTATGCCGCGCTATGGGTACCGGGCACAGACCACGCGTCTATCGCCACCGAGGCACGGATTGTGGCAAGCATGAAAGAAGAAGGCTTGAGCAAAGACGATTTAGGCCGTGACGGGTTTTTAGAACGTGCATGGCAATGGAAAGAAACATACGGTGGCAGGATAGTCCAGCAACTGAAAAAACTAGGCAGCAGCTGTGACTGGAGCCGTGAACGATTTACCATGGATGAAGGATGCAGTAAAGCTGTATCGCATGTGTTTAAACGCCTTTATGACGAGGGTCTTATTTATCGTGGCGAGAGGATTATCAACTGGTGTCCGCATTGCCTTACGTCTATTTCCGACGCCGAGGTGGAACACGAGGAACAAAACAGCTCGCTGTGGCATGTGAGGTATCAGGTATCCGGTAGCGAGGAATATGTGACGGTGGCTACCAGTCGGCCCGAAACTATGCTGGGTGACGTGGCGGTGGCGGTACATCCGGACGATGAGAGGTATAAACATCTGCATGGTAAAAACGTGATTTTGCCATTGGTAAATCGTGAAATACCCATCATCACAGACACGTATGTCGACATGGAGTTTGGTACAGGCGCGTTAAAAATCACGCCGGCACATGACCCGAATGATTTCGAGGTGGGTCAGCGTCACGAACTACCTATATTAAAGATATTCACAGACGACGCACACCTGAACGACGAATGTGGTAAATACACAGGCCTTGAGAGGTATAAGGCGCGTAAAGAGATTGTGAAAGACCTTGAAAGCGGCGAATATCTGGTGAAGATAGTGGAAAACATGCATAACGTGGGCACATGCTACAGGTGCGGAACCACCATCGAGCCGATGGTATCCCTGCAATGGTTTGTGAAGATGGAACCGCTTGCGAGGCCTGCTATCGAAGCGGTGAAAGACGGCAGAATCCAATATGTACCGAAACGGTTCGAAAAAACATACCTACACTGGATGGAAAACACACGTGACTGGACGATATCACGTCAGCTGTGGTGGGGACATAGAATCCCTGCATGGTATTGCGACACATGCGGTGAAATCACCGTGAGTGAAACCACGCCGGAAAAATGCGTGCATTGCCAAAGTGCCGACATACGCCAAGATGAAGATACGTTGGATACCTGGTTTTCGAGTGCGTTGTGGCCGTTTTCGACTTTAGGTTGGCCGGACAAAACCGAGGATTTACAAAGGTTTTATCCCACAAACACGCTGGTGACGGGATACGACATTATCGGGTTTTGGGTTAGTCGTATGATATTCTCGGGCCTGCATTACATGGAAGAAGCGCCGTTTGATACCGTGTTGATTCATGGCTTGGTGCGTGACGCTCAAGGCAGAAAAATGTCTAAAAGTCTCGGGAACGGGATAGATCCACTGGAAGTTATTTCAGAGTTTGGTGCGGACGCGTTAAGATTCACGCTGGTGGCGGGCTCTACCGCCGGTAACGATATGCGGTTTTCTGCCGAGAAAGTGACCAGCGCTAGGAATTTTGCGAACAAGTTATGGAACGCCGCGCGGTTTGTGATGATGAACTTACCGGAAGACTTCACACCGTGTGACTTGTCTACAGCGGATCTTGCGCTTAGTGATAAGTGGGCGCTTGCGGTGTATAACCGTCTGGTGAAGGAAACAACCGAGCATATAGAAAAGTTCGAGTTTGGCCTGGCGGCGCAAAAAGTGTATGATTTCATATGGGAGATTGTGTGCGACTGGACTATTGAAATCGCAAAGCCCAGGTTTTCTGCGCAAGATGCGAACGTTGCGCTTAGCGTATTGCTACATCTGTTGTCGGGTGCGTTGCATCTTTTGCATCCATTCATGCCGTTCATCACCGAAGAAATATATCGCGCTTTGCCACAAAGCGGGGAAAGTCTGATGGTTCAAAACTGGCCCACATGGCAAAAGGCGTTTGATTTTGAAAAAGAAGAAACAGAGTTTTCTGAAGTGGTGAGTTTGATTAAAGCGATACGTAACGTGCGCGCGGAGATTAACGTGCATCCGGCGAAGCGGACAGCCATCGTGCTTGAAACATCAAAAAGTGATATATTTAAAGCCGGTGAGAATGTTATTGCCAAGCTTGCGAACGTGGATAACATCACGTATGTCGAGAAGTATGACGGCGAGGCTAAAGGTATGGTTCAGCTGGCGACGTCTATCGCGCGTGGGTTTATTCCTATGCTTGAGCTTGTGGATAAAGAAAAAGAAATCGAGCGATTATCGAAAGAATTGAAGCATGCGCAAAGTGAAGTCGAGAATTTTGAGAAACGGCTTGCGAATAAAGGGTTTGTTGAGAAAGCACCCGAGAATGTTGTGCAGGAGATTAAAGATAAGCTGAAACGTGCAACAGAAAAATGCGAAAAGCTACAAGACAGCATATCCGACCTCGGTTAATTCCCCCCGCTTTTTTGAAAAAAAGCTTGGCAAAAAACTCAATTAAAAACCATGCTTTTTCAAAAAAAGTCAGATAGAACATAAAATAGGATCATAATAAAGCTGACGCATTTTGTATAAAATGCGTCATTTTAAAGTTTTTGTGCACTTTTTTCAAAAAGTGTGAAAATGTCTAGACCTAAAAAGGAGTACGGATGACTATTATAATAGTGGCTATACTTACATTAATTATCAGTCTCGGGGTTTGGGCTGTGGTTATCGAGCCGGGGATGCTGGTTTGTGACGAAGTGAGTTTTGATATACCAAAACATACGCCTAAAAAAGGCCGCATTATCCGTGTGGTTCAGTTCACTGACGTGCATCTTGGGTTCTTTTACTCAAAACGACGTTTGGATAAACTGGTCAGGAAAATCCAAGCGGCTAACCCTGATATTATTGTATGCACAGGCGACTTACTAAACCACTCGAAAATATCAGGGCAAAAAAACATGGCGGTGAATGCTTTGGGTAGGCTCTCTGCCGACATGGGCAAGTTTGCCGTTTGGGGAAACCACGACCGAAAAGGCGGTACGGATTTATATGCCGAAATAATGAATGACGCGAAATTCACCCTGCTGAAAAACAGCTGCGCTATTATAAGAAGTAAAAACGGTGACACCGTGGCAGTGGCGGGACTTGATGAAGCGTTTTACGGAATGCCGGATTCGTCGATGCTTTTAGGCGACGATGTATCATCGGCAGACATACGCCTTGTGCTGGTACATCAGCCGGACACAGCAGATACTATAAAAGAAAACACCGCCGACGTGATATTGGCGGGACACAGCCACGGCGGTCAAGTACGTATGCCGATAATCGGCGCGACATATAAACCGAGGCTTGCGCAAAAATATGTGATGGGCAAGTACACAGTAAACGGAATGCATTTATATGTAAACACCGGCGCCGGATACACCGGACTTCCCGTACGGTTTTTATGCCCTGCAAAAATAAGCGTGATGGACATACATATATGATGAGCGCTGATAAGAAAATTGTGCTTTTTGTGAATTTAGTTAAGTATTTACCTCGAATCGCTACGAAAAATGAAAAAAATCACGAAAAATGAAAAAGTGATTGACAATGCATAGCAATACATGATATTCTAATTAGGCACCCAAGAAACACGAGAAACGAAAGAGTGCACTGCACTGATGTTTTTTTGTTAATACATTGTTCATTTATTAAAAGAATGACGATGACGCCGAAAAGCGAACTTTTAGAAAAAAACAAATTTTTTCAAAAAAGGTATTGACAAAGAGGGGAAGATGTAGTAAAGTTAATTCT
>CAYJIG010000097.1:0-4159 GCA_964370165.1 uncultured Oscillospiraceae bacterium
CATAACTATTCCTCCACCGAAAACTTCACCGTGGACTATAGGCCAAAGCTGTTCCGTCGCCTGCGTGCCTCGCAGTTTGCAGATCCTTTGCACGAAGCCTTGCGTATAGACCCTATTGTATACCGTAGCAACGTTGAAATTTATCATATGCCTACTGCCACACACACCGCGCGCAACCTAGCCCATTTTGGACGTCTGGTGAAGGATAAGCGCCCGTTTTCCTCTCGTGTAGAGATGATGTATGCACGCGAGCTGATGTTGTCCGGCACAAAAGACGACTTTTTAGCGGCCGCACCTTATTTTGAAGATGTGCAACGTGATGTCTCCCGTGCACCCGACGCATTAAAACGTGCGGCGTGCATTTTAGCAAAAGCCGCTTCCATGCAAAAAGACGCAGAAATGCTACTGCGTGTGGCGGCACCCGAGCTGGTGGGCACTCCATCTTGCGAAATCTGCTGTGCTTTGGGCGATTACTTCCTTTTAATAGGCAAAGAGCAGCAAGCGGCCGACTGGTTTGGCGCGGCACTTTCCGGCGCAACACCCGAGCTGGTGGCGTCTTCTGCCGGAAGCCAGCCATTGCGTGGCCTTGCCGACTGTATGGAGATACACGGCAACTACCAAAAAGCCACCGAATACCGTGCTCAGGCCGACGCCTGGGAACAAGAAAATTTAACTCACAACACATAACATTCATTTAAAATTTGGACATTACTGCACCCATGGCAATTTTCCACCTGCTGCCTTTGTGTGGTTTTGTCCTTGCATTTTTTCTTTGAGGAGTTTTTATGGAAACACAAGCACTGGCCAATCTATTATTTCCAAACGTAACCCAAACACTTGCCGATTTAGAGGCAAAATACCCGCCCAGAACCCTTGCCGAAGGCGCCAAAGTCACCCGAATTGCGCCCTCACCCACAGGTTTCATGCATCTTGGCAACCTTTTTGGCGCCATCACCGACGAGCGTCTTGCCCACCAAAGCGGTGGCGTGTTTTTCCTTCGCATTGAAGACACCGACCAAAAACGTGAAGTAGAAGGCGGCGTGGAAACCATTCTGCGTGTTTTCGAAAAGTACCAGCTTCCATTTGACGAGGGTGTCACCTCAAGCGGTGAGCTTGGCAGCTACGGCCCATACCGTCAGCGCCAACGTGCCGATATTTATCATGTGTGCGCAAAATACCTGGTAGAAAAAGGCGAGGCATATCCTTGCTTTTTGACCGAGGAAGAACTACTTGCAATGCGTGAAAAGCAAGCTGCGAATAAAGAAAACTTCGGCTGTTACGGCGATTACGCCATTTACCGCAACATCGACATAAACGAGATCAAAGCTCTTATGGACAGCGGCCGTCCCTACACTTTGCGCTATCGCAGTAGCGGAAATATTGAAAACCGCATAAAAGTCACCGACGTTGTCCGTGGCACATTGGACATTCCCGAAAACGACCAAGACGCCGTTATCTTGAAAGCCGACGGCATTCCCACATACCATTTTGCCCACGTGGTGGACGACCATTTCATGCGCACAAACATCGTGGTGCGTGGCGAAGAGTGGCTGGCCACTTTGCCCATCCACGTACAGCTGTTTTCCGCCATGGGCTGGCGTGTACCAAAATACCTGCACACCGCCCAGCTGATGAAGATGGACGGCGGCTCAAAACGCAAGCTGTCAAAGCGCAAAGATCCCGAGCTTGCCCTTGACTACTACAGCGAAAAAGGCTACCCTGTGCCCAGCGTGAAGGAATATTTGCTGACACTGCTAAACTCAAACTTCGAAGAATGGCGTGCACAAAATCCTGATCTGCCACTGGAAAAGTTCCCATTCTCCTTCAAGAAAATGAGCACTTCAGGCTCTTTGTTCGACACCGAGAAGCTGAACGACGTATCAAAAGGCGTCATCAGCCGCATGAGCTCTTTAGAGGTATACACCCTGCTGTGTGCATGGGCCGATGAATACGACCAAGAGTTTGCCGGCCTGCTTTCAGAAAACAAAGACTATGCGCTTTCCATGATTTCAATTGGACGTGGCGGCAAAAAAGCTCGTAAAGACATCACCACATGGAGCGATGCAAAACCGTATTTTTCCTTTTACTTTGAGCCTCTTTTTGCTCCAAAATACGAGTTGCCCGAAAATGTGTCTGCCGAAATGGCAAAAAATATGCTGTCTGCATACAAAGACAGCTATGAAGAAACCGAAGACGCCAGCGTGTGGTTTTCCGGCGTGAAACAGCTTGCAGAAAAGTTTGGATACTGCACCGACATGAAAGCCTACAAGAAAAATCCGACCGACTATCCCGGCAGTGTGTCCGATGTCAGCAGTGTGCTACGCCTTGCAATTTGCGGCCGCACCCAAAGCCCAGACCTTTGCCCAATCATGGTGCTGATGGGCAAAGAAACCGTGCTGACCCGTCTGCAACAAATGCACGACGCACTGTAAAACTAGGTGTATACACACCGCTGTTTACACCTATAAATCCCAGCTTTTATACCATATCAAACATTTTCTTCACTTTTTTAAGGAGGCCTCCTTCATGCCAAACTCTAACCCTACTAAAAACTGGAACCCCGAATGGGAACTGCCCTCGAATTTCATATATGACATTGTGGACAGCGACCTTGCCGAGGGTTTTCCTCACGGCATCCACACCCGTTTTCCGCCCGAGCCAAACGGTTATCTGCATATCGGCAGCGCCAAAGCTATCTGGATAAACTACTCCACCGCCATGAAATACGGTGGCCAGTTTAATCTGCGTTTTGACGACACCAACCCCGAGCGTGAGGACGACGAGTATGTGCAGGCCATTGAGGAAGATCTCTTATGGCTGGGTGCCGTGCCAAACGGCGGCATTTTCTACGGCAGTGATTATTTCGACAAGTGCTATGAGTTTGGTTTGCAACTGATAGAAAAAGGCAAGGCATATGTGGACGACTTAACAAAGGAAGAACAGCGCGAATACCGTGGCACCTTGACACAAGCCGGCAAGGAAAGCCCCCACAGAAACCGTAGCGTAGAGGAAAACCTAGACCTTTTCAAGCGCATGAAAGACGGCGAGTTCCCCGACGGCAGTAAAACCCTACGCGCAAAAATCGACATGTCAGCGTCAAACATGAACATGCGTGACCCTTTACTTTTCCGTATCAAGCGTGTGTCACACCATCGCCAAGGCGACAAATGGTGCATTTATCCGCTGTATGACTATGCACATCCCATCCAAGACGCACTGGAGGGCATCACACACAGCCTTTGCTCCATCGAGTTTGAAAATCATCGCCCATTGTACGACTGGGTGGTGGACAATATCGACTTTGAGAAAAAGCCACACCAGTATGAGTTTGCACGCTTAAACATCACCCACACCGTGATGAGCAAGCGTTATCTGCGCCAGCTGGTAGAGGAAAACCACGTGGATGGCTGGGACGACCCACGCATGCCCACATTATGCGCTTTACGCCGCAGAGGATACACCCCGTCTTCCATCATCGAGTTTGTAAAAAAAGCAGGCGTCGCCAAGGCATACAGCGTGGTTGATATCCGCCTTTTGGAATATTGCATACGTGAAGAGCTGAACAGCACCGCACTTCGCCGCATGGCGGTTTTAGACCCCATCGAGGTTGTCATCACAAACTACCCCGAGGATAAAGAAGAGACTTTTTTAATTTCAAACAACCCCACCAATCCCGATGCCGGCAAGCGTGAAGTACCTTTTTCAGGCAAGCTGTATATCGAGCGTGAGGACTTTGCCATGATTCCTCCGCCAAAATGGCAGCGCATGAAACCGGACGGCGAGGTACGCTTGATGGGCTCATATATCATTCGTTGCAACGAGGTAATCCAAGACGACGCCGGCAATGTAGTGCGCCTTTTGTGCACCGCCGACATCGAGACACGCAACGAAAAACCTCTGGACGGCCGCAAGGTGAAGGGTACCATCCACTGGGTAAGCATGAAGCATGCACAAAACGCCACCGTCAATTCTTACGACAATCTTTTCACTCTTGAAAACGTGAACGATGTACCGGCGGACACAAACTACCTTGATTACTTAAACGAAAACAGCTTGCATGTGTATGAAAACGCAAAACTGGAACCATGCTTGTCAGACTCCGCCAAAGGCGACCGTTTTCAGTTTGTCCGCATGGGCTATTTCTGCAAAGACTCAAAAC
>CAYJIG010000098.1:0-3654 GCA_964370165.1 uncultured Oscillospiraceae bacterium
GCTTTGGGTGCCTTCCGGCACGCTGTATTCCACCTTGCCGTCAATTGTCGGCACTGTCATTTTATCGCCAAGTGTAGCTTGCGTAAACGTAATCGGCACAGTGATATACACGTCATACCTCTCGCGCTCAAACATAGCGTCGGGACGCACTGTGATTATAACTATAAGATCGCCCGCAGGCCCGCCGTTAAACCCGGCATCACCATTACCACGCTGAATAATGTTTTGATCGTCGTCTACACCGGCCGGAATTTTCACTTCCAGCTTTTTAGGCACGCCCACACGGGCACTGCCGTGGCATTTTTTGCACGGATTTTTGATGATTTTACCCTTGCCGCCACACCTGACGCATGGTCTGCTTTCCTGCATCATACCAAAAGCTGTGCGCTTGCTGGCTACCACAAATCCACTGCCGTTACATTCAGGACACGTTTGTGGCACACTACCTTTTTCGGCGCCGGTTCCGCCACATTCAGAACAACTCTCTTGCTTTGTGATATTGATAACTTTAGTGGTTCCATGCACCGCTTCCATAAAAGATAGCACAAGACTGGTGCGGATATCGCTACCCCTGCGTGGTGCGTTTGGATTTTTTTGCTGGCGACCAAATCCACCGCCGCCAAATCCACCACCGAAAAACGTTTCAAATATGTCGGAAAAGTCGACGGTAGTGCCGCCGCCAAACCCACCAAATCCACCTGCGCCACCTGCGCCTGCGCCATAGCTTGGGTCTACCCCTGCATGGCCAAACTGGTCATATTTTACTTTTTTATCCTTATCACTTAAAACCTCATAGGCCTCGTTCACTTCCTTAAACTTGGCCTCGGACTCTTTACTGTCCGGGTTTAGGTCCGGGTGATATTTTTTCGCTTTTTTGTGGTACGCTTTTTTTATTTCATTTTCATTGGCGTCTTTGGCAACCCCAAGGACCTCGTAATAGTCCCTCTTATCAGCCAATCGCCTCACCTCATCTCTTCACTGTAACACAGCACTACTTTACCTAATAAGGCTTGCGCCCATTTGAAAACCGCCTGCGCTCAATTATTTTCTTTTACTTGTAGTAACACATATACCGTACAATATGCAAAGCAGGCAAAAGCCTGCTATGCATATGTGCACTTGTATTTTTTATTTATCTTCGCCGTCTACTTCGGTGAAGTCTGCATCAATCACATCATCTTGTGGCGGTGCTTGCTCGCCTTCGGCTTGTTGTGCACCTTCGGCTTGTTGCTGTGCGTCGGCATACACCTTGCTGCTCACTTCATGAAGCACTTTTTGCAGTTCTTCTTGTTTTGCTTTGATATCGTCTATATCATCGCCTTCCAAAGCTTTTTTCAAGGCTTCTTTCTTTTCGGTCAGGCTTTCTTTATCGGCGCTTTCCAGCTTGTCGCCAAGGTCTGTCAGTGTTTTCTCTGTTTGGAATACCATAGAGTCTGCCATGTTGCGTGCATCCACTTTTTCACGCTGTGCTTTATCTTGCTCGGCATATTGCTCGGCTTCCTTCACTGCTTTTTCCACTTCGTCTTTGCTCATGTTTGTTGATGCAGTAATGGTGATGCTTTGCTCTTTGCTTGTGCCCAGATCTTTTGCGGAAACTGCCACAATACCGTTGGCGTCAATATCGAAAGTAACTTCGATTTGCGGTACACCACGAGGTGCTGAAGGGATACCATCTAAGTGGAACGTACCCAGCTTTTTGTTGTCTTTTGCCATTTCGCGCTCGCCTTGCAACACGTTTACCTCAACGCTTGGTTGATTGTCGGCCGCAGTAGAGAATATCTGGCTTTTTTTGGTGGGGATAGTGGTGTTGCGCTCGATGATTTTAGTGCACACACCGCCCATAGTTTCGATACCAAGGCTAAGCGGAGTAACATCAAGCAGTAGCAGACCTTTAACGTCGCCACCTAGAACACCGGCTTGAATAGCAGCACCCAGTGCCACACATTCGTCGGGGTTAATGTCTTTTGACGGCTCTATTTTCATAAAGCCTTTCACAGCATCCTGTACTGCAGGAATACGAGTAGAACCACCCACCAACAACACACGGTTTACATCAGAGGGTTGCAGGCCTGCGTCTTTCAGTGCACGTTTCACAGGATTCATGGTGTTTTCCACCAAGTCGCTGGTCAAGTCGTTGAATTTTGCACGAGATAGGTTTGTATCAAGATGTTTTGGGCCGGATGCATCGGCTGTGATAAACGGTAGGTTTATCTGTGTGGATGTCACGCCGGATAGCTCAATTTTTGCTTTTTCTGCGGCTTCTTTAAGGCGTTGTGCGGCCATTTTATCTTGACGCAAATCAATGCCGTTTTCTTTTTTGAACTCATCTGCCAACCAGTCAATAATGCGCTGGTCAAAGTCATCACCGCCAAGGCGGGTATCGCCGGCTGTGGAAAGAACTTCTGTTATGCCATCGCCCATTTCGATAACAGACACGTCGAATGTACCGCCACCAAGGTCATACACCATGATTTTTTGGTCGGCTTCTTTGTCCACACCATAAGCCAGTGCTGCCGCTGTGGGCTCGTTGATGATACGCAGTACATTAAGGCCGGCAATGGCGCCTGCGTCTTTAGTAGCTTGACGTTGGCTATCGCTAAAGTATGCCGGCACAGTGATAACAGCATCTGTCACTTTTTCGCCCAGATAGCTTTCGGCATCTGCTTTCAGCTTGGTCAAAATCATAGCGGAAATCTCTTGTGGAGTATATTTTTTGCTATCAATTTCCACTTTATGGTTTGTGCCCATTTCACGTTTGATGGAAGCAATGGTGCGGTCGGGGTTTGTGATGGCTTGACGTTTTGCCACTTGGCCCACCAAACGCTCACCGTCTTTTGCAAAGCCTGTCACCGAAGGGGTGGTACGTCCGCCTTCTGCATTTGGGATAACTACGGCGTCGCCGCCTTCCATTACAGCAATACAGCTGTTTGTTGTACCAAGGTCAATACCTACAATTTTACTCATTATTATATCTCCTTTTGTTCAATTAATTATATGTTTAAATTCATGATTGTTTGCAAATATTATGTTCTATCTTTACTGAAAATTACATAAAACGTTGTCAAAATCTTTCATCTTTAAGGTGCTACCGCCACCATGGCATGGCGCACTACTCGCCCGTTTAGTGTGTATCCTTTTTGAACCACTCTTGTCACGTTGCCACTTTCTACGCCTTCAACTTCTTCGTTCATGCATGCGTTCATCAGTGTTGGGTCAAAAGCCTTGTTTTCACATTCTATTTCTTCTATACCCAGTTTTTTAAACACTTCTTGTGCTTTTTGCAGTGTCAGCTGTACACCTTTTTTATACTCTTCGTCTGCCGAAGGAGCCAACGCCGCCATAAATAGGGTATCCAGCACAGGCAAAACTTGTTCTGTAGCATGTGCCACTCCGTTTGAAAACGCGGCGTCTTTTTCTTCCTGGGTGCGACGACGATAGTTTTCATACTCCGCTGTGGTGCGCAAAAGCTGGTCTTTCAGCTTTTCGTTTTCGGCTTTAGCTTCTGTCATTTTTTCTTCCATCGCCGCTACTTTAGCAGGGTTTTGTTTGCTTTTCTTTTCTTTGCTATCTACCTTTTTTTCTTTTTTCGAGGTGTTTTTTTCTGCTTGCCCTGCGGCCGCCTCGTTTTCTTTTTGGGTCATTTTTTCTTTTGCT
>CAYJIG010000099.1:0-3650 GCA_964370165.1 uncultured Oscillospiraceae bacterium
CTCATGAAATCTCCTTTTATCCCAGCTATTTAAAATAATATCTATTCTTTCCATGCCGGACCATCCCTCATTTCAGGCGGAAGAGAATGATTCGGGTCACTTATCGGCAATGATTTTCCAGTTTTTTTCTGCCTAATTTTAATGGCCTGCATAGGATGAATTTGCCTTAGCATTTTTTGTTCAAACATCGCATCTAAATCTTCATTTTCTGTATTTTGTATCAATGTGGACGATACCATTGTTTCAGTTCGGGAAAAAGAACCCATTTTAGATATTCGTCCTTTGCTTTCTTCTCTTTCACTTTGCATACTGCTGTCGGCCGGTTTATCTCGCATTTCTTTGGGTAGTTGGTTATTGACATAGTCTTTTTTATTTGCAACTTGCATATATGTCCGTACTGCTTTTTCTTTTTGCTCAGGCACATTTTTTTGTGTTTCAAGCTCACTTTTACTGTTTTCACTGCTTCCAAGTTCATCCTCTCGAATTGTTCGCTTATAAATACGCTGCATCATGTCATTTTTACTTAGTGATGGTGTAGTTTTTCTTGATTCAGGCGTATGTTGCATTTGCTGTCTTTGCATATGAAACCAGTCATCCGCATCACTGTTTTTTGAAGGCAATATCCTGCACTGCACCGGAACAATATCTTCTCCGTTATATTTTGCTTGTTTGCTATGGCTTATAATCCAAAAAGCCATATGCCCAATAACGGGTATTTTCCATATTTTCCACTGGTATGCATATATCGATGTAAACACCGCCAACAGCATAAACACTATATCAATGCATATGCGAATTACCACCACACTACTTCCGGACATCCACCCATAAGACATGTATAAATAGTTTTCGTTGCCGGTCAGCAGTGCGGCCAAGCTTTCATAGGCAATGCCGCCACCCAGCAATAGACGTGCAATCCAAAACAAAAACGCTTGCACGGCATGAAACCTCACCATGCCACTTTTTTTCTCCCATAAAAAAATACCCAGCAAAAACACACTGCCGAATGTCCAAAACACCAGCACAATCACATAGCACAATATCGCCACAAAGTTTGCCGCTACATCGCCAATACTAGAGCGATGTGGTTGATACGTTTTCATGTTTTCTCCCAAAATATAGTCATTTTTCTTTTTCTTGAAAATTATATACCAAAACATGCATATATGCCATACATTTAAAATAATATTTCATCACGAGGCATACTTTTACCGGTTTGTTATTTTGTTGTGTTTATAAAATCCTTACTTTGTATAATATATCTTGCGCCTGATATAGCAGTAAGCACCGCTACCAGCCAACACAACACCATTGTAATCACTTGTATCGTGCCTAAGGCCAACACACTGATACCCATCATTTGGGCAATTCCAAGTGCTATATAATAGAAAATAATGCTTAGCATTTGTAGCACTGTTTTTGCTTTGCCCCAACCATCTGCAGCAATTACCTTGCTTTCTGGCGAGCTTGCCGCCACCATGCGTACACCACTTACAGCAAATTCACGCGCTAAAATAATCACCAGCACTACAGGATGACACACGCCATCTTGCATCATGTATAAAAACGCCGTGGTGGTTAAAATTTTATCGGCCAGCGGGTCTGCAAATTTTCCAAAATTTGTGACTATGCCTTGTTTTCTTGCAATGGCGCCGTCTAAATAATCTGTAAAACTGGCAATAGCAAATATAATACCGGCCCATAAATAATTGTACGCAAGATCAGGAACCGACAAAAATGCCACAAACACAGGTATCATTAAAATACGTAATATAGTCAATCTATTGGGTAAATTCAATGAAATACCCTCCTTTAGTATCTTTTAATCTATCTTTTGCCTTATTGAACTAACACAGCCTTCACATCTATATCTGTAGCATCCACAACGTTTACTGTGTAAAACTCGCCTATTTTCATTGTTTGATTTGCACCAACCAGTATATTCACGTCTATTTCCGGTGCATCACACGCGGCCCTGCATAAAAATACTTCGCGGTCTTCGTCCCATTCATCGCAAATTACTTGCAGTGTTTGTCCTTGCAAAGCTGCTTGCTTTTTTTGCAAAATACGTTCTTGCAGTTGCATAATACTATCTGCACGCTTTTGTGCTTCTTCTTCCGGTACTTGGTTTGGCAGTTCTGCCGCCGGTGTTCCGTCTTGTGCCGAAAAAGCAAAGCATCCCAGCCTATCAAACTGCACATCCCTTACAAAATCACACAACTCTTCAAACTGCTGCTCTGTCTCGCCGGGATATCCCACAATAAGCGACGTGCGCAAAACTGCATTCGGTAAAGTTGCACGAATCATTTTTATGGCGTTGTGTACTGCTTTTGCTCCGCCACGCCGGCGCATTGATTTTAGTATTTCATCGTTGCAGTGCTGTATTGGCAAGTCTAAATACGGCACAATTTTCTTACTTTTTGCCATTGTATTTAGAAGCTCTTCCGTGATGCGTTCAGGGTATGCATACAAAAGACGAATCCACTGTATGCCATCTATTTTTTCAATTTCATGTAGCAATGGTATTATTTGGTTGTTGCCTTTGTCGTCGCCATATGCAGTGACATCTTGCGCCACCAACACAACTTCTTTTACTCCTTGCGCCGCCAACCATTTAGCCTCGTTTATCACGCTTTCCATATCAGCACTGCGCAGTGGCCCACGTATACCTGGTATCGCACAATAAGAACACACATTGTCGCACCCGTCGGCAATTTTCAGCCACGCATAGTGCTGCGGCGTGCTTATCACCCTTTGTGTATCCAGCGGCAAGTCTAGTTTTGAGCCAAACCTACATAGCGACGTTTTGCCGGGTGTTTTGCTAAGTTCTTTTAAAATTGCAGGCAAGTCTTTATTGCTGCCTATTCCCACCACAGCATCCACTTCCGGCAGTTCTTTCGCTATATCGTCTTTATATCTCTCGGCCAAGCATCCACTGACTATCACTTTAAAGTCAGGGTTCTGCTTTTTCATCTCACATACATCCAAAATGGTTTCAATAGCTTCTTCTTTTGCCGGATCTATAAACCCACAAGTGTTGATTATAACAGCTTCTGCCAGCTCCACGCTGGGTACTGTTTGGTTTCCGTCTTTTATCAAAGCATGGGTGAACCTATCTGCGTCCACTTGATTTTTAGGGCATCCCAAAGAAATTACTGCTATTTTCATTATTTAAATATAGTCCTCTTCTGTTTTCGCGTTTATACTTTCCATTACCGACTCTATCGCACTTACTATCTCGCTATGAGAAAATCCACGCCTGGCAAGTGCCGCCATCACTTTTTGCTTTTCGCCTTTTAGTAGTTTTTCTTCATACTTTTGGTGTAATAGCTTTTCAGCCAAGGCAATCTGGTCTATATCCACTTCATCAATTGCCGCATCTACTAAGTCGCTGTTTATGCCTAGCGAATACAGCTTGCGTTTGATTTCAGATATGCTTTTCCCACGTGATGCCATCCCTTTTGCTTTTTCTATGGCAAACGTCTCGTCACACAAAAGCTCAAGCTCGCACATCTCGGATACAGCGGCCGCAGATGTGTGTTCATCAAAGCGCAAACACAGCTTTTTGTATAGCTCTTCACTGCCATACATTCGTAAAGACAAATATCTTATAGCTGTATCTTTTGCTTTTCTTATGTCACTTTTTTCTT
>CAYJIG010000100.1:0-3645 GCA_964370165.1 uncultured Oscillospiraceae bacterium
ACTCGCGGCCTCTGCGTCCCGAACGCAGCACGCTACCAACTGCGCTACACCCCGACGTGAAAGGCAGCTGAAACTGCCTTGGTTGCGGAACTAGGATTTGAACCCAGACAAACAGAGTCAGAGTCTGCCGTGCTACCATTACACAATTCCGCAGCGCAACATTTATTATATTATCTGACAGCTAATTTGTCAATGCGTTTTATGCACAAAACCTATAAAATTAAAACACATACTACACAGGCGGTTTAGTCCGATTTTGTTCTTTTTCAAGGAAACTATCCAGCTGACCGTTGTTTTGCAGGTGTTTAATATCACCTAGCATGTCATCATAAAACATGCGCATTTCGGCAAGGCTGACACTGAACCTGATATCATCGTTTTGAAAAAGAACGTCGTCGTATTCCATGTACTCCGAAATCCGACGGTTTGCTTCGGTATCGCTGTATGGTTGCGAAAAAATAGACGTAGCACGCGATATATCGATGGTTTTTTTGTTTATACGCTGTGCTGAGGAAAGAAACCGAAGCCACATGGACCAATCTTCATGCGCGTGCATGTCCTCGGCAAGGCCGCCGTGTTTTTGGTATAAGCTACGCTTGAAACACACGCTTAAAATAGGTATCTGGCACATTTGCGACATGGTGAACACGTTTAGCCTATCGAAATGTATCAGCTCTAAATCGGCGAAAACCAGCGGAGTGTCCTTGTTTTGACGCACAGCTACCGAAGCGCCCAAAACAAGATCGGCGTCGGGATGCAAGGCCGCCTGGGTGGCCATGTACTCCAGGTGATCGGGATAAAAATAGTCGTCGTCGTCCAAAAAGTTGCAGTATTCGCTTTTTGCCATGGATAGCCCGAGATTTCCGGCTTTACTGCGACCTATCGGCGTTTTTGTGGCGTGGTATTCTATAGGCAGGTGCGAAAACTCTGCATTTACCATGTCTTTGCTGTGCGCCTCGCCGTCCTCGATGATAATCACCTGCGCTGCGGGGTATGTTTGGTTTTCCACGCTTTGCAAGGCACGACGTAAAGCATCTGTGCGCTTGTGTGTGCGGATAACCACGCTGATATTGGGCAAGTTTTCGGCCGGCTGAAGCGGATAATCGCCACGTGAAAATGATAGCGCGGTGTCTTTGGCTTTTTGCATGTTTTTTGTGACCAGATGCTTTTTGAAACTAAGTAAAGACGGCACGGCGGAAAAATGAGCCAGGTAGGTTTTCAATAGAGATTTACGGACACCGGCAAAGTGTCTTGGATGCTTCAAAGTATCAAAAAAAGCGCGATGTGCGGCAAAAACACCACCGTAGACGTAAGAAAGTAACAGGCGGCTTTTTTCTGTGTTCAGGTAAACTTCTTGCAAGTTTTCGCCTGAGAAATCTTGCGTGGTTGCAAGACTAGCGGTGCATTTCGGCAGGTAGTGTATGGTTTTTTGGCGGCTTTGCAGGCGCAGGCTGTATTCAAGGCAGGCGTACTCAAACGGCAATGCCGACTGCCATTGTCCCACCTCGAAAAAGCTGTCTTTTTGCAAAATAAACGGCATGCGTGAGAATAAAGAAAGCTGCAGCGTGCATGGATCCATGTGGTGGGTGGTGTCATACGGTAAAGTGCGAGGAACCAGCACGGCGGCGTCTGATTGCGACGGTAAATTATCGAAAAAGTCGGGGTGGATATGGGTGCTGTCGTCTAAAAAAAGCACATGCTGGGATTTAGTGGCTTGCATGGCGGTAGAGATGAAAGCGTTTTTGTTTGCTGTTTTACAGAACGAAAACTGTGATATATCGTGGTTTATGTCTATATCCACGCTTGAAAACACCGTGATGGGCGCAGAGGTTACGCCGGCGCTTAAAATAGCGTCAAGGCATGTTTTCAGGGATGGCGCGGATGTTGAATATATGGCGATTTCAGCGTGCATATGACGGCTCCTTGCAGGTAGTAAATTCGGATTATGTTAACATAGTATGAATTATACCATAAAAAAATCTAATTGCCGATATAAATGTGGATATATTTATTGACAAAGCCTTGAAATGAGAATATTCTAAATATAAGTAAATTGTATTTAATTTGTCAAGAAAACGGAGGTTTTTTTGTATGAAAAAACGAGTTGGAATTTTGACAGCGGGTGGAGATTGCCCGGGCTTGAACGCAACTATCAGGGGCGCGGCCAAGGCGCTGTATCAAAGGCTTGGCAACGAAGTGGAGATTGTGGGTGTACGCAACGGGTTTGCCGGGCTTATCACCGGCGACTACATTGAAATGGAAAAAGATGATTTTTCGAATTTGCTGACACGTGGCGGGACTATTTTAGGAACGCACAGGACGCCGTTCAAGAAAATGACGGTGGTGGAAGATGATGGCGTGGATAAAGTAGAGGCGATGAAGAAAAATTATAAGGATATGGGGCTGGATGCCCTGCTGTGTCTTGGTGGTAACGGGACACATAAAACGGCTAACCTTTTGAGTGAAGAAGGCCTGAACATAGTGGGCCTGCCGAAAACTATCGATAACGATATATGGGGTACCGACGTGACGTTTGGGTTTCATACCGCGGTGGATATCGCTACCGAGGTGATTGACCGTATACATACAACGGCGTCCAGTCATCATCGGGTGATGATAGTGGAGCTGATGGGAAACAAGGCCGGGTGGCTTACATTATATAGTGGGATCGCGGGTGGTGCAGATATCGTGCTGATACCTGAGATGCCGTATAATACCCAAAACGTGATAGAGGCTATAGAAAGCAGGAACACGTCCGGGAAAAACTTTTCTATTGTCGCCATGGCGGAAGGGTGCTTTGACGTGGAAGAAAGTACCATGAAACGTAAAGAATGGATGGCGATTAGGCAAGAGAAAAAGCAAACCAGCGTGTCTAGTCGCCTAGCTAACGAGATAATCGAGAAAACAGGGTATGATACACGTGTGGCCGTGCCGGGGCATATCCAGCGTGGTGGGCCGCCGTCGGCGTATGATAGGCTACTGTCCACACAGTTTGGCACGTATGCCGCGCAACTGGTGGAGAATGACCAGTTTGGCGTGACGGTGGCGCTGAAGAATAATATGGTGGTGAGTAACCCGCTGAGTGAAGTGGCGGGGAAAACGAAAGTGGTGACGTCTGACTGCGAGCTGATTAACGTGGCGAGGCGGATGGGTGTTTCCATGGGGTAGATAAGCCGTATATTATAAGTGTGTGTTTGACAAATACAAAAACGCACATTATAATGGGTTTGTTACATGCTATGAAAAAGAGGGTTTTGGTGTCGGATAATGCTGAAAAGAGAATTGTCACTCGGCTGAAATGGCAATGAATTGATACCAAACGGTCGCTTTGGAGCAAAAACAGTGAAACGTGCAAGCGTATGTTTGTGAGTAGCTGGTTTCGTATGTCTGCGTTAAAGGCGTAAAGAGAGGTTGCCGAAACATGGCGACAATCTGGGTGGTACCGCGGTTATTTACAGCCGTCCCAAGACTGGGGCGGCTTTTTATTTTACGCTTTTTTGAAAAAAAGCTTTGCAAAAAACTTTACCTAAAGGTCAAGGGCGCCGCATTTGTATTTTCAATACAAACACGGCAACAGTTTTTTTCTGAAGAGGCTTATATGTGCATAACCTGATATATAAGGTGTTACGGATGTCAGGTGTAGGG
>CAYJIG010000101.1:0-3621 GCA_964370165.1 uncultured Oscillospiraceae bacterium
TTTTTGCCAAGCTTTGTGCCAGCGGCACACGCAATAGCACCTGCGGTGCGGTGAATTGTTAGGTTATGTGTTTTTGATTAAAGTTTTTTGCCAAGCTTTTTTTCAAAAAAGCGGGAGGTGAAGGGGATGACTAGAGACGAGAAAATATCGTGGTTACGAAGATATGGTGAGGCGGATAACGAGATTGAGCGGGTTGTGGAAAGCATCACGAGATGGAAAAGCCGAAGCGTGGCAATGACATCAAACATCACGCATA
The DNA here is from genome assembly GCA_964370165.1 of uncultured Oscillospiraceae bacterium. Taxonomy (GTDB): domain Bacteria; phylum Bacillota; class Clostridia; order Oscillospirales; family Ruminococcaceae; genus JAAYCI01. The sequence continues at coordinate 257 of CAYJIG010000101.1, forward strand.
CGCCGAAATCAAAACAAGCGGTAAGCGGGCTGGTACGCGCTGTAGAAAAAATGGACGAACTACAACTGAACTTAGCCGAGAAAATTGACGCGCAACACGTCGTTCGTACACAAATCGAGACAGCGATCGATAACTTGCCGTTAGCAATGTGGCGTGAAGTACTAAGACTTCGATATATCGAAAACATGCAGGTGAACAAAATCGCCGATAAAATGGGCTACAGTACGAGACAAGTGATGCGCCATCACACAGCGGCACTGGACGCATTAATTGTACCAACAAACAACGGTATACCGATATTTGATAAACGAAAAAGATGGCACACAATGTCACATCAAGATGCGGTACAATAGTAGTAGAGAATCAGGACGACAGAAACCGAGTATGACAAGCAGGGATGTATAGCGGAGGTAACGAAGATGAAAAATGAGCGGTGGATGGCCTGGCAATAAGATGTAGCGAGTGCTAAAAATAAACGCATTTGACGTGTGGAATGACGATTGATACATGAATGAGTGGTGTCGATCGACGTGCCGAAAACATGTCCGGTGCGTTTTTTTATTGATGTTGGCTTAAAAGGAGGTGGCGTGTACCGGTGTGGGAAAAAATGAAAAACGAATACATAAACGGCGATGTGACGCAATTAAACTTGGCCGAGAAATATGGTGTACCGCTACATTGTGTGCAGTACAGGGCACGATGTGAGAAATGGTCGGCTCAGAAAAAAAACGTGCATGAAAATAGAAAACACGATAAAACGTCACAAAAACCCGAAAAGACGTATGACACGACGGTGCAGGCGGTGGATGAGTTGACGGAAGAGTTGCTTGATAAGGTGCGGCAAGCGATAAATGAGCTGGAAGTGTATTCGCTGGTGGATAAGCATCGCACGAAACAAGTGAAGAAGTCCGGCGTGGATACCGAAGAAGTGCAACGTGAAGTATCGGTGATTACGCAGTGTAAAGGCGTGGTGAAGACAGCGGATTTGTCAAAAATAACAACGACGTTACGTGATATATGTAACATCAGGCAAAGCGTGCAGACGGACGAAGAAACATTACAAAAACTAGACGACGTATTAAACCAACTGGGGATATAACCATTTAAAGTTTAGGGATTTTTTTACGCTTTTTGAAAAAAGCCAGCCAAGCCAATGCAATCCGAGCCCGCCTCTTGCTTACAAATTTCCGTGTTAGGCGGCGTTATCCTCATTCGCAATACACAAAGTATTGCTCGGTCGTCTGCCTTGCCTACCACAAAAATTTGTGAGCAATAGGTTCTGCGAATTTTTTATACCGCCAAAAGTTCTATACCAAGGAAGTGCGGCGCAGTAAGGCTGCCGCCTTGCAAGATGCGCTGACGCCGGTATGGGGCTTTTGGCGGTATAAAAAACGGACTCAGATTACATTGACTTGGCCAGCAAAAACTTTCAATGACGCATTTTATACAAAATGCGTTGGTTTTTGTGATGCATATGTAGCGACGTGAATTCAGTTAAAAGTGGTGTGTGATTTTGAGTAATTCTATTTCATGTTTTATATAACTTTTTTTGAAAAAGCATGGTTTTTGATTAAAGTTTTTGCCAAGCTTTGTGCCAGCGGCACACGCAATTACCTGCGGCGGTGCCAGCGGCACACGCAATTACCTGCGGCGTGGTGATTAGGTAGGCTTTGTATTTTCAAGTAATTCTATTATATGTTTATGGGTTTTGATTAAAGTTTTTGCCAAGCTTTTTTCAAAAAGCGGGATTAAAGTTTTTTGCTAAGCTTTTTTTCAAAAAAGCGTGGAGGTTGGATGGGATTTACTTTAAAGCAACGTGAATTTTTTAGGTGTGCGAATCATCGATGGAACATAAAATCAGGCGCGACACGCTCGGGCAAGACGTATATGGACTACTTCGTTATCCCGAAACGTATCCGGGCACTCGCTAAAAACACCGGTAGTGTTTTGTTTCTTGGCAACACAAAAAGTACGATTCAACGTAACGTAATCAGACCAATGCAAGAGATATGGGGTAGCGGCTTGGTAAGCGACGTGAAGATTGACAACACGGCGGTGATGTTTGGCCAGACGGTATACTGCCTTGGCGCCGCCAGCGCAGACCAGGTGGACAGGATCCGTGGCATGAGCGTGAAATATTGCTACGGCGACGAAATCACTACATGGCACCCCGACGTGTTTCAGATGCTGAAATCACGTATGGATAAACCATACAGCTTGTTTGACGGCACATGTAACCCCGACTCACCTGACCACTGGCTGAAAAAATTTATCGATACAGCAAGCGAAAACGAGATAGATTTGTTTTTACAACATTACGTGCTTGACGATAACCCATACTGTCACGTGGCAAACCAGCTGAAAAAAGAATATGCCGGCACGGTGTTTTATGAGCGGTACGTGATGGGCAGATGGGTGCGTGCGGAAGGTTTGATTTACCCGAAGTTTGCCGATGAATCGAACGTTTTTGTCAAAGATGTGAAGCCTAGCGATGTGAAAGACGCTATGTTTATCAGCATCGGTGTGGATTTCGGCGGGAACAAATCCGCTAGCGCGTTTGTGGCGAGTGTTATCCATAAAAACTTCGAAAAAATAACGGTGGTGCGTGAACATATGTTGCGTGGTCCGAAAGGTGAGATTGATGCGCAACGATTGAATACGGAGTTTTTAGCGTTCGTGCATACGGTGGAAAACGCGTTCCCGAGTATCGCGATCAAGTATTGTTTTGCGGATTGTCAGGCGCAATATCTGGTGAGTGGGCTTGCGAAAACATGTAAGCGGTACATGCCGTATCTGCAAGTGAGGGATTGTCACAAAGCACGGATTTTGGATAGGATTGCATGTACCAACGCGTTATTTAATACCGAAAGGCTGGTGCTTGACACGTCGTGTGTGCAGTTGAAATCGGCGTTTTCGCAGGCTGTGTGGGATGACGGGAAAGTGGATGTGCGCTTGGATGATTTTTCAGTGAACATAGATGTACTGGACGCGTTCGAGTATAGTTTTTCATCGTTCCTAAAACGAATTTAAGCTTTAGGTCAAGACACTATTACGCTTTTTGAAAAAAGCTTAGCAAAAACTTTCAATTAACGAATTTTATACAAAATTGCGCCAGCGGCGCATGCAATAGCACCTGCGGTGCGGTGCCAGCGGCACACGCAATTGCCTGCGGCGTGGTGATTATGTAGGTGTTGTATTTTGTATTAATTCTATTATATGTATATGGTTTTTGATTAAAGTTTTTTGCCAAGCTTTGTGCCAGCGGCACACGCAATGGCACCTGCGGCGGTGCCAGCGGCACACGCAATTACCTGCGGCGTGGTGATTATGTAGGTGTTGTATTTTGTATTAATTCTATTATATGT
>CAYJIG010000102.1:0-3604 GCA_964370165.1 uncultured Oscillospiraceae bacterium
GGTCTCCGGTTCAAATCCGGATAGCAGCTCCACCAGCGTGACGCTGGACCCAATCACTCTTTAACACATGTTAGAGGGTGTTTTTTTGTGCATTGAATTCAAGATGCACGTTTAAAATTGTGAAAAATCAAGCGGAAAACTTTAAAATGTGATAAAATAAAAATAGTGAAGATATTTTAAGAAAGGAACGGTATCGGATTATGAATGTAATGGAGAAATTTTCACTGAACGGGAAAGTTGCACTGGTGACGGGGGCGGTGTATGGGATAGGATTCGCGATGGCGACGGCGTTAGCTCAAGCAGGCGCAAAGATAGCTTTTTGTTGTCGTAGCGAAGAAAGTAGGGATGGTGCCGTTGCACGGTATGCCGAGATTGGGATATCTGCGAAAGGGTATGTTTGTGACGTTTCAAGCGAAGAACAAGTGAAAGTGATGATTACAGACATAGAAAAAAGTCTTGGTGGCGTTGATATTTTAGTTAATAACGCGGGAATTATTAAGCGGATACCTATGGAAGAAATGTCTTGTGAAGAGTTTAAAGAAGTGATTGAACTTGATTTAGTGGCTCCGTTTATAATGGCGAAAGCAGTTATCCCGAAAATGCGTGAAAAAGGACATGGGAAAATAATAAATATCTGTTCAATGATGAGCGAGCTGGGTCGTGAAACCGTGGCGGCGTACGCGTCGGCGAAAGGTGGCCTGAAAATGCTTACACGGAACATATGTAGCGAGTTTGGTGGCGTGAATATCCAATGTAACGGGATCGGGCCGGGGTATATCGCGACACCGCAAACAGCACCGTTGAGGGAACCTCAAGCCGACGGATCAAAACATCCGTTCGATAGTTTTATTCTTGCGAAAACACCGGCAGGTAGATGGGGTACGCCTGAAGATTTGATGGGGTCGGTGGTGTTTCTTGCATCGGATGCGTCGAATTTCGTGAACGGGCACGTGCTATACGTCGATGGAGGTATCCTTGCATATATCGGTAAACAACCGTAGATTTAAAGCCTAGACACTATTACGCTTTTTGAAAAAAGCTTAGCAAAAACTTTCAATGACGCATTTTATACAAAATGCGTTGGTTTTCTTGGATATATACGTAATAACGTAATATATCTAAGGGGCGTTGTGCGGTTTAGGTAATTCTGTTATAAGTATGTGGGTATTTGTGCCAGCGGCACACGCAATCGCCTGCGGCGGTGCCAGCGGCACACGCAATTGCCTGCGGCGGTGCCAGCGGCACACGCAATTGCCTGCGGCGTGGTAATCTGGTAGGCAGTGCGTCCTTTGATTAAAGTTTTTTGCCAAAGTTTTTTCAAAAAAGCGGGGGGATTGATTTTAAGAGTGTGTGTGATATAATTATGGGATACGATAAATGAGGGAGGTTTTGCTGTGCCACTGATATGGATGCTGGGCATGTATCTCCCTATATGCGCAGCGGTTGCGACATACGCAAAAAAAACGTTTTCCGAATCGGCCGCAGGCGTGTTTTTAGGCTTAGCCCTTGTGCTGAACATGTTCGGAATGCTGGTAAACTTAACGTTTTTCATATACATAATCTACGCTGTATGGACGATATGCGTGATATACCTCGGCATACACGTAGTAAACTCAATCAAATCAAAAACATGCCCGAGCTTTGTGTCAATCCACATGCTGATTTTTGTTTTCGGCGCAGTAGCGATATGGTGGATGTGCCGTGGCCACAGATACGCAAACTGGGACGAATTCACGCACTGGGGCCGTGCCGTGAAAGCGGTGTACGAGCAACTGACGCTACCCGGCATGGCTGAAATCCACACGTCGTTTAAGGAATACCCGCCCGGCGTAGCACCCCTTCAAGCAATCTCGCTACACGTGGCGCGTCTCCCGTTCCGTGAAGACATAGTGATTTTCATCCAAGGCCTTTTCGCACTAAGCCTTTTAATGTACCCGCTACATAAATTTAACATAAAAGACAAGTTCATGCCGATTTTCGGCGCTGTAATGATGGTTTTAGCACCATACACGGTATACTGGTACTTCTTCAAAGAAACAACGGTAGACGGACTTTTAGGCGTGCTTTTTGGGTTCGTGATAGTGGTGGAAGTACTGGGCACTGGCACTGTGTTCGACAGAGTGCTACAATGCCTTGCGTGCGGAATGCTCCCACTTGTGAAATCATCCGGCATGCTTTTAGCACTGATGGCGGTGTGTGTGATGGTGGTGGTGAGACTATATGAAGAAAAACATGCGCAAAATAAGACGCAAACCGTGAAAAATAAGCTGATTAAATGGATGTGGACGCTACTTCCGGCCGCTTGCGCACTGGCTGCGTACACAGCATGGAACATCGTGATTTCGGTGTACGATATACAGCGCAGATGGCAACCACAAGGCGTGAGTGCTGACGACATCTGGCAGCTGATAACACAAGGCCAACCACAGTGGCGCGTGGAAACAATCCAAAGCTATATAGCGAATATATTCGCCGACACAAACTACGGCTGGCCTGTAGGTTTTTTGCCGTATATGGGCTTTTTCGTGGTGTTCATAGCATGGATGTTCGGCATAAACTTGTTTGCGAAACACAAGAAAAAATACGTTTCAGCGAAACATATCAATGCCACTGCACCGAACGAAACCACACAAACCACATCAAAAATCAACGTGGCGTTTTGGGCGCTGTTTTGGCTGGGGATACTATACACCATAGGCGTGCTGTGCAACTATTTGTTCTTTTTCAGCGAGTATGAAGCAGTGCGCCTGGCGTCGCTGTCGAGGTATCTTAACACTTACCTTGTGGGAATGCTAATGCTACTGATTTCGGTATCGGTGGTGCAATTGCGTGGCGTGAAGTGGCAAGTGCAGGCGGCGGCAAGCGCAGGGATTTTGGCGTTGTGGGCGGTTATTTCACAACCCAACGTTATTTTACCTCAGGTGCTGTATCCGTCACACTCGGCGGTGCAAAGCAGTGCCTCGCAAAACCTGTATACCGCCGCGGCGCAGGAAATGACGGCGGTGTCACAAGAGAAAATACTACCTATCTATGTTGTTTCGCAGAACGATATCGGCGCGACCGTCCCCAGGCTGGAGTACGAGCTGTCGCCGAGATCCTTCCCGGTGCACACCAGCAGCATCGCCACAGACGTGCCTGAAGGCGAGATATTGAGCGCGCGGATGTCGGTGGAGCAGTGGAGCGAGATGCTGATAAATGACGGCTACATGTATGTTTATCTGTTTTCGGTAGACGATGTGTTTGCCGCGCAATATGCGGAGATGTTTTTGACAGATGCGGACATCGTGGACGGAAAAATTCTACGTGTTACCGAAGAAAACGGGAAAGTGCTTTTGGTGCCGGTAAACTGACATTATTAAAGCTGTGACATATGAAAGGGGCAATAAAATGAAGGTGCTGACAGATATCGAAATAGCTAGAGAGGCCGAGATGCTGCATGTTAGTGATGTGGCGAAAAATCTCGATATACCGTGTGATGCGGTGGAGCTGTATGGCAATTATAAGGCGAAGATTGACCCTGTGAAAGTGCCGCAAAAAAGCAAAAAAGCAAAGCTGATATTGGTGACGGCCATCAGCCCGACGCCTGCAGGCGAAGGCAAAACCA
>CAYJIG010000103.1:0-3523 GCA_964370165.1 uncultured Oscillospiraceae bacterium
TTTGAAAAAAGCTTGGCAAAAACTTTAATCAAAAACCCATGCTTTTTCAAAAAAAGCTAGCTAGAACATATAATAGAGTTACATATTTTCACAAAGCCTGCCCAGTTACCGCGCTACGCTTCGCTGGCGCTACTGCGTGTGCCTCTTGGCACAAAACTTGGCAAAAACTTTAATCAAAAACCATGCTTTTTTAAAAAAAATTAGATACAACATTTAATAGAATTACATATTTTCACAAAACCTACCTAATCACCACGCCGCAGGCTATTGCGTGTGCCGCAAGGCACTAAAATGCTTAATTGAAAGTTTTTGCTAAGCTTTTTTCAAAAAGCGTAAAAATGTCTAAGTCTAATTACATTGACTTGGCTGGCGAAAGTGTCTTGACCTAAAGCGTGAACGTATCTACGCCTACCTGCATGCACCGGCTTCGTTCATGCTTTCACGCGATTCATCAACATTGCTACCCTGCGCATCGGCAAAATCACAATCACCTGCACCGGTATCATCACCGCCACTTGCAACAACCTACCCGGTATCAGCGCCCAAAACCCTTGCCCATACAACACCGATATCCACACCGTGTTCATACCCAGACTAAACACCACGCTGATAACCAGCACCGCCAAAATAACACGTTGCCACGAAAATTTACGATGTAAAAACACCCCATACACCACGCCTATCAACGCTGCTGTCAACGTAAACCCCGGAAAATACGGCCCGATAGGAAACAATATTGCGCCCAGAAAATCTGCCAATCCACCCACTACAAACCCAGCCGGCGCACCGAAACACACCGCCGCCAACGCCACCGGCACAAACCCAAACCCTATCTTCGCCACCGGCGTGCTCACGGACAAAAACCGCGACAACACCACCTGCAACGCCACTAAAAACGCCATCTGCACCAACATCTGCACTGATATTTTTTTCATAACATCCTCTTTCACTCGTCTTATTACACATCGTAAACCAACGATATTACGTTTATTAATGTTTCACGTACATTATATAAATCCCTTCACGCATGCCCAGTTTCGGGCACTTCCAGCCACATACAACGAGCCCGCCGTGCACACAACATCCGCGCCACTTGCCCACGCCATATCCATTGCTTTGTCAATATCTGGGCATATTTTGACGTCACTCACGCCATTTTTTATCAAAAACTCACTCATCACTGATGCATCAAGTGCCCTCGGCACGTCTGGCCTTGCGCAAATCACGCTATCCATCAGCTCAATCAATGGTAAAAACATCGTCTCATAGTCCTTATCTTGCATCACACCCACCACAAAACATATGCGCTTATCGCAAAACATCGCCTTCAAGTCATTCGCCAGCATCTTTGCCGATTGCGGGTTATGCGCCCCGTCTATCACGCATATCGGCGTAGTGTCAATCACCTCAAAACGTGCAGGCCATCGTGATTTTCGAAGGCCGTCACGCACATTATCGTCGCTGATATCCATCCCTTGTTCACGCAACAATCCCACCGCCTCCACCACCATCGCGGCGTTATACGGCTGATAACTTCCCGACATCGACAGCCGCAACCCGTCAAACGGCGGGTAGTCAAACGTCTGGCTTGCATATGTGCGGCTTACCTGCTTCATGTTTTCAAAACTCGGCAGATGAAGCGGTGCTTTTTTTTGTTCACACACGTCTAAAAACACCGTTTCAACGTCGTTATTTGTCGGGTATAACAGCACCGGTACGCCGGGTTTCACGATGCCTGCTTTTTCGGCAGATATCTCGGAAATCGAGGTGCCCAGCACCTGCGTGTGGTCGAAATCTATGGTCATCACAACGCTCAATATCGCTGTTTCGATGGCGTTTGTTGCGTCGAATCTGCCGCCCAGGCCTACTTCCAGCACCACCACGTCGCACTGCTCATGCGAAAAATACGACATAGCAACGGCGGTAATTCGTTCGAATGTCGTGGGTGGGTCGTCCTGCATTTCGTCGCTTGCTTTCATCACGAGTTCTGTGTGGTGTATAAGGTCCGTGTCGGTGATTGGCGTGGAGTTTATCTGCCATCTCTCGCCAAATTTCATGATGTATGGTGAGGTAAACAACCCGGTTTTGTAGCCTGATTCCTGTAGTACCGACGCACACATTGAGCAAAAACTGCCTTTTCCGTTCGTGCCGCCTACGTGTACAAACCTCAGACGTTTATCAGGTCGGCCCATCAGGTCTAGTAAACGACGTATGCGAAACAAGCCCGGCTTACTTTTTTGCCAGTCACGTTGTCTCAAAAACATCATAGCGTCGTTTATATCCATCCATCCTCCACGCTTTTTTGAAAAAAAGCTTAGCAAAAAACTTTAATCGAAAACCATGCTTTTTCAAAAAAAAGCTAGCTAAAACATATAATAGAATCACCCTAAGCACAAAGCCTGTCTAATTGCCACGCTCCGCTTCGCTGGCTCTACTGCGTGTACCTCTTGGCACAAAACTTGGCAAAACCTTTCCTCTTTTTGAAAAAAGCTTGGCAAAAACTTTAATCAAAAACCATACTTTTTCAAAAAAAGCTAGATAAAACATATAATAGAATCACCCTAAGCACAAAGCCTGTCTAATTGCCACGCTCCGCTAGCGCTACTGCGTACACCATTAGCACCAGCACAAATATCGGCGCACATGTTTACGCATACTTCACAAAAAACCAAAGCATTTTATATAAAATGCGTTATTGGAAGTTTTTGCCAAGCTTTTTTCAAAAAGCGTAATAGTGTCTTGACCTAAACTTTTAGGGCGCTTTCCACCACATGCTGCACCAATACGCTGGTTGTCACCGTACCCACACCACCCGGCACAGGCGTGATTTTCACTTCCGGCACACCTTCAGCACTCACGTCGCCACACAACTTTCCGTTTTCATCCACGTGAATCCCGACATCAATCACCACTTGCCCGTCACGCAAATACCCCGCATCCACCACGCCACGCACTCCGGCACACACCACTAACACATCAGAATTTTTACATACCTGCGCTAAGTTTTGTGTTCTTGTGTGACACACCGTCACCGTCGCATGCTTTGCAATCAGCATCATCGCCACAGGTTTTCCAACCACCAGACTCCTGCCAACCACCACCACATTTTTCCCACAAAGATCGATACCATAAAACTCCAATATCTCCATCACAGCCCTTGCGGTACATGGCGGATACCCCATCTTCACGCCGGAAAACACCCCGGCAAGCGACTCGTTTGTCACTCCGTCAACGTCTTTTTCCTTCGGAATCGCGGCACACACTGCGGCATCATCTATATGTTTCGGTAGGGGCCTCAGTAGCAGTATCCCGTGCACACTGCTATCCTGCCCCAATTTATTCACTTCAGCCACCAGCTCGTCTGTGCTCACCTCGGCCGAAAGCTCCACGCTTTTCACAGCGACACCCACCGTCTCGCAACGTTTTGTCGCCCCACGCTGATACGCGATATCATCCTCTTTATCGCCCACTCTCACTATCGCAAGTGTTGTATCTACGTTATTTTTCCGCAGATTTTCCACCT
>CAYJIG010000104.1:0-3250 GCA_964370165.1 uncultured Oscillospiraceae bacterium
AACTTCGCAAGGGCGTCTTGTAAGGCGGCAGCCTTACGGCACCGCACTTCCTTGCCTGTAGAACTTTTGGCGGTATAAAAAATTCTTCTAACCTATTTTTAGTAAATTTTGTGCGAGACAAGGCAGACGAGCGCAGAGTACTTTTGTATTGCAAGCGAAGATAACGCAGTATCACGCATGAATTTACCAAAAATAGGCGGGTTCGGATTACGTCGGGTTGGCTAGCCTATAAAAACAGCGCATCTTTGCTTGATACGCTGTTTTACTTTTAAATAAATTTTATATTTCGGTAGCCTTGCCACCCACAAACACTGCTTGTGTTTTCAGGTCTTTATCCCAAATAACAATATCCGCACGTTTTTTAGCTTTCAAGCTCCCCACTTCGGCATCCAGCCCAACAGCTTTCGCCGGATTGATGGTAGCCGCACGCACAGCTTGTTCAATCGGCACACCAAAACCTATAGCTCTGCGGCAACACTCGGCAAGGCTGGTGGTGCTTCCTGCAAGGGTGTCTGTTCCGGCCACGGTAGCCCTGCCTTCCTTGATGATAACCATCTGGCCACCTAGGTCATACTCACCATCAGGCAAGCCTGCGCCACGCACAGAGTCACTTATCAGGCACACCCTGTCCTCGCCAAACCACACAAACACCGAACGTACCGCCGAAGGATGCACATGGATTCCATCACAAATCAGCTCCACAAACTCAGCTTTGTCAAACGCTGCACCAATAACGCCGGGATCCCTATGGCCAAATGGTGGCATAGCGTTAAACAGATGTGTTGCGTGGCTGGCACCTGCTTTAAACGCATCACTTGACTGGTCATAATTTGCGTTGGTATGTGCAATAGACACCACGCATTTCTCGCATGCTTTTTTCACAAACTCTATGCTACCGGGAAGTTCCGGCGCAATATCCACCAGTTTGATATACCCGCCCGACAGCTCATACAACGAATCAAACATCGAATAGTCAGGGTCCATTATGTATTCAGGATTTTGGGCGCCGCATTTTTCCACGTTGAAAAACGGGCCTTCCATGTTCACACCACGAAGTACTGCGCCGTGGCCTTCTTTGTCAAAAAACGGCACTGCCGCCTTGATAACATCCGTCAAAATCGGCTGGTTGAACGACATTGTTGCCGGCACCACGCTGGTGACACCGTTTTTACCATAGTACGAAAGCATGGCTTTCAGGCCTTCTTCGCTGCTGTCGCATATGTCATGCCCCACAGCGCCGTGGCTGTGTATGTCCACAAACCCGGGTAGCACATATCCACCTTTTGCGTCTATCACGTTTTCGTCTTCCAGTGTTCCTGCCGGCGCCACAGCGGCAATGCGATCATCTTTCACCAAAACGTCCATCATCGCAAACTGACACTCGCTTGTAAATACCAGTCCATTTTTTATCAGCATAAGCTACTCCTTTTTGTATGTACTTTGTTTCATATAATGTTCTATTATGTTTTAGTCTGTTTTTTATTTTTTCAGCACGTAAATCATACTGCTATTATTATATACCTATTTTTTTGTTTTGTCATTCTGATTTTGTCAAATCTCGCCATGATTTTCTTTATATTCATTAGCCGAGCCGTTAGAATAAATACACCCGCAATAATCTTGACGATAAAGGCCATATTTCCGGCTAAGCTCGATACTTTTTTTGTATCCGTCTTCTTTTTTAAAGTCCGACACCAAAAACACCACGCCGTTTTTTTCTGCCCAGTGCTGTCCTGCTGTGTTTATTGCCTCTGCGTTTTTATGTGGACTGACCGATAACGTGGTACAAAATACAGAAAATCCATTTTCCGCCGCTGTTTGTGCTGTTTTTGAAAGCCGCACATCAAAACACACCCTGCATCTTTCTCCGCCTTCTGGCAAGCTTTCCAGTCCTTTTACCGCTTTCAAATACTCTTCGCCATCATATTCACTGTCCATCAGGGTTACGGGATATGTAAACTCCATCTGCGAAAGCAGGCCTTTCAGCGTATCCAGCCTTTTGTCATATTCTTCTTTCGGCATGATGTTGGGGTTATAAAAAAACGCTGTCACCGCAAAATGCTCGCAAAGCCTTTGAAGCACCGAGGTGGCGCACGGACCACAACACACCTGCAACAGCAGCGGCGTGCCTTTAGGAAACGTCTTCATCATCTCATGCATTTTCAGGTTATAGTTTATCCCCATATTTTCTTTCTCATTTCTTTGTTCTTTGTATTGTTTTCACATATTATCCCTTTGCACCTCATTTTTCTTTCACATGTGGTGCGTATACTAAGCTCATTACACAACACCGCTTTCCCAAACGGCGAAAAGCAAAAAATTGTGTAACGCCACATAGTATAATGACCTATTAAAAAGGGGTAACGAATTCGCCCAGGCATAAACATTTCCTGTCGTCCTGTGCTATGCAGCGCGACAGACCAAAGTCAATCCGCGGCCTTATGCGGTTTACATATGAACATTAGCTTTTACATAAACTTCCTGTCGTCCTGCATCATGCGGCGCGACAGACCAAAGCCAATCCGCGGCCTTATGCGGTTCACATATAAACTCAACTTTTTTTGCATAAACCTTTCTTTCTAAACAGAACCGGCTCACACAACGTGTGGCCGGTTTTTTTTGCTGTTAAAATCCTTAGAACGGCTGTACACGTGCCAAGCACAAGGAAACAATAAATGCCACACGACACCGCAATTGGTGTTTTACCAGCCGTCAAAACTGTAGGACGCTGGGAAAGTGCCAAGTGCAAGGAAACAATAAATGGCGCAAAGGCGCATATGTATTATATGTAACTGCCGCGCCATTTTGCAGCTGACGCCGCAATTGGTGTTTTGCCAGCTGTCCTACATGCTTGCCAGCACTTTTTTCATGATAGCCGTCCCTGCATCAATCTGCTCAAACGACGGTGTAGAGAAATTGCAACGCACAGCATTACACGGCTTTGTGGCGTCTACAAAAAACGCACTTCCCGGCACCACTGCCAGTTTTTCCTCAATGCATTTTTGCACAAACTCTTGCGCATCGATACCGTCTTTCAGGCTCAGCCACAAGAACATGCCACCTTCTACCGGTACAAAACTTGTTTTATCTGAAAGTTCTTTTTTAAATGCATCCATCATGTAATACGCTTTTTTCTTATACACTTGCCGGATTCTTTCAATGTGTGCGGTGATGTCATGCTCTTCTAAGAATGCATCAATCACCCTTTGGCCCCACATGTTTGTGTGCACGTCGTTACCTTGTTTCACCA
>CAYJIG010000105.1:0-3179 GCA_964370165.1 uncultured Oscillospiraceae bacterium
AAGTACTGCTCGGTGTACTGGCCCTTGTGGTACTGGTAGCTATTTTAGGCGGTGTGTACTGGTTCACTCGTCCCGATACCGTCTCCGGTGATAAGGTCATAGAAGTAACCGTGATTGCCGAGGAAGGCCAAAGCGAAGTACATGTTGTGGAAACCACCGAAGAATATCTGGGCGATGCCCTGCTGGAAAGCGGACTTATCGACGGTAGCATGGGCGAGTTTGGCTTATTCATCACAACGGTAGCCGGCATCACAGCCGACGACAGTATTCAGCAGTGGTGGGCAGTGACCAAAGAAGGCACATTCCTTGAAACAGGCGCCGACACCACACCTATTGCAGACGGTGATGGGTTCGAGTTCACCTTAACCACAGGATATGAATAAACCCAGCTTATTCTCAGCGGCGTCACAAAGCATGCCCCGCCAAAGAAAGGCCAATATGAAACGTACCGATATTGCCAGAACCGTAGCATACACAGGGATATTTGCCGCCATAATGGTTATATCCCAAGTGGTGATGGCCGGCCTGCCAAACATAGAGCTTGTATCGCTTTTAGTTATTGTATATACTATATATGACAGCCGTCTTGCCAAGGCTTCCATTGCAGTTTTTGTGCTTGTTCAAGGCTTGCTTTACGGTTTCCATATGTGGTGGGTGGCGTATTTATATGTCTGGTACGTTCTTCATTTTGTTATATTAGCCACTAAAAAACATGCTTCACCGCTTTTTTGCGCTGTCGTCTCGGGATTTTTTGGGCTGGCTTTCGGCACAATGAGCGCCTTGCCTTATTTTCTCAGTGGCGGCCTGGGTGGTGGACTATCCTACATCATCGCTGGCATTCCATTCGATATACTACACTGTATAGGAAACTTTTTTCTCGCGCTTTTTCTTTTCAAGCCTTTATGCTTTGTCTTTGGCAAGCTACCAAAAAGTCATATTTAATATGTTAGCATTTAAATGTGATGTCTTATTAATGAAAGGATGAAAAACATGCGAAAAGTAGTTGTTTACATTGCAATGAGCCTTGATGGGTATGTCGCCGATAAAACCGGCGGTGTGGAGTTTTTGCAAGGCGACGGCAGCGCCGCCGAAAGCATGGGCAGCTTTGAGGCTTTTTTTGACACGGCAAGCGATGTTGTGATGGGCTACACCACCTATCACCAGGTTATCACAGAGCTTGCGCCTGATAACTATCCGTACGCAGGCAAAAAAAGTTATGTTTTTACAGGGAAAAATCCCGAAAATCTCGACGCCAAAGAAGATGTATTTTTCATAAACGAGGATATAAAAACCTTTATCCAAAAGCTGAAAGAAAACGGCGATGACGGCGTTATTTGGATAAACGGTGGTGCGTCTATTGTAAACGGTGTGCTGAAGTCTCGCCTTGCCGACGAGATAGTCATCTCGGTAATCCCCACTATATTAGGCGGTGGCACGCAGTTATTCCAAGATACCGGCGATGAGCTAAAACTAAAGCTTGTGTCCACTCTTTCATATAACGGTATCACAGACTTAAAATATGTTATGCGCTAAATAGCTAAATATTACAATAAAATGTCACCACTATAAATTATAGCGGTGACATTTTATTGTTTGCATTATTTCACGGCATTAGTTCAGTTCCGATATAGAAGATATATCAATTTCCAACGTTTCACCCGTAAAGCTTAAATCCGACACAGCCATTTTGTACCCTGTTTCCATTTGAGAGGCAAAAAAGCTCAAGTCGGAATCTCCACCAAAAATACTCCAGCTTTTGGCAGGCTCTGTAAACTCTTTGCCACCTGTAGCATCAAAAAAAGCACGCTCTAAGTCTTTTGTCATTTTATCCAGCATCTCAGACGCATTATCCAAGGCTTTCATAATTTCTTTAGGATCATCAGATAAATTTGACAGTCCTAAATCTTCTGTATTTAATGAATGTAGCGGATTCTCAAACACTTCTGAGGCTAGGCCACCCGATAACTTGTCAAACTCATCTGCATGATATTGAGATCTACCAATGGTAAAATCAGCATAATCTTCGGTAATACTTTGCTTATAGTTATGCAAGTACGCTTCCGCTGTTTCTTTTGTTATGTTTAGCTCGCTGTGAGGGGCGTCGCCGCTTATATAATTTTCAAGCTCTGCTATTTTCTCCATTGTAAACTCTAGTTTTGATTTATGGTAGTCTATTTGATCCGAAATCGTTTTAAGATCATTTCGCTGGCTATCTAGCGACATTTCAGCAAACTCTGCTTTGGTATGAGCTCCCCATTTGTCGCTTTGTATCATCTCTGAATTTTCATAATCGATAATCGGCTCTTTATCTTTTGCTTTAGCAGCTTTACTTTCTTTTAGCAGTTCTTGTGCTTTCTCGCTCAGTTCCACTGCATCAAAATTTTGTCTGTTTGCTACACTTGCGTTAATCTGATTTATTACGTTTTGTAGGCTTGAGTTTTGCATTTGTGGCTTTAATATACTTTGATTATTCATGTTTTGTATTATCACAGACATAACTCACCCTTTCATCAGATACTTCACATAATAGTTATCGTCATGTTTTTGAAAAACTTGAGTTATCATCGCTATTGCTAAAGCGCCAATATACCACATTATACAGCATAAATATTTTCATTTTCCACTTGCTTTATCTATCACTTTCTGCATCTGCGTTTCCCAGCGCAGGTGTTTTTTTGCGTATTCTTGCAGATATTCAGCACACTCATCGGCCGAAATCCCACGCGCAAAGTCCACCACTTTGGATATATCTATCGGTGTATCATCGTTTGAAAACAATAAACAACACTGCGCCACGTCTTTTGCCGCTATGTCTTCGCACGCATACAAAAACGGTATCCCACGGGCTATATACTCGCGTGTTTTCAGCTCAAAGCCCACCGACATTCCCTTACGATACCAGCCCAGTGACGCCACCGCTACATTGCTTTGTGCAATAATATCGGCAAGCGGCTCTCCTGTTTTTGTGCCATGAAAATGTACAACGTCCTGCAAGCCAAGCTCTTTCGCCAGCGCTTGCCATTCTTTACGCTGTGGTCCATCACCTACTATATCCAGCACAACTTTTTGTGCGCCTTTTACATTTTTATACTCCGCCATGCCTTTTATCAGCCTGTCATACCCGTGCCAAAAAAACATGGACGACACGCAAAAAAGGCGCAACGTGTCGCTTTTTTGTG
>CAYJIG010000106.1:0-3167 GCA_964370165.1 uncultured Oscillospiraceae bacterium
TCGGCACGCGGTTTTGGAGACCGCTGCTCTACCAACTGAGCTATACCCCTATATTACACCTAAACCTCATCGCAAAACCAACCCGTGCAATGAAAAGTACCTTGTTATAATACTCTATTGCGAAACACTTGTCAATAGAATTCAAGCAAATAATTCATTTTTGTGCCAGCGGCACACGCAATTGCACCTGCGATGCGGTAATCTGACAGGTAGTGCGCCCTTCAATTAAAGTTTTTGCCAAGCTTTTTTCAAAAAGCGGTGATTGAAAGGACTGTCAGTATGTTTTCATTTACTGTAAACTTCACTTCTCGGTTCGCAAACACAAACCCGTACACACGCGTTGGGTCATTCTGATACGCAGGCCGTGGATCAAGTTCAAGCACCTCCACAAACGCTTTTCGTTTTTCAATCGGCATATTTTCAACCACGCTATCATCCACAAACACCACCGAAAGCACTTTCAACGGCTGATTTTGCGCAAACCCACCCACCGCTTCAGGCACGCAATCCACGTACGGCAAATACGGCTTAATATCATAAATCAGCGTTTCATCGACCAAATCCGCACCACTCACACACAACACAGGCCCTTTATCCTCGGTATTTTCCACTTTCAAAAGCTTCACCACAGACATCCCGATAGGATTCGGCCGAAAGGGTGAGCGTGTCGCAAACACGCCTTTTTTTTCGTTCCCACCAAGCCGTGGCGGCCTGACCGTCAACGCATCACTTTTCGGCACAGAAAACCCCCACACCAACCAAACATGCGAAAACTCCTCAATCCCACGCACGGCATCCATGCTCCGATACTTCGGCTCAAACACCACTTCTGCAACAAGTTCTTTCACAAGATTACTTTGACGCGGCACGCCAAACTTCGTCTTAAAATCGGTATAAATCTTCGCCACCGGCTCCATCTGCATCTCGACACCCCACTTTGATATCATATACTCTTAAAAAAACCCCGCCATACGGCAGGGCATGTATCCGCTCACTTATATTTCATGTTTTTCATAAAACTCCGCTTGCGACATGGTATGCACTATTTGTATCGAAAGCGCACCCACTTCAACACCCGGCTCCATCTGCAACACGCCGGTGATAGAGTTGGTCATCTGCCGAATCAAATGCTCGGTATCGGTATCCTCGTCACCCACCACACGAAGCGCCACACCAATCCTACCTTCAGACGTCTTATGCACCACGATACCTTTCGTTATATCATCGTTTTTCTTAAATATATCCCCCAGATAACTTTTCACCGCCAGCACGGCCGGAATCTCATGCAACGCTTGGCCAACCATCCGTTTAATACTTTCTTTTTCGGTCTCGCCCATATTCCCTTCATTTTTCCAAAAGAACTCATACTGGTCCAGCTGCTTTACTTTTTCGTTGTCTCCATACTCAATTTCTTCGATATGCAGTCTTTTTTCAGTGTTTTTGTCATCCATTTCAGATACATCTCCTTTCGGGTTAGCATGTATCTTCATCATACACTTTAAAAAGTCCAAAATTCACATCATTTTGTCGATTTTCGTTATTCCACAACGCCTTCTATAGCCACATCAGGTAGCGAGTACGCACCCGCTTCATCTGTAAACAGCATTGTTGGGCTGACGGTTTCTTCAAATATCCGCATCTCAAAATGCAGGTGCGAGCCGGTAGAGTATCCGGTGGTACCCATCAGGCCAATCTGCTGGCCTTGTTCCACCATTTCGCCCGCCACAACGTCGATTTCAAACAAGTGGTAGTAGTAGCTTTTCAGGCCGCCACCGTGTTCGATTACTATAGTTCCGCCGGTGTTCAGTAGCACGTCGGCAAACACTACCCTGCCTGCGCCGGGTGCTATAATCGGCGTACCTTCGGCGTTTGCGATATCCAGTGCCGCGTGAGTACGTAGGGTTGATGCGTCCCCGTTTGTGATACGTTGTACGCCGTATTCTGAGGTGATTCTACCCTCGGCCGGCCATATAAACGCGCCGTCCCAGTATCTTTCCTCGTCGTATGTTTCCCATAACGGCGGGATTGTTTGTCGATATTGTTCATACGCCTCGGCGCTGTTTGCCTCGCTTATCACGGGGTCGCTGGTGTCTATTTCCAGGTTCTGTTGCAGGAAATCAAACGCTTCCACCGTTACTGTCTGGCTGAATTCCTGCGTGCCCACAGTTACCGTTACCGGGTATTCGCCCACCGCACGGTCGTGACCCACCGCAACCACCGCCGAAAAGCTTTGTGGTCTGTCCATTGGTGTGAACACCACTTGTCCCATGTCTGTCTCGGCCACGGGGACCACGTTTTCCGGTGCGTCCAGTACCTGCACTACGAAAATATCGCCTTGTTGTAGCACCTCATCGCCGAACAATACCGTTGTTTCAAGTTCGGGTTCGGGTGTCCATTCGATGTCCAGCTCAAACATAAACGTGCCATACGCATCGCCCTCTGTTTGTGGTTTCTCGCACGTTACATTAAACGTGTATATCCCTGCGTTTGCCATCACGTCTTGTGAAAAAGTCTCGGCATCGCCTTCAAAAACCACCGTATCGTCTTTCGTTACCGTAAGTGAAGTCGTGTATCCCGTCGGGTATACCAGTCCCGTATCCATCGGTGCCTGTACCGAAACCGCAGCCGTTTTTTCTTCTGTTATCGTGAAATCTTTGTATAAATAGCCCATAACTGTCGGCGTGTGCCATGTCGTATTTACCGTCGTCATTTCTTGGCCAAATGCTTCCGCATATAGTGGCGGGATACTGTCTTCCGTCGTTGTTTCATACGTTACGTACATAAAAATACCGACGGATAACACCGCCACTAAAAGTATAAACACAAACCCAAATATTATCTTCTTCATCAAATCCCTCCCGCTTTTTTGAAAAAAAGCTTGGCAAAAAACTCAATTAAAAACCATACATATAATAGAATCACTTAAAAATACGCAATACATTATGACTATACCACATTAATGTGTATATATCAAAAAAAACCAACGCATTTTGTATAAAATGCGTCAGTGAAAGTTTTTGCTGGCCAAGCCAATGCAATCCGAGGCCGCCTATTGCTTACAAATTTCCGTGTTAGGCGGCGTTATCCTCATTCACAATACACAAAGTATTGTTCAGTCGTCTGCCTTGCCTACCACAAAAATTTGTGAGCAATAGGTTCTGCGAATT
>CAYJIG010000107.1:0-3144 GCA_964370165.1 uncultured Oscillospiraceae bacterium
GTTGTCGCTATCAGAAAATCACTGTCTTTCCAGCTATATGGCTGGTTGTAAATACCTACTTCAGTGATTACATCCTTCCCAAATATCTTTTTTACCTGCCCCGCCATCATGTACGACACGCCTATTCCGCCGTGGCAAATGATGCTAACTTTTAGTCTGCGTTTCAGTTTGTTTACGCCGATTTGCATGACCGCCGCACCAAAATGTGTGGCCACACACGAAACTTCCTCTTCTGAAATTGGCTTGCCAAGCTCATCGCTTAAAACAACACAAGCCTTCTCGGCACCGTGGTATATATCGGGATATTCCCTTTTAAGCTGACCGCCTAAAGGATCTTTTATACTATACCCACTTTCTATCCTGACAACGGCCGACCAAAGATGGATACTTAAACCACGTACCAAATCTTCATTCATTTTTAACGTAGGTGCAAGCCGGCTATCAAAGCACTCTATCATCTTGTATGCCAAGCTCTGTGCACGCGTAAAGCTCACGCTTTCATCTTCATAAAACTCACTGCCTGTTTTTGTGCGTGCAGCACGTAGTCCATCAACAATATAGTCAAGTTCTTGATCAATTATCTCAATATCAAAGTGATATGAGATTTCCTGTACTAGATTTTTTGCCACTTCGGTATACAGTGTGTTTTGTTTCTTGATTTCACTTATGTTTAGTGTCATCCCGTTTTTAAGCCGAGATATTTGCACTATAAGACGATAAGATAATATTGCAAGGGCGTCTTGAGTCATCCAATTCAGGAAAATTGACTGTTCATTTATTATCTGCTCGACGCCCTTAGCAATAGTAGTGGATAAAATGTTTCCCTTCATAGTGGTGAGAACAGGAATGTTTTGAGCCTTTAGCAAGTAGTTTACAAACGCCGTTCTTATATTCAGCTCGGTGCCGTTGACAAAAACACCCATTCCTTTTTTTCTAAGTAGCTGAACGTTATAGCTCTTAAATTCCTGCTTGAGTATATCCATATCCAGGCTGACAGTAGACTCGCTCACTTCCAACACACTCGAAAAATAATAAAGCTTTTCCCACTGAGTGCTGTCAAGAAGCAGTAATGCAAGCGCGATACGTCTGCTGTCTTTATTAGCCGCAAGGCTTTCACGCTGAATTTTTATCATTTCAACAAGCTTGTCTTTATCCGCCTTGCTTCCTTTTAGATAAAGCCCCTCGCCTACAGTTGTCTCAAGCTGTAAATTCATTTTCTTTAAAATGTTATCTACGTTTTCCAGCTCTCGAAATATAGTGCGGCGACTTACATCCAAATCCTTAGAAAGCGTGGCTACGCTAACCGGCTCTTCGCTTTCCAGGATAATGGCAAATATTTTACTAAGCCGTTGAGGTATAATACTCATGCTATCTCTCACCCACTACGATACTTTTAAAGATTTTCTGATAAGAATTTTTTTGCAGCATCTGATGCGGCAGCCTCATCTGCTCCGTCGCAGTTAACCGTAATTGTTTCGCCTTGCTTTACCGCCATGCCCATCAACGCGAAGAGTTTTTTCCCGCTTACAGTCTTAGGGCCTTTTGTAACGGCCACATCACATTCATATCCTTGCATAACTTTTATGAATTCGCCTGCAGGCCTTGCATGTATGCCGTGTTGATCTACAATAGTATATTGAAATTCTATCATCATTCTACCCCTTTATCTTCTTTGATTTTTGTTATGAGTATTTCATACTCCGGCGCTGATAAAAAGTCAGTTATCGTGACAAGATATGCGCTTGGGTTTGCCTGCTGAGCTCTTTCTTTAAGCTGTTCATGTGTTACAACAACATGTGCATCGCTTGGAATTTCGCTCACAGGTGCATGTTTAACAGTAACGTCATTTACACCACTTGTCTTTAGCTTTTTTCGCAATTTTGTAGCGCCCATTGCACTGCTGCCCATGCCTGCATCACATGCAAAGATGATAAGTGTTACATCTGCTAAATTGCTCCTAGATGATACGTTTTGGGAAGCATCAGGCTGGGTTGTTTGTTGACCTTTAGACTCTGCCTTCATTTGCTTCACTTTTTGTTGTACAGCGTCAATATCATCATCCTCGTCTGCACTTCGTTTAATAAGTACTGCAGCAATGATAAATGTAACCGCTGCAGAGGCAAATATGCCTAAAATATTAGGTAAGTGTGCTCCGGCAGGCGTCATAATCATCTGTGCAATAAAACTTCCCGGGGAAGCCGCTCCTGTTAGGCCGCCGCCAAATGTAGAGAAAATAAATGTTCCTGTTGCGCCGCCTGCAATAAGAGCAAGCAAGGTTACCGGTTTCATAAGTACATACGGGAAGTACAGCTCGTGTATACCACCAAAGAAGTGGATTATCGCTGCGCCCGGTGCACTGCTTTTTGCGCTACCTTTGCCCGCAACCATAAATGCAATCAAAAGACCTAAGCCGGGGCCGGGGTTTGACTCTATCATATAGAACACAGACTTGCCTATTTCACTAACTTGCTCTGCACCGAGTGGTGTAAACACCCCATGGTTTATAGCATTGTTCAGGAACAGCACCTTGGCCGGTTCCACAAAAATCGCTGTTATTGGCAGCATACCCATCTCTACAAGAGCGTTAACGCCTGCACCAAGTGCACTTGTGCCTGCAGTGACCAGTGGACCTACGCCGTAATAGCCAACAATCAGCAATAGCATTCCTATTATGCCGGCCGAAAAGTTATTGATAAGCATTTCGAAGCCTGCCGGGATTTTGCTTTGTGTTAATTTGTCAAATTTTTTCACAACTATACCGCTTAACGGACCCACTATCATGGCGCCAAGAAGCATTGGTATATCCGATCCTGCGATAACACCGAATGTCGCGATTGCCGCTACCACGCCACCTCTGACATCGCTTATCGCTTTACCGCCGGTGTAGCCTATTAACAGTGGTAAAAGATACGTTAGCATCGGACCCACAAGCTCCGCCAGCGCTTCATTTGGCCACCAACCATCAGGAATGAACAAAGCCGTTATTAGACCCCAAGCGATAAAAGCGCCTATGTTTGGCATAACCATAGCACTAAGAAATCTTCCGAACTTTTGTACATTTTGTTTCATGATACTACCCTCTAAAACTTTATTTACCACATGTGCGCCTCATGTGCTATTTGATTGGAGTATATCATTGCTATA
>CAYJIG010000108.1:0-3068 GCA_964370165.1 uncultured Oscillospiraceae bacterium
CATCGCACAGGTTTTGTTCTTTCAGCTTTGCCATGGCGTCTTCAAACGCACCCACACCCGGCAATATCACACGCTGTGCCGACAAAAGCACGCCTGCATCTTTGGTCACCACGGCATCCTCGCCTATACACTCCAGCGAGCTTTTCAGGCTGAATAAATTCCCCACGCCATAGTCTACAATAGCCGTCACACCATCACCTCCAGCTTTTGGCACAACGTTGCAATCCTGTCTTGCTTGAAGCGTTGTGAGGCACGGTTTGCAATCAAGCGCGCCGAAGAAAACGCCACGTCTTCAATAACATGCAAGTCGTTTTCCTTTAAGGTGGAGCCGGTCTCTACAATATCCACAATCACGTCGGCAAGGCCAATCAGCGGCGCAAGCTCTATCGAACCATGCAACTCAATCAGCTCGATGTTGCGGCTTTTTTGTGCGTAAAATTTACGTGCCACTTCGGTGTATTTCGTGGCAACTCGCAGCACTCTTGTGGTATCTTCTTTATAGTCCACATGCGCCGCCACCGCAAACCGACACTTGCCAAACTTTAGGTCTAAAAGCTCTAAAACATCCGAGTTGTTCTCAAGCAAAATGTCCTTGCCCACAACGCCGATATCCGCCACGCCGTGCTCTACATATATGTCCACGTCGGTAGGCTTTACCAAAAAATATCGTATCTTCGACTTTTCATCTTCCCACACCAGCTTACGGCTTTTCTTGTCCATCTCGCCTTCGGTCAGGCCAATGGCCGAAAACATGCCGTGCATCTTCTCGGCAAGGCGGCCTTTCGGCAAGGCAACTTTCAGCCAGTCATCACCCTCGGAAACGGCGCCGACATCGCTGAGGCCCAGCGCATCCAGCGGCAACGCAAAGCCTACCGCACCCTGCGTTTTACCCTGGCGATGCAGTAAATTGTCGTACCGGCCACCGCCCAAAATAGGCACCGGAACACCCTCGGCATAGCCTTTGAATATCAGCCCGTTATAGTATCCGGCATCGTTCACTATAGAAAAATCTAACCGAACACACACGCCGTTTTGTGGGATTTCTGCCGATTTTACGATGTTTTCAAGCTCTTGCAAGGCCGACAACGCACCGGGTATATCCTTTGCCAGCTGCTTTGCGTTTTGCAAAGTTTGAAAAAACTCGCCCGAAAGCGATACCAAAGCCACCACCGCATTTGTCAGCTCGTCTGACAGGCCCGCATTTTCAGCCACTGTTTTCATAGCGTGGCCGCTTTTGTTTTGCAAGGCTTGTGCCGCGGCTTTTTGGTGCTCTGTTTTCTCAAACAAGCCCAAAACACCCTCCACCACGCCCATGTGAGAGACATCCAGCGCCGTTTTACCAATCAGCTCAAGGCTTTTCAGCACAAGGCCCAGCACCTCTTTTTCGGCCGAGGCTCCCCCGCCGATACACTCAAGGCCTATCTGGCGGATTTCTTTGTATTCGCCACTTTGGCGTGTGTGCCGAAACACGTTTTCGTTGTAATATACCCGCCTCACTTCGCCGTTTTTTGTGCTTTTGACAATGGACAACGTGACGTCCGGCCGAAGCGCCATCAAGCGCCCGTCTGTGCCGGTGAATGTGATGACGTCCGCATCCATCAAAAACGACTTATTCTGAAGGTAAAAATCATATTCCTCAAAACTGCCCATCCGATATAGGCCGTATCCGTTTTCCTCATAAAGTGCACGCAAACGCAAAGAAATCTCCTCGTCACGAAGCAATGTTGGCAGCTGCATATGTATACCTCTTTTTCATTATTTCTTCATTCTACTATATAATATCATGTTTAAACATGTTTAGTATATAGCACTTTATTAATTTAGTCAAGTAAAGAATTAAAGTGCTTCAATTTTTACATAAAAACATAACATAAAAAACTAGATTTTTCATATTGTTCATGGTAAAATAAACACACATATAAAAAAATACATATCGGAGGTTTTATATAATGAGATTGTTGACCCGGTCAGATTTCGATGGTCTGGCTTGTGCCGCATTGTTAAAAGAACTTGATATCATTGATTCTTGGACATTTGTGCACCCAAAAGACTTGCAAGACGGCCTTGTGGAGGTTGGCGAAAACGACGTTTTGGCAAACGTGCCTTATGTGGAAGGTGCCAAGATGTGGTTTGATCATCACACCTCTGAGAGCGAACGGCTTGGCGATAAGGCCACGTTTGAGGGCGAAAGCCGTATTGAAGACAGCGCCGCGCGCGTGATTTATGAGTATTATGGCGGTAAGGCGAAAATGCCGCATCTTGAAGACATGGTTATTGCCGTGGATAAGGTGGATGCCGCGAAACTTACACGTGAAGAGATTTTAGATCCGTCCGGTTGGGTGCTTTTAGGATTTTTGATGGATCCACGTACCGGGCTTGGACGTTTTCGTGAGTTCCGTATTTCAAACTATGCTTTGATGGAGCAGCTTATTGAAGAAGTGCGTGTGAAAACCATTGAAGAGATTTTGGAAGGCCAAGACGTGAAAGAACGTATCGAGCTTTATTTTAAGCAGGATGTAGAGTTCCGCAACATGATTAAAGAACATACCTACGTGAAAGGTAACGCTATTGTTACTGATTTGAGGAATGTGGCGCCTATATATACAGGCAACAGGTTTTTGATTTACAGCCTTTATCCTGAGCAGAATATCTCGCTGTGGATAGTTGACGGGCGTGGTAAGTCTAACGCGCCTATTGCGGTGGGTCACAGTGTTTTGAACCGTACCTCTAACACGAATGTTGGTAGCCTTATGCTTAAGTATGGCGGCGGCGGACATCGTCAGGTGGGCACGTGTCAGGTTTTGTATGATGACGCCGATCGTGTGATTGGTGAGCTTCTTGAAAAAATCAACCAAGACGGTTAAATTAGGATAAGCACGCATCTCCCCGATGGTGGTGATTTTACCTTCGGGGATTTTTGTGGGTGCTATGCCAATATTTTAGGCTTAGATAATTTTACACTTTTTGAAAAAAGCTTAGCAAAAACTTGTGCCAGCGCCAGCGGAGCGCAGCACAGTATTTCAAGTAATTCTATTTTAGGTATGTGGTTTTTGATTAAAGTTTTTTGC
>CAYJIG010000109.1:0-2304 GCA_964370165.1 uncultured Oscillospiraceae bacterium
TATACCGCCAAAAGTTCTATACCAAGGAAGTGCGGCGCAGTAAGGCTGCCGCCTTACAAGATGCGCTGACGCCGGTATGGGGCTTTTGGCTAAATAAAAAACGGACTCGGATTACATTGACTTGGCTGGCTTTTTTCAAAAAGCGTAACAGTGTCTAAGCCTAAAGTATATTAGATAAGATTACGGCCCATTAGGATACCCATTGCGGATGCCATCATCAGGCCACGTGTCCAGCCGCTGGAATCACCCAAACAATGCAGACCTTTCACGTTAGTATACAGGTTTTCATCCATCTTCACGCGATTGGAATAAAACTTAAGTTCCGGCGAATACAACAATGTTTCTGCGCTAGCGAAACCCGGTACCACGTGATCCATCGCGCTAATAAAATTAATGATATTCAACATCGAGCGATACGGCATCGCGCTGGTGATATCCCCTGCCACGGCATCCACAAGCGTCGGTTTCACGTTAGATTTCGATAATTCTTCTTCCCATGTACGTTTTCCGTCCAATATATCGCCATACCTTTGAACCATGATATGCCCGTCACCAAGCATGTTTGTCAGCTCGCCTATTTTCTGCGCATACGCAATCGGCTGATTAAACGGATGACTAAAATTATGCGAGCATAATATCGCAAGATTAGTGTTATCGGATTTCTTATCTTTATATGAATGCCCATTCACCACGGCTAAGTCGTTATCATAGTTTTCCTGGCTAACAAACCCACCGGGATTTTGGCAAAACGTACGCACTTTATTTTTAAAAGGTTTCGGGTACCCGATTATTTTAGATTCATACAATACAGCGTTAATTTCTTCGATGATTTCGTTACGTACTTCCACACGTACACCGATATCCACCGTACCCGGCTGATGCGCTATATCATGCTCGGCACACAAATGATCCAGCCAATCGGCGCCTCTGCGTCCTGCCGCAACAACAGTGGTTTCGGCTAAAATCTCAAACTCTTCCTTGTTTTTGCTTATCGCCACTACCCCAAGACATTCTTTTTCACGCATTATTAAATTAGCGCATTCGGTATCAAACAATATCTCGACACCGTTTTCAGTCAAGTAATCCTGGATACTTTTATATATCTCCTGAGCTTTTTCGGTACCCATATGCCTAATCGGGCAATCCACCAGTTTCAGGCCTGCTTGGATAACACGTTTTCTGATATCTTTAGTTTTTATCGGGTCGCCCACGCCTTCCACTTTGGTAGACGCGCCAAATTCCAGGTAGATACCGTCCGCGTAATCTATCAGTTTCTGCGCTACATCGTTACCAACAAGGTTTGGGAAATCTCCGCCTACCTCGTAGCACAACGAAAGTTTACCGTCAGAAAACGCGCCCGCGCCTGAAAATCCTGTCGTTATATGGCATGGTTTACAGTTCACGCAAGTGTGTGTACGTGTTTTTGGGCATTCACGTTTTTCTACAGGTTTACCTTTTTCCAGCATCACTATTTTCTTTTTTGTGTTATTGCGAATCATCTCCAGCGCAGTGAATATCCCGGCAGGTCCCGCGCCCACAATTACAACATCATATTTCATCATGTTATCCTTTACATCAATAATTAGTATAACAACCACCGTGCACATATACTTATTTTCGTAACATCTGCACAATAGTAGCACCACACAGCACTTTACTATAAACCAATGAAATATGCAAGCTTTTTTTGATTTATTCACAAAAATCGTCATTTCAACCATATTTTACCGTCAAATCCACCACACGCTTTTTTTCAAAAAGCCCCGCTTTTTGAAAAACTTTGGCAAAAACTTTAATCATAGGGCGCAGAGCGGACACGGGGCATGTGATAGAATCACCTGAAATCACACAATGCCTTAAATAGATTTACATTACTAATTTATATATCACAAAAAACCAACGCATTTTGTATAAAATGCGTCATTGGAAGTTTTTGCTGGCCAAGCCAATGCAATCCGAGGCCGCCTCTTGCTTACAAATTTCCGTGTTAGACTGCGTTATCCTCATTCACAATACACAAAGTATTGCTCGGTCGTCTGCCTTGCCTACCACAAAAATTTGTGAGCAAGAGGTTCTGCGAATTTTTTATACCGCCAAAAGTTCTATACCAAGGAAGTGCGGCGCAGTAAGGCTGCCGCCTTACAAGATGCGCTGACGCCGGTATGGGGCTTTTGGCTAAATAAAAAACGGACTCGGATTACATTGACTTGGCTGGCTTTTTTCAAAAAGCGTAATAGTGTCTAAGCCTAACCGCCGGCACCTTGACGATAAGTGGGGTGCTACAGTATACTTATATAATATATC
>CAYJIG010000110.1:0-2235 GCA_964370165.1 uncultured Oscillospiraceae bacterium
GCGGCAAACTGCGCCTTGGCCGACACTATCTGCACCGCCTTGCGATGAAGCACGCCTGCCGGCGCACGGCTATGCGCCACAATATGCGAGCGTGCAAGCAGCTCCAGCACGCCGTCGCCCACAAAAGCCAGAGCCAAAGGCGAGCGTTCTTTTATGTCTATATCACTTTCGGGCATATTAAGCATAGCCACCTCAGCACTTTCACATTTTCACAAGCTAGAAAATATAATCAAACTCATAATCGCCTATTTTAATGGTGTCTTCTTCCTCAACACCCATTTCACGAAGCTTGTCCAGCACACCGCCGGACTCCAACTGACGCTGAAAATATTGCAAGCTTTCCCAGTCGTCCATGTCGCTGCCCACCAAAATCCCCTCAAGCCACGCAGACTCGATGTAAAAAACGCCGGTATCCACTTTTTCCACAGTGAAAGTTCTGGTATCTTCGCTTTTTTCAGGTGCTATATATTCAGGCTCGTACCTTGCAGGTTGCGGTGTTTTTTGCAGCTCGGTATACATAATACGAGGCAGTTCCTTCACACCTGTATGCGCCGCCGCAGACACTGCACGGAAAATAAGGCCTTTTTCTTCTATATACGCCTTGAAGTCTTCTATCTGCTCTTCGGTTGCCACATCGCTTTTGTTGCCCAGCACTATCTGCGGACGCTTCGAAAGCTCGCTTGAAAAAGTGGCAAGCTCTTTGTTTATTATCTCAAAGTCTTCTTTGGGGTCACGTCCTTCGGTACCCGCCACGTCCACCATGTGGACTAAAAGCCGGCACCTCTCCACATGCCGTAAAAAGTCGTGCCCAAGCCCTGCGCCGTCGGCCGCGCCTTCAATAAGCCCCGGGATATCCGCCGCCACAAAACTTTCTTCTTCCGCCACACGCACCAAGCCCAAAACAGGCGTCAGCGTGGTGAAATGATACCCTGCAATCTTGGGTTTCGCCGCACTAATAACACTTATCAGCGTGGATTTACCCACGTTTGGAA
Source organism: uncultured Oscillospiraceae bacterium (assembly GCA_964370165.1). Taxonomy (GTDB): domain Bacteria; phylum Bacillota; class Clostridia; order Oscillospirales; family Ruminococcaceae; genus JAAYCI01. The sequence goes on from CAYJIG010000110.1 coordinate 993, forward strand.
ACCCGATAAGCCCCACGTCGGCAATCAGCTTCAGCTCTAGTTTAATATCAAACGCTTGTCCTAGCTTTCCGGGTTTTGCAAACCTTGGCGCTTGGCGTGTAGGTGTGGCAAAATGCTGGTTGCCCCAGCCGCCACGTCCGCCTTTTGCAAGGCGCACAGGCTCGTTGCCCGAGATATCCGCCATCACAAGGCCGCTTTCGGCCTCTAGTATCAGCGTACCTCTGGGCACTTTTATCACAAGGTCAGGTGCGTTTTTTCCGCTTTGTTTTTTCGCACGACCGTCTTCTCCGCTTTGGGCCAAATATTTACGCTTGTAGCGAAAATCCATCAAGGTAGACAGGTTATCGTCTGCCACAAACAAAACATCGCCGCCGTTGCCACCGTCGCCGCCGGAAGGCCCGCCGTTGGCCACATATTTTTCTCTATGAAACGCCACACATCCATTACCACCGTTTCCGGCCGCAATACGTATTCTGGCTACATCAATGAACATTAAGCACTCTCTTTCCTTATAGAAAAAAGCCGGGCACAAGGCCCGGCGCATCTTTTCTGCATTATTGCTCGATAGACACTTTTTTGCGGTCACGGCCCCAGCGCTCGAAACGCACTTTGCCGTCTACCAGTGCAAACAAGGTATCGTCTTTGCCTTTGCCCACATTCACACCGGGATGGATATGGGTTCCACGTTGGCGAACAAGGATGTTGCCTGCCAATACGAACTGACCGTCGGCGCGTTTTGCACCCAAGCGTTTACTCTCGGAATCGCGACCGTTTTTAGTACTACCTACGCCCTTCTTATGTGCCATTTGTAATATCCTCCCTTATGCTTTAATTTCGGTGATTTCCACCTTGGTATAGGGTTGACGATGGCCTAAACGGCGCACACTACCCTTTTTTGGTTTATAAGTAATGATGTTCAGTTTTTTGCCTTTGCCGTTTTTCACAACATTAGCGGTAACGCTGGCGCCCTTCACAAACGGGGTGCCCACTTTCACTTTGCCGTCGTCGCCCACAGCCAACACATCTTCAAACACAAGTGTATCGCCTGCTTCAACGTCCAAAAGCTCTACGAAAATCTCGTCGCCTTTTTCCACGCGGTATTGTTTTCCGCCGGTTTTGATTACTGCGTACATAAATCTTACCTTCATCTTTCAAATAGTCTCGCCGGAATGCTCTACCAAACAAAAGCGGCAGCAGGTGTGTGCTGTGCACATCTTTACGTACCTGTTCCATGCGGCTATAA
>CAYJIG010000111.1:0-2229 GCA_964370165.1 uncultured Oscillospiraceae bacterium
ACACATCGCCTATCACAAAGGCTTTGGTGTTCGGATTTGTTCCTATTGGCGGAGAGTCAGGGATTCGAACCCTGGGTAGATTGCTCCACACAACATTTCGAGTTTTTTCTTCATAATGGCCTTTATGCAGAAAACATAGGAATACAAACGACTTTAAAAGAGCAGAAAAACCACTGATTTCATGCGGTTTTTCTGCTCTTTTTGTGGTTGAAACCCGTGAACCGTTGATTTTGCTGTTTTTTTGAAAAATTAGCATTTAGGAGGGATGTTACAGCATTTAGGAGAGATGTAGGAGAGATGTTAGCCCTTTTTTGGTGCAAATAAGCTGTTTTTTGGAGGTGTAAAAAATCAATAATCAAAAGCTGTATGAACGCCTAAGAAGAAAGTACCCACTGACCATGTCGAAAGAAGATTTTCGCAAAGAAGTGCATGTCAGTAAAGCCACCGCAAAGAGACTTATTGAAGAAAAACTGATCCCTTGCAAAGTGGCGAATAAAAAAACTCGGCAGTACATATTACAAACCTCGGATGTAATACTATATTTAAAAGATCGCAAACGAAATCCTTGGAAATACAGCCAAAGGCAAACAGCTTATGCAGTAATGCGGCATGATATTTTTTTAAGGCTGCAAAATCTGACTTCGCGTCAGATAGTCGCATTGCGTAAAAACTTGGTTTCGCAGATGGGAGAATATGATGACGTTATGAATGCGAAAAGTGCGGCTGAGTTTTCAGGTTATCCCAATTCGTCCATAACAAAATGGTGCGGGCAAGGCAAAATCAGAAAGATAGTAATTAATGGTGCGTATAAAATACCAAAACCGTGTTTGGCAGAGTTTTTGACAGACCTCGCAAGCCACGAGTTCATACGGCCAAGTGAAGAGCACTTAAAAATGCTGGATGAATTAATGCTTACGTTCAGAGAATAAACCACTAAGCTGTATCAGGCAAAAAAGCAAAAACCGGCTTTTATAAAAAATATTGTACACAGAAAGGGAAATTATGAAAATTGGAAATTTTGTGGAGATTATTGAAATTTTGCTTATTGAACTGTACGAATGCGGGGAGCTTAGTGAAAAGGATTTAAGAGACTTGCTATCGCCATACAAAGCCGCTTTTATCGATCCCGATAAAACAGCAGGGCATCAATCTGAAGACGGCAAAATAATGCAGGAGATTATATGTGAGATTGTAATGCCGCAAACGCATAGCGAATATTTGACTGACCCGGTGTGGATAGATAGCGATGGCCCACATAATTGGTTAAACTGGAAAAAAGCGCAGGAACTATTTGATTACTGCTGGTTTTGTGAGCTTGAAATGACATACTGCAGCAACGCCGCCGAAGACAGGATGGGTATAACACCATGATATCAAAGCACCACCGACGCAGATTATGTCGGTGGTGTCATTTTGTATGGATATAATTTTACGTGCTCCCCGAAAATGTATAAAAATAATATTTTAAAATTTATAATGTGACCAAAGACTTATTATCTTTACAATGCGCTCGCTATCATACTTTAGTATAAACAATTTTATACATTACCACTCTGCATCATCTTCCGAAACACATTCAGAAAGTGGCGTGTTTAGACCATCAATAAATTTAGTTCGTAGTGCGGGGTTTAAGTTACTGTTATCTGTTTCCACTAAGCCGTTATAGTCTTCTTCGCCCAGCATTGAGAGATACATGGTGAGCCTGTCGTTTATATACCCTGCAAATAAATTCTCCATAGCACCGATATTGTTCTTTTCGTGATACTCATCGAAAGCGTTGTAGTATTTTATCCTGTCGGTGAATTTTATATCTATTGGCGGAAAACCCGCCTTCATGAGCTCAAGGTTTACAAGCAGTGTCCTGTTCTGCCGTTGCCGTCTATGAAAGGGTGTATTGCTTCAAACTCTATATGAAACCTTGCGAGTTTTGTGGTTATATGCTCGGTGCTGTTTTTGAAACTTTCGACCAGCTCGTGCATCTTTGGCTCGATTAAATACGGCTGCATGGGGGTGTGCTTTGCGCCCATGATGGTCACGGGGATTTTGCGATATACACCGCGGTCATCTTTTTTGTCTGATAACACGAAATAGTGAATTTGCTTTATAACGCTATCGGAATGATAGACTTTTGAGTTATTTTGTTTACAATATCGGTGAAAATATGGTATATTACTAGTGTATATATTTAAAAGGTGTATAAACAGGAGGAAACTATGAACAACGGTAATA
>CAYJIG010000112.1:0-1982 GCA_964370165.1 uncultured Oscillospiraceae bacterium
CTGCTGCACCAAACAGCATGCTCATTAGATTGCCTTCGATTTGCTCTACATCAAACCCGATACCGCCGGCACCTGTCTCGGCACTTTTCACTACAAATCTGTCTTCGCTTTCAAGGTATGAAATTTTCACTCCGGCTTTAGATGCATTGATATCGTCGAGGATGGTGGCAAGATCTACCGAAGAATCATAAGAAAACTCCACGCCATTAACCGAGAATGTTTGTTTATTGCCCATCAATGTGCCCGAGAAGTTCAAGTCTTTAAGGGCAATGTTTGTGTTCAGTTTATTCGACATGCCATTTTCTATGCCCAGCATGCCCATCATAGATGTTTCGCCTGTAATGGTGAACTTTTGGCTGACGCTACCGGAGTCAAAGCCTATTTCGCCTGTAACAGAATCATAACTTGCCGAAACACCCGAGCCGAAATAACGTTTCAGCTGATCGTTTATTGTGTTTACCATTGCTTCTTTAGCTATTTCTGCCGATGCGTCATCTGTAGCATTTACATACTGCTCCAGCTCTTTTAAATCTATGTAAATTTGTTGTGTACGACCGTCCAAATCCACTGTAAAGCTAGGCTGATAAAGTTCAGTGTCTACACTGGCCGAAATCTCGCCTTGGCCACTCATTTCAGTAAGTCCGCTACCAAACATGCTCATTGCCAATGTTGGGTTATCAGCGCTTGAGTTTTTATTACCGTGAATTTCAATATATGCGTCTGAATCATCGGCTATTATCTGCAGTTTATTGTTTGTAAAACGTGCCTCTGCCGGAATCGGGTTGCTTGAACTGTTGAACAGCTCATTCAAATAATCTGCAACCTCTGTGGGTGACTTTCCACCAAGTTCCATCGGCGCATTTGGAATACTAAGTACTTTATCGCCTACTCTGATAGTAAGTGTAGCGTCTGTGCCACGATAAGAGTTAAATAGCTCTTCAGCAGCATCATGATCAAACATACCGCTCACAGGACCGCTGGCATTCGTTTGTGTTTTTTCTGTACGTGCAGTGGCCAATTGCTTAATATAGTCCATGCTGGTTGTGCCAATGGATGCCGTTGTGCCTGCTGTCACAGAAAAAGCCGCAGATAACCCACTGGGTGGATTCACTGTGCTAGTCATTGTATTATAAAAAGAGCTCGACAAAAGATTTGTGTCTGATGTAAAGCTTAAAAAACTGCTTTGCAATGTGCGCAGTTGTGTCGACACATCACGATACATGGTTTGTTCAAGTTCAAGCCATGCTTTTGTTTGGTTTGCTTTATCAATTTTACCTTGGGTACCGGCCAGCATGTCCTCTACCATTGATTCGGTGTCCATACCCGAAGCAAGGCCCGAAAAACCGTAGCTGGCAGCGCTCAATGAATTAATGGCCATTCTAATTTCCTTTCCTTAACCGGTCTACATATATCTTTGTGAAATAACAATTCTCTATCTATATATTCGTACGTTATCTTTAAATGTTTAGCTTTTTATAACATTTTTTTGTCTTAAAATTGTGAAATATTGTTTTTTTAGTGACTTTTATTTTAAAATAATTATTATATTTTTTGATCTCGAAGCATTCCGGTGCTCTTTTTTTCTGTTAAATCCGTTAAATATTTTTTGATTTTAGGCATGTTTTGATTTTGCTTGATATTACTAAGCGCATTTTTTTGCCAAACCTTCATGCGCTCCATCACTTTTTTATCGTTATCTAAAACACGATTTCCTATGCTGCGTATCGCCTGCGCTTTTTCATACAGCTCATGATATTCTTGCGGCACTTTATCATAGTTTATCATCGCACGTGTTGTGGCGATCAGGCGTTCTTTATCCGGATGCATATCACATATCTTCGATATTTTGTTGTTCAGTTCTTCCCCTTTTATTGTCAGCGCATCCCTTTGTATGATATACTGTTCCACATCATCTACTTCACACGAAAGCATGGCCAACGTGGCTTCTTCATACTGCGAAAAAACCGTTTTCTTTTCTTTTA
>CAYJIG010000113.1:0-1516 GCA_964370165.1 uncultured Oscillospiraceae bacterium
CGGCAGCAGGTGTGTGCTGTGCACATCTTTACGTACCTGTTCCATGCGGCTATAACACTATATCACAATTGTTCCCCGCTGTCAAATTAATATTTTTTCTTATTGGCTTTTAGGCTTATTGCTTTTCCTTTATATATGGGATATAATAATGTGAAAATGCAAATGTGAGAAAATGGTATACGTTTGGTTTTTAATTTATTTAAAGAAGGGTTCGCTTTTTAATGGGAGATCGTGTTCTTTTGATGTATCCTCCGGGCAAGATGTTTATGCGTGGAGAAGACAGGTGCCAGTTTGACGTCAGCGCCACCACCGCCGCTTCAATGCGTGCTTGCAACGATTTAGGCTATTGCGCCGCGGTGCTACGTGAAAAAGGCTATGTGCCACTTGTGCGTGACTATCAAACACAGCTGCAAAGCTTTGACGACATTTTAGACGATTTAAAAAATCACACACCCTCCGTCATCATGCTTAGCATCACAAATGGTACCATTTTCACAGATATTGAAGTTATAAACGAAATAAAAAAACACACAGACGCTACCATCGTATTAAAAGGCGCCTTATTTTATGATATAGAGGAAAGCGTTCTTGCCAGCTTAGACCTTAAAAATGTCGATTACCTAATCGGCGGCGAGGCCGAAACATGTATTGGCGGTATTGTGGACTATGCCTTGCATAAAAAAGGCGACATCACCGCCGTTAACAACATTTTATATCGTGACGATGCTAAAAACTTTGCAAAAACTCGCTTTCATGTGTGGTATGAAGACCTAGACAGCATACCGTTTCCTGCACGAGACCTGATGAAAAACGAGCTGTATATGCGTCCCGACACTGAAAAGCCGATGGCCACCATCCAGACATCTCGTGGATGCAGTGCTTCGTGCATTTTCTGCTTGTCCCCGTGTATTTCCGGCAAAAAAATCCGCCATCGCAGCGCCGAAAACATCATGGCCGAGCTTTCTGATTGCTATTACAATCATAACATATCCGAGTTCTTTTTCAAGGCCGATACTTTCACCATGGACCAAAACCGTGTAAAAGAACTGTGCGAGCTTATCATTGCATCGCCACTACACGGCAAAATCCACTTCACCGCAAACTCACGCGTGAAGCCGCTGACCAAAGAAACACTGGTTTTGATGAAAAAAGCCGGCTGTTTCGCCATTGCGTTCGGGTTTGAAAGCGGCAGCGAAAAAATCCTGAAAAAGATGAAAAAAGGCACCACGCCACAGGATAACCGCAACGCTTGCCGCTGGGCAAAAGAGGCCGGCCTTTTGGTGTATGGATATTACATCATCGGTGTGCCGTGGGAAACCTGGGAAGATGTAAAACAAACCGAAAAGCTGATTTTCGACACTCAGCCGGACTTTTTAGAGGTATATATCGCCCAGCCTCAGTATGGCACCGCTTTTTACGATGCCTGCCTTGAGGAAGGCACTTTGGCTTCCACCACCGACGTTGTGGGCACAGACCTTTACAACGCCGCCATCACCGGCACCCACACCATCCCGGT